>CALEHF010000279.1 GCA_937876125.1 uncultured bacterium
CGAGATCTCGAACGAGGCGCGGTCCGCTGCGGCTCAGCTCTTCGGATCTCCCGCGGGCTCTCGAGCAGAGCTGCCCGGGAGCGCGAGCGCCGTAACTTCCGGGGCCGCATCGAGTCCCGAAGTCGCACCGCCTCTCGCTGAGGCCACAGAGACTTCTCCGTCGATCCCGGGGTCTTCCGAGGAACAAACTCCCGAAGAGACTCAGGAAGTCGCAAAGCTCCGCGAGCGCGATCGCGAAGTGCGGACCCACGAGCAGGCGCACAAGTCCGCCGCTGGTTCGTTCGGGGGAGCGATTCACCTCGATTTCCAGACCGGCCCCGACGGCAAGCGCTACGCAGTGGGTGGGCATGTTCCGATCGATGTGAGCCCTGTCGCCGACGATCCCCAGGCGACGATTCAGAAGATGGCTCAGATCCAACGAGCTGCACTCGCCCCCGCGGATCCTTCCTCAGCGGACCGACAGATTGCCGCCAAGGCTGCACGGCAACGCGTGGAGGCGCAGGCGGAGTTGACCTCGATCCGGAAGGAAGAAGCGCTCGGCGCAAGCGAGGGAGGGGAAGTCGAGCCCGCCCTGGACCGTTCGGCCATCCCGAGCTCGGAAGCTTCGACGACCGCTCCTGAGCCGGCGAGCTCCGCTCTGATCACCGAGGTCCCCGGGGAGGCCCCGCAACCCGTCGGCATCGCCGACCGCCCAGGCGAGAAACAGAGTGCCCAACCAAACCGGTTCGCGCCCCCCTCCTTCTCGACCGGCAGCCAGCTCGACATTCGGGGGTAGCTGTCGTTCGACCCTCTCCTCGAGACCGAGTAAGCTCCTCGCGGAGCGGAGCGAGGGAGAGGCAAGTCGACGTGCGAATGCTCACCGAAGGCGAGTTTCAAGCAACCTTCACGATGCGGATGATTCGTATCCCGACCACGGATCCGCCCCCCTTCGACTTTTGGGATTACTTCGAGGAGATCCCGCCGGTCGACTTCCGTGGCTTCGATTGCACCGGCGGTCATGTCGACGCCGTCTGGCAGACATCGGGCGGTCGTTACCAGCACGTGCTCATACGAACCCACGTGAGAAACGCGTTCATGGCGCTCGTTCTGATCGTCCCCGACAAGAGTGTCTACGGGCATCGGATCCTCGACCTGAAGCAGGCGACCCGCCTCGATCCGAACGAACCATCGCTCTGATCCATGGCCCCACAGTGCCTCGATCCGCCCCATTCACGGCAACATCGTAGCTTTTAGAGTGTACGCCCTCGGGTAAGTCTGTTAGCACTCCGCCCCCACGCTCGCCTCCCTGCACTCACATCCGCCTTCAAACGCCAGAGGATACTCATTGCACTCCGCACCTAGCTTAGGGACCCCACCGCCTTCTGGATGGGGTTTCGCCCGCGTGTTTACCGAACTGCTTTCCGGCCTGACGGTGGCCATGGCCTTGGTGCCCGAAGCGATCGCGTTTGCGTTCGTCGCCGGCGTCGAACCGCTCTCGGGCCTCTACGCAGCGTTCATCGTCGGTCTCATCACGGCGATCTTCGGCGGGCGGCCAGGCATGATCTCCGGTGCAACCGGCGCGCTCGCCGTCGTCATCGTCTCGCTCGTTACCACGCACGGCCCTCAGTACCTGTTCGCGACCGTCATTTTGATGGGGGTCCTGCAGCTGCTCGCCGGGGTCTTCCACCTCGGTAAGTTCATTCGACTGGTGCCGTACCCGGTCATGCTCGGCTTCGTCAACGGGCTCGCCATCGTGATCTTCCTCGCTCAGTTCGGTCAGTTCAAAGTTCCAGACGGCGCGGGCGGCCACGCTTGGATGCCCACCAGCGCTCTCGCGATGATGCTGGGGCTTGCGGCGCTGACGATGCTCGTCATCTGGCTCTCGAGCCGACTGACCAAAGCGGTCCCCGCGCCTCTGATGGGAATTCTCGTCACCAGTGGACTCGTGCTCGGGCTCGGTCTCGACGTGCGAAACGTCGGAGACCTCGCCTCGATCGCCGGCGGGCTGCCGGCGTTCGCCGTTCCCGCCGTTCCGTGGACGTGGGAAACGCTGACCATCATCTTTCCCTACGCGGTGATCCTCGCGGCGATTGGACTGATCGAGAGCCTCCTCACGCTGAACCTCGTCGCCGAGATCACCGAGACCCACGGCAAGGCGAGCAAGGAGTGCATGGCCCAGGGGGGGGCCAACCTGGTGACTGGGTTCTTTGGTGGCATGGGCGGGTGCGCCATGATCGGCCAGAGCATGATTAACGTGGAGTCGGGGGGACGCACACGCCTCTCCGGAATCTCCGCGGCGCTCTTCCTTCTCAGCTTCGTGCTGTTCGCCTCGGGTCTCATCGAGATGATCCCTCTCGCGGCTCTGGTTGGCGTGATGTTCATGGTCGTGATCGGAACCTTCGCGTGGTCGAGCCTCAGGATCTTCCGCAAGATTCCGCGATCCGATGCCTTCGTCTTGGTGCTGGTCTCCGCGGTCACAGTGATCAGCGATCTGGCGGTCGCCGTGGTGGTGGGGGTGGTCGTCTCGGCGCTCGTGCACTCTTGGAAGTCGAGCCAGCGGATCCACGCGCGAGTGGAAAAAAGCGATGACGGCGAGAAGGTCTACCTCCTCGACGGGCCGCTCTTCTTCGCGTCGGTCGAGAGTTTCGCGGCGCTGTTCGACCCCCGGCAGGATCCGAAGGAGGTCGTGATCGACTTCCTCGATACTCGCGTCCTCGATCACAGTGGTCTGCAGGCGATCGATACCCTCGCGGAGAAGTACAAGCGCGCGGGGAAGAACCTCCATCTGCGCCACCTCAGCCCCGACTGCCGGGTCCTGCTCGAGAAGGCGGGGGATCTGGTCGAGGTCAGCATTATCGAAGATCCGAAGTACGGGATCGCGGTGGATTACGGTGCTCGCTTCGACGATGAAAAGCCGGTCGAAGAGTTGCCGGCGCTCTACTGAGCGCGACGCGGCACTGGTACACTCTCCCTCCGGGACAACTGCCCTGGGTCCCGTGAAGGAGGACGGCTTCGATGATCCCTGCCCGTGACGCCCTCGCTCGATTGAAGGCTGGCAACCGACGCTTCGTGGCGAACCGGCTCGGCCGCAGCTCAATGGCGAGCGACGAGCGCCGCAACGCCCTGCTCGCCGGCCAGGAGCCCTTCGCCATCATCCTCGGCTGCTCCGATTCTCGGGTGCCCGCAGAGATGATTTTTGATCAAGGGATCGGCGATCTCTTCGTGATTCGAGTGGCGGGCAACATCGTCGCTCCCTCTCTTGTCGGTAGCGTCGAATTCGCCGCCGAGCAGTTTCATACCCGCCTCGTCGTCGTCCTCGGCCACACTCTTTGCGGCGCGGTGCAGGCGACCATTCAAGAGCTCGAACTGCCGAGCGGCAATCGATCGCGGAACCTCCGCTCGATCGTCGATCGCGTGCGCCCCGCCGTTGAGCCCCTTCTCCAGACCGAACTGCGCCACGATCCCAAGGCGTTGCTCGTGCACGCCACGCGCGCCAACATCATCGCGTCTGCGGATCACCTGCGACACGGATCGGAAATCATCGAAGAGCTGATCCAAACGAATGGGCTGGCTGTCGTCGGCGCCGAGTATTCCCTCGAAACTGGCCTCGTGGAGTTTTTCGATGATGTTCCGGAGCGAACTCGGTAGGCCATGAACTTCCCCCCGCCCCCAGGTACTCTTCACGAGCGCTTCGGTAAGGACGGCTTTGTCGTCGTTTCCTCGGGGCTGAAGTCAGCGACCATCGATGCGGTGATCGCGGACTTTCGGCGGCTCGTCGCCGCAGAGGGCTCTTTGCACTCGGTGCGGGGAGCGCTCGCGAAGAGTCCCGCGGCCCGCGAAGCCGCCCAAGCGCTCGTTTCACTCGCTGCCCTGTTGCTCGGAACGGCCGGGGATGGCGGTCGCGCAACAGAGTGCCGAGCGACCAAGGGGACCTTCTTCGATAAGACGGAAGAAGCCAACTGGCTCGTCCCCTGGCATCAAGATTTGACGATCACCGTCAACCGAGAGCACGCGCTCCCCGGTTTTTCCCACTGGCGACAGAAGGAAGGGCTCTGGCACACGCAGCCTCCCCTTCCGGTGCTCGAGCGCATCGTCGCTCTGCGTCTCCACCTCGACGATTGCCCCGAGACCCATGGCGCTCTCCGCGTCGTGCCCGGTTCGCATCGACGTGGAATCTTGAGCACGGAAGAGACGACGAGAGTGGCTCGAGAACCCGCGGTGACGGTACCCGCCGAGAGGGGACAGATCCTCGCGGTGTCCCCCCTCATCCTCCACTCCTCGGGAAGGTCCGAATCCCCGACCCACCGCAGAGTGCTCCACATCGAGTACTCGGACGCGCGACTCCCGGCACCCCTCGAGTGGAGTGCCTGAGGCGGGCCCTACTGCTTGCGCCCCTGGGGGTAGACCAGCAAGTACATCGCGAGCTTCGTCACGCGCGCCTCGTAGTCGGGAGCGGCGGCGTCGAGAGCCTGGGGAACGCCGGTGTCGGTCGAGAGCAAGAAGTCGATGGCCAACTGGCGATCGATCGCCGACGCGTTGCCCGGGTAGGCCTGTTCCAGGAGAGTATCGACGACCTGTCCCGCATCGCCGAGATCGATCGTCGCGTTCGCCAAGAGCGGCATGATATCCAGGTCGGGATCACTGAAGGGATCGATGAAGCGCCGCGCGAGCTTGACCATTTCGAGGATGCGCATCGTGCTCAATTGGTCAGCCCCAAATTCCGGATAGCCATCCGGTGTGATGGAGAGGAAGGGGGGTTGCTCGAGGTCGTAGATCGCCGTGAGAGGCGCGTTCAAGTCGGTCGTCCCACCGAACGCTCGGACCATCGCAATCGAGTCCTCGATCGGAGTGCGGATCTTGTTCCACCGGTGCGCCGGCCCCAGGAACTCGGGCGAGTGCAAGATCGTCGAAACGACCTCCCGCATGTCGCCACTCGTCGACAGCCAGGTCGCGATGGAATCCGCGAGGAGGGCGAGCGGCACTTCGTCCGAGACGAACTACATACGGGCACCTCCTCGACTCAAGCAGAGAGGGAGTCGCTCGGATTTTGGGTTCGAGCCCAGTGGCAGACAGCCGAGCCAGTAGCATAACGGCCTCCGGCTCTGGATGGGATACGCGGCAGAGTGCCCCATGCTCTGAGGCGTGCGATCTTGATCCACACCCCTCTGGGGCCAACGAAGGTGGGTTGGTGTACGATTTGACTGACAGAACTCGAGAGTGGAGCGCGCGTATGAAGACAGCGGAGCCGAAGACGGTGGAGCCGAAGACGGTGGCGGCGGAGATCGAGGGGCGGCTCGCGTTCTGGCGTGGCGTCGAGGTGGTGGAGTGACGAGCGACTACACCCCCCCCGAGCCGAAGGCGTGGGTCTACAACCTCCCCGGCGGCTTCACGGTGTACGCGGGGAAAACCGATGCGGACAACGACCACCTCAGCCTCCGATTTGCGCGTGCGAACGATGTCTGGTTCCACGTGAAAGGGATGCCAGGGAGTCACGTGGTCCTTCGCGTCGAGGAATCTGAACCCGATCGCGACACGCTGAAAGCTGCGGCGGCGATCGCCGCGTATCATTCGAAGGCGCGGGATGGCGGAAAGGTCGCGGTGAACTGGACCCTCGCGAAGAACGTCAGAAAGCCGAAGGGCGCGAAGGCGGGAACGGTGACGATCGCCCGGGAGAGCACGATCCAGGTGAAGCCTGGGGTGCCGGATTTGGGCGACACGTAAGTCACGGAAAGTGGATGCGATGGGATCGTTGTGCGCGATCATTCCGTTTGAAACCCTTCCCGACACCCCAGCCGCGCCCCACAACTCGACCCTCGTGAGAAAAGCCCGAACCGACCGAGCAAAGGAGACTCCATGATCCAGAGCCCACTCTTTCGAAGCCTCACCCTCCTCGTTGTCGTGGCCGCGGCCGCGAGCTGCACTGCTGGATCGACGGAGAGCGGCACCGTGGCCATCGCGGGAAGTTCCACGGCCGAGCACACAGACACCTTGAAGTCGGTCAACGGTCAGAAGGTCGACGGCACGAAAACCGAGCTCGCGACCTTCGCTGGAGGGTGCTTCTGGTGTGTGGAGGTCCCGTTCGAGAAGATCGCGGGAGTGAAGAGCGTCATCTCCGGATACACGGGAGGCGAGGAGGAGAACCCGACCTACAAAGAGGTCTCCTCCGGCCGCACGGGCCACACAGAAGCGGTCCAGATCGAGTTCGATCCCGCGCTCGTGAGCTACGAGAGCTTGCTGCAAATTTTCTGGCGCCAAATCAACCCGACCGACGCCGGCGGGCAATTCGTCGATCGCGGCAGCCAGTATCGAGCTGAGATCTTCACTCACGATGACCAGCAGAAGGCCGCCGCCGAGAAGTCGAAGCGCGCGCTCGCCGAGTCGGGTCGATTTTCGAAGCCGATCGTGACCCAGGTGACGACGTTCGATCGGTTCTACCCGGCGGAGGACTATCACCAGGACTACTACAAGAAGGAACCGAAGCACTATAAGCGCTACCGAACCGGTTCGGGGCGCGATCAGTTTCGCCAGAGCGCATGGGGTTCCGACCTCGAATTTACGCCCGCGAAACTGAAGAGCCCGCAGGTGGCAAAGAAAGAGACGCGCGTCTACTCGAAGCCGCCGCAGGAAGAGATCCGAAAGCGCCTCACCCAGCTTCAGTACGAAGTGACTCAGAAAGAAGGCACCGAGCGCCCCTTCAAGAATGAGTTTTGGGACAACAAGGCGGCGGGGATCTACGTCGACATCGTGTCGGGAGAGCCGCTGTTCAGTTCAACAGACAAGTTCAAGTCGGGGACGGGTTGGCCGAGCTTCGTTCGGCCCTTGGATCCGAAGTACATCATGAGTCAATCCGACTCAAAGCTTGGCTACGTCCGCACGGAGATCCGCAGCAAGTACGGTGATTCGCACTTGGGCCACGTCTTCGACGACGGTCCGAAGCCCACCGGTCTCCGCTACTGCCTCAACTCAGCAGCGCTCCGCTTCATTCCGAAAGAGTCGCTCGAGGCGGATGGGTACGGAGAGTATCTGGAGAAGTTCGCGGAGGGGCCGACGTCACGGCCGAAGTCGCGGCCGGCGGAGTAGGGTCAGGACGCGGGT
This sequence comes from uncultured bacterium, assembly GCA_937876125.1. GTDB lineage: Bacteria > Planctomycetota > UBA8108 > UBA1146 > UBA1146 > JAFMMO01. Next base: position 7,075 of record CALEHF010000279.1, read on the forward strand.
GAGATGCACGGGCGGAGTCCGCCCGGCGGACTCGATCCGCGGCGGGGTTGATCCGCCCGGCGGACTGACTCGTCCGGCTCTGGACGAGTGGGACTGAAGATCCAACTCACCGACCGAGAGCGGACGTTGAGCGGTTCCGCGGAACCGCACTCTCTGGTTGAAGAGAAACTGAGCGGGGAATCAGCCAGATGTTCATGGTTGGCGCACTCTTTATTGAGCGAACTTCGGATCGAGGACACTATGATCGGAGCGGTCGGAAGGAGGGCACATGTCGAAATCGATCCCCCTGGGTCTCGCGTTCATCGTCGGAGCCGCCTGTGGAGCGCTCGTTCTCTCGTCGCTCGGAACAAAGTCGAGCGAGAGGAAGGCAACTCCCGCCTTCGAGCCCTCATCCCCGGCGCCCCTCGACGAAGAACCGATCGATCTCGGCACCCCGGTTCCCGCGACCGCACCCATCGCCGCCGACGAGAAGACCGAGGAGGACCGAGACACCCTCCTCGCCCGCGCGATCGGTTCGATCGAGGTTCCCCTTCCCGATGACCTCTCCGGCACGATCACCGGAACCGTCGTTTCGACCGACGGGTCCCCGATCGCGGATGCGAAGATCGAGGCGCACCCCAACTTCCCCGAGGGGAGCCCCTTCGTTCCTGCCCAAGCCCGCTCGTCCGATCTCGAGGGTAGGGTCCGCAGACTGGTGCAGCGGGAACGTCTTGGGGAAGCCACCAAATCGGAGGCGACGACCGACAGCTCGGGTTCCTTCTCCCTCGCGCGGATCGGCTCGACCGAGTATCGGGTGAGTGTCAAGAGGGCGGGATTCCAGTTCGAGGAATCACGCAGGAACGCGCACGCCGGCGAGTCCGTCGAGTTCGTCGGGGATCCTCGCGCAGTGGCCTTCGTCGAGATTCGAACCAGTGACGGTTCGAGCCCTCGGAATGTCTACTTCATGACGAAAACCGAGCGCTCGAACAGTTCGCGCAGCTGGTCCGAGGAGGAGCCGCGAGTCACGGTCGAGCCCGGGCGCTGCGAGGTGAGCGCGCGCGCCGGAAAGTTGTATTCGGAGACGGTGGCTGCGGAGTTCCGCCTCGGGGAAGAGACCTCGATCACCCTGACCCTCAGGCAGCAGCCCGAACTCACGGGAAAGCTGATCTACCCTCCCGGGGAAGTGCCGGGGCATGATCTCTTTCTCGGTCTTCTTGTCCGAACGGACTATCCCGAGCCGGTCCAGGAGCATCTGGAGCACGCCCAGTCCTCGCGTTCGGGTGGTGACACTTACTCCTTCCCGAATCTCACCCCGGGCCCGTACTGGGTCTGTATCGGGCGAGGGTCGTGGTGGAGGAACGTCATGAATCCGGTCTTCCTCTCCGTCGACATCGACGGGCCGGTTGAGCTCGATCTCGAAGTCCCTCCGCTCGACCTGAGTCACGGGTTCCAAGTCTCGGTCTTCGATGCGAACGGAACGAAGGTGTCCATGCCGAGCATTCAGATCGACACCGAGTTCACCGGCGGCGGGAACTATTCGGCGGGAGTCAACCTGATCAAGATGCGCGATGGCTCGACGTACGCATTGCCGAACAAGGACCAGCTCGAGCAGTTCATCGAAAAGGGAGGCTCGATCGTCGTGCGCGCGACCGCCAGCGATGGCTCCGCCGGTGCGTCCTCCGCCATGACCAGCTTTGGCGGTGCGGTGCGCATTGATCTCTCCGAGTCCGCAGCGGTCACGGTACAGGTGGTCGGAATCCCCTCAGAGATGAAGGGCGTCTCAGTTCGACTCGATTCCGAGGTCGGGAGAAACAGAGGGAATCGACAATCACTCGATTCGAACGGCAGGGTGGTGCTCTCGCGCGTTTCGACCGGTCCCTGCACGGTGCAGCTCTACGCGTCGATCGAAGGAATGGGAAACCGCGAGATCCTCAGCGAGTCCGCCACGGTCACAGCGGGAGATTGCTTCCTCACGTTCGACTTTCCGGAACTCTACTCGGTTACGGTTCTCGACCCCGAAGAGGTGGAAGTCCGGCGGTTCGTGCTTCAGGGATCTTCGAACTACCGGGCGAAAACAGTCGAGGGAGTCGCGAACTTCACATTCGTGCCCCCTGGGGAGTACCGGTTGAGCGTCCGCGGATCAGGGGAACAGGGGGAGCAGCTGATCGTGGTCCCGACGGCGGGTCCGATCACCTTCGAGCCGGTCGCTCCGAACGCGCTGACGGTGGTGATTCGTGACGAAAATGGGGCCTTCGCGCGCGCCGGTCTTCGAGAGGGGGACATCGTTCTGTCGGTCGGCGGAGAGATGGCGAGCGGGGAGGATCAGTTACGAATGCTCGGCATCTTGCTCCAGAACCAACAGACCGTGGAGCTGACGATCGTGCGCGACGAGGTCGAGATGAAACTCGAAGTGGAGTCGGCGATCTTGATCGAGACGAATCCGGGCGGTTCGCTCCGCCCCATCGTCTACTGATCGGGGTGAAGTGGCGTGCCGGGTGGCCACCGACCGTGATCGGACGCTGAACGGTTCCGCGGAACCGCGGTCTCTTGCTGATGAGGAACCTGGTTCGTGGAGTCGCCACATTCCAAACAAGTGGGCTCCGCACTTGCCACTCTCGTCCTATGGCGAAGTCGTCACGGCGCCTGAACAGCTGCTCATTGCATATCTCGAAGCAAATGCAAGAAACAGACTCACCCGCAGGTACCGAAGTATTGTCCGTTCGTTTGACATGGTGGACGGATTTCGAACCGCGGCGCACTATCGGCGACTTGGGCGACTCGCCCATGAAGTGTGGTTTGCAACAGTGTGGTGGGCAACAGTGTGGTGGGCAACAGTGTGGTGGGCAACAGGGGGCGTGTCGAAAGGCGGATCGCCTATGGCTGGAACCATTGCTCTCTACCGAGCGAAGACCGGTCGTTTTATTCACGAACTCCACGAGAGCGGCGGTGTCGGTATTGAGAAGGCCCGTGAGTGGTGTCAGGAACTCGCAGAGCAGCATAGTACCGTCGACCTGTACTTCATTCTGGTCGATGGAACCGAGGTGTTCTCCGGCAGTTTCGTGCACAAAAACGATCCCGAGTTCGATATGCCGAGCCACCGCATCGCACCTCCGTTTCGCGGCAAGGCGCAGAAAGATCCGACCGCTGAAGGGAGCAGGTAGCCCATCCGCGAAGACAGCCTTGGCTCTTGAGACTTGAGTCGTGACAGTGGCTGAGCGGTTCCGCGGAACCCAGATGGCTCCTAAGCGAGCTCGAGTCGAAGAGGACTC
>CALEHF010000280.1 GCA_937876125.1 uncultured bacterium
GACGCGAGAATCGAGGGACGCGAGAATCGAGGGACGCGAGAATCGAGGGACGCGAGAATCGAGGGACGCGATGCAGATCGCAGGGGGAAGGACCGACCAGCGATGAAACGTCGACGCGGGGATATGAGCCTCTTCGAGATCCTACGGGAACCCGAAGATCCGAACAGGGACCGCCCGGAATCCAAACCGGGTCGAAGTCGCCTGACGATTCCAAATGAAGGCTCCGGACCCCAAGAGGGCTCTGGAGCCCCAAAGAACGCGGCGCTGGGGAGTTCCACCCCGCCGGAACCCTCGCCGGAACCGAGGCCACGCCTCGATGTGACGCCACCCTCGCGTTCTCGGCGGCGCCTCCCAGAAATTGCTCCTGAACTCTCATCCACCTCTACTTCTCTCGGTCTCGAGGGAGATGAGTTCGCGTCGGGAGGCGCTGTGGGACCCGTTTCCAGACCTGATTCGTGGTGGGTACGACCCATTCTGGTCCGCCCTCCGATCCTCATCATCGCTTTGGTGGGTGTGTTCTTGGTGGGCTTCATCGCGTACAAATCTGGGGTTTCGAGCGCCCAAGAGGGTGACGCTCGCCGCCAGGCCTACTCTGGAGGCGATGCGCCGGGGTGGAACGTCGACTCTCAACCGATCTTGCACTCGACTCCCGGAGAGCGTGCCGAGGTGCGCCGTGTGACCGATGCGGAGGGCGTCGAGGTTGCCGCGGCTCCCGTCACCGGCGACGATGGGTGGCAAGAGTACCCCGTGATCATCATCGCTTCGGCACTCGGCCGTCCTGACGACCAATCCGCGATCAACAAGACGACGAAACTCATGGCCTATGTCCAGATGTTTACCAAGCCGGGCTATGTTCAGCTGACCGAGCTCGATGACCGGCTGGCGATCTTTGTCGGACCTTTCGACACTCGGTCGGAGGCCGAGGCGTATGCGAAGGATACGGTCCGTCGCATCAAGCCGGACCATGGCAGCACCTTCAAAGAGGCGTATGTCAGGAATTTGGAGTTCACGGCCGAACAAATCGAAAAAATGCGCCGTCACTGAGTGAGGCGAATGGCCTGAGATCGGATTGGTCGGACCGCTCTATCGTTTGGTGGACCGAGTCGCAATGGTGTCTCCCCGGAGGCACCATTTCTTCTTCCTGGAGCTTTTTGAGTTTCTCTCTCGATCGGAGATTCCCGTGAAGGTCGTCCCGTCGTGCGCCCCATGCATCCTGCAGAGGATTCTCGGGACCGCTCAGAAGATCACTGACGACCCCTGGCTCCATGACAAGGTCCTGAACCAGGTCATGGCCGAGTGGATCGAGTCGGAGGGGGGCGTGACCCCCGCAGAACGCGTTTCCCGGCTCCACGACCTGGTTTGCCGGAATCTCGGCGTCACCGATCCTTGGCAAAAGGTCCGCGATGGCTGGGTCGAAGAGGTGCAATCGCTCCTCGATCCCGTGCGCGAAAAGGTTGCAGCGGCGCCCGACCCTCTTCTCGCTGCCCTCGCGATCTCAGCGCGTGCCAACGTCTTCGATGACGACCTTCTCACCAAGAAGAAGATTCGGGAAGATCTTCGAAAAATGGGGCTGCACCCTTCACGAGCCCCCGCTTCCCCGGACGAACTCTCCGTGAGCGACGTCGATCGCTTTCGCGAAGAGCTTCGCACGGCCAAAAACCTGCTCTTCATCCACGACAGCGCACCGGAGCTCCCCTTCGACCGCGTTCTCTTCGAGCAAATCGTCAGAGAGCGGCCAGAGATCGAGATGACCAGCGTAGTACGCCCCCAGCCGGTTCTCCTCGACGCCACACGCGCCGATCTCGTCACATTTGGGTTCGACACCCTTCCCGCGGTGAAAGCCGTGGTCGACCCGGGCTCAACCGGGCTGGGAATCACTCTGGAGGCGGCTCAGCGTGAGTTTCGTGAGCTGTTCGACGGGAGCGACCTCGTCATCGCGAAGGGGCAGGCCCACGTTGAAACCCTGGCCCGGGCAGAGCGGGGTGTCTATTTCCTGTTCCGGATCAAGTGCGCGGTGATGGCACGGGAAGAGGGCGGGCGCGTCGGGGAAATCGTGTTCGCGCGCAAGTAAACCGCCTCAGATCGCCTGCTCCCGTTCTCACCTCTCTCGACCGCTCTGATTGACACTCCCGGACCCTCGACCTAACATATCCCGCACTGCACCCCCCTTGGGGTGCGGAGTGCTCGGGTGCGCACGCAACTTGAGATGACTGCAGTGCTTGACAGCTGTGCAGATGTTTGGCAGCTGTTCAGGTGTGTCTGATCGCTGTGCAGGGCACGGCTGTTCGAAACAGGGGATGACCTCCCCACGTGCGACACCCAAATCCGGTGGCCCATTTATTGAGTTCGGCACCCCGTTCGAGGGTCCCGTACGGCGAGCTGTCGACCCCGATGTACGGGCTCTCCCGTGCAGTTTTCGGGCTCGTGCGCTCGACTCGAAAGATGAGCGCTGAGTGGGAGACACTCGTCTCCAGAAGGTAGCGGCTGCCATGCCGCAGGATGGTGAACTATGAGCCACGTGACAACTTCGAGATCGACAACGATGGACGTGCCCGTCTCATCGGGGAGCGCCCTCGCGACTCCGCGTGTGCGACTCTTCCTGCCCATGATCTTCCTGCCCATGATCTGTCTTCTCGGAGCCGCTGCTTTTATCGCTCCAGTGACCGCACAAACTGCGGGGACATCCGCGATCGACACTGCGGGCTATCCCCGCGCCGCCGAGATTCGCGGGAACCGGGTCAACATCCGCACGGGGCCGAGCACCAACCACAATCCGATCACGCAGTTGCCCGATCGCACACGCGTTGTGGCGACGGGCAAGAATGGGGATTGGGTCCGCTTTTCCCTGCCGCCGATGGCGAAAGTGTGGATCAGTCAGAAGTTCGTCGAGTCGACGTCCGTGGGTCAAGCGCGGGTCCGCGGCAACAAAGTGAACCTGCGCGCCGCTCCGAACACGATGCACGCTCCGATCGGGCAAGTTTCTCTCGGGACCCCGATTTTCCCGACGGGACGGCTCGATTTGATCGATCAGAAAAACGGCCCTTGGGTCGAGATCGATGCGCCCCTCGGTGCGAGTGGCTGGATCATCGCGAGACACATCCAGCTGAGTGATCGCCTCTCCGCCGACCAGGTGAAGACTTTCTACGCCGGTTCGCCGCGGACCCCTCGGGCGGTGGACGTGGCCACGGGAGATCCTCCCGTCGTTCCGGTCACACGCCGTCAACCGGGCGAGCCGGTCCCGGCCGTTGAGCCGCCGACCGAGGTGCAGCCCAAAATGGAGCTTCCTCTCCCCGCTGTCGGTCACGAGCCGTTCCTCGCGATCTACGAGCAGTTGCGGGTCGAGTACGCGAAGCTCCCATCCACATGGAACTTCGATCCAATGCTCGCTGATCTCCGCGCGATGGCGCGGGCCAGCGAAGACCTCGTCATTGCGGACATGGCGGGGCAATGGGTCGACCTCATCGAGAAGAATTGGGTCCCGTATGCACGCCGCATGCAGGGCCATTCACAACAGAAGGAAATCGCTCGGCGCGCCCAAGAGGAAGCCGAGAGACGAGAACGTGAGAATGAGATCAGGCCTGCGGGTCAAGGCACACCCGGCAGCGACAAGGAGTTCCTTGCCGTGGGGTGGGTTGCGACTCTCGGTAAGTACCGGAAGGCCGACGGAACGCACAGGCTCCTCAAGGGGAACAAGCTCGTGTTCTACTTGAAGAGTGAGACATTGAAGTTGGACGATTTCGTCAATAAGAGAGTCGGCATTTCAGGGGTTCTTCAAGAACAATCCCCGAGTGCCGGAGCCAATTTGATCCTGGTGACCAACATCAAGGTCCTCTCCGACTGACGCCGAGAAGCTCTCTCTCCAAGCTCACTGTTTCGCTTTGCCTGCGAGAACTCTCTGCGGGAGTTCTGCCTGCGATGGTCCTGCCTTCTCGAGCTGAACCTCGGGCAAGCTGGCCCTCCGTCCCTCCGGACTGCGCCCCTTCTGGAATGGGCCTGACCTCTGCGCTCATCTTCTCTCCACCAATCCAAGGGGAAAGAGCCATCCGAAGATGGAGCCAGAATACATAGTCGTCGCCGTAGTGGTCGGTGTGGTCGTCGGGGTGGGAGCGGGTTGGTTCATTGCCAACGTTCTGACCAATCGCATTACCAGCAAAGCACAACTCGAGCGGAAGCGTCTCCTCGAGGAGGCGAACACGGAGTCGGAGCGCCTCAAGGAGGCCGCACGTCAGGAGAGCAAGGCGTGGATCAAAGATCAGCGCGAAGACTTCCAGCGGGAAGTGCGCGAGGTCCGCGCGGACATCAAGAACGAGCAGCGGCGGATCTCGAAACGCGAGGATGAGATCGAGCGTGGGATGGAGCTTCTCCGCGTCAAAGAGAGCAAAATCGAAAAGGGTGAAGAAGCTCTCGTTTCCCGTGAGCGGGGCATCAGCGCTCGCGAGGAGGAGGTCGAGCACGTCCACGAAGAGGCGCGCGATAACTTGCAGCGCGTCGCGGGCATGTCCCGTGAAGAAGCGGAGAAGACTCTCCTCACTCGCCTCGAGCAAGATCTGGAGCACGAGAGCGACGCACTGATCTCGCGGATGATCGAGCGTACTCAAGAAAAAGTTGAAGAACGGGCGAAAGATATCCTCGCCGCCTCGATCCAACGCCTCGCCTCGACCTATTGCAAAGAACAGACGAGCACGAGTCTCGAGCTTCCGAATGACGAGATGAAGGGTCGCGTGATCGGTCGGGAGGGGCGGAACATTCGCGCCTTCGAGAAGACCACCGGAGTCGACGTCATCGTCGACGACACGCCCGGCGTCATCAACTTGGCGTGTTTCGATCCGATCCGTCGCGAGATGGCTGCGCGCGCTCTCGGTCAGCTGATCACCGACGGCCGTATTCACCCGAGTCGGATCGAGGAGGTCGTCGCCGAGACGAAGCGCGAGATGAACGAGCTGATCCAGCAGACCGGTCGTCAGGTGTCCATCGATCTCGATATTCCGCGGATGCACCCGAAACTGGTGACGTTGCTCGGACGCCTCCGCTACCGCAGCTCCTATGGCCAGAACGTTCTCGACCACTCGGTCGAGTGTGCGAATCTCGCGGGTATGATCGCCGGCGAGATGGGACTCGATGTGCAGCTCGCGAAACGTTGTGCGCTCTTCCACGACATCGGAAAAGCTGTGGACCACCAGTTCGAAGGGGGTCACCCCGAGATCGGGGGGAGCCTACTCCGTCGTTACGACGAACCGCCCGAAGTGTGTAACTCAGCAGCCTCACACCACAACGATGTTCCGCAAGAGTCGATCTACGCGGTCATCATTCAGGCGGCGGACTCGATCAGCGGTTCGCGTCCCGGCGCGCGCGGAGAGTCTCTCGAACGCTACATTCAGCGTCTCGAAAAGATCGAGGCTCTCGTCACCAGCTTCGCGGGCGTCAAGAGCGCCCAGGCGATCCAAGCGGGTCGCGAAGTGCGAGTGTTCGTGAACGCCCAGCGGGTCACCGACAAGAGGGCTCTGCGCCTCTGTCACGACATCGCGAAGCAGATCGAGGATGAGCTGACGTATCCGGGTGAGATCAAAGTGACCCTGATTCGCGAGACGCGTGTCACCGAGTACGCAAGGTAGGCCGGGTGCGAACGACACCACTGAAAATCCTTCTCATCGGCGACATCGTCGGAAAGCCGGGACGTCGCATTGTGCGAGAGCAGCTGCCACGCCTGCGCAAGGAGTGGGAGCTCGACCTCGTCATCGCGAACGCCGAGAATTCGGCGGCGGGTTCGGGGATCACGCACCGAATTTTCCGGGACCTTCGCGGCTCCGGCGTGGACCTCATGACCATGGGTGACCACGCCTGGAAGCGGAAGGACAACCTCGAGGTCTACCAGAAGGAGGAGCGCCTGCTCCGGCCGATGAACTATCCCGACTCCGCGATGGGGACGGGGCAGTATGTCATCGAGGTCGAAGAGGGTGTGAAGGTCGGGGTTGTCGTGGTGCTCGGGCGCGTTTTCATGGAGAACGTCGACTGCCCGTTCCGCACTCTCGATCGAGTTCTCGAGTCGTTTCCCGATGACGTCAAGATCCGGATCGTCGAGTTTCACGCGGAAGCGACGAGTGAAAAGATGGCAGCGGCATGGTACCTCGATGGCCGCGTGAGCTGCGTCTTCGGCACCCACACGCACGTGCCGACTGCCGATGATCGCATTTTTCCGCAGGGAACCGCCTATCTCTCCGACCTCGGGATGACCGGCCCGTACGACAGCGTGATCGGGCGGCGAGCCGAGGCGGTGCTGCACAAGTTCCTCACGGCGATGCACGCACCCTTTGTCGTCGCCGAAGACAACGTGCATATGGCGGGAGCTCTACTGGAAGTGGATCCGCTGACCGGTCGCGCGATCACTTTCCGGAGGGTCGACGTCCGCGATCCGGGGGCATCCCAGTTCGAAGAAGCGGGTTCGCTCCGGGTCGAAGGAGTTGCGCACGAGAAATCGCCAGCGGACTCGGAGCCGTAGCAGCCTCCTAGTCGATCGTTTTCTCTAGTTCCGACTCACCCGCACCTGATTCTCCACGCACGGTTTCCCCACGCACGGTTTCCCCACGCACGGTTTCCCCACGCACGGAGGTCAGCTTTTCGTGCT
>CALEHF010000281.1 GCA_937876125.1 uncultured bacterium
CCCCAGTGTCCAAGGCAGCAGTGTCCAAGGCAGCAGTGTCCAAGGCAGCAGTGTCGAACGCGGCAGTTTCAAGTCCAGCAGTCTCGAATCCAAATTCCAAGAAGGAGGCCGTCATGATCGCGTCTCGTTGGCTCGCCGTCATGATCTTTGTCTGTCTCAGTGTGAGCTCCGCGACGACCGCCCAAGCTCAGACGATTCTCTTTTTCGACACCACCTACAGCCCGCAAGACTGGAGCACGGTGACCCTGGCCGCGCCCTTCCCATCGACGGGGTCGGCGATCCAAGGAACCTACACGGCCGGAGGCGAATACTATGAGGTGACTCACTCGTTGGGCGGCAATCCTTCTCCCGCAAACGTCGCCACCTTCCACATGAAACAGGACGCGACCTACTGGCCAGCACTCCAAGGGCCGATCGTGACCCTCGACTACTCGGAGTACATCTCGATCCTGCAGACCGAGTTCGGGACCTACGGTGCGGCGACCGCCCCCGCTCTCTTGCAAGGCGGAAGCTACTACATCGCAAATCTCACCGCGGGGCGGACCGACTTGTTCGGAGCTCTGCCGAGCCCCTGGTTGCAAGACCAACGGTCCGGCCTGACCGCGAGCAACTTCTCGTTGGTGACGGGGCCGGGAACTCTCGACTTCAATCAGCACCCCAACTTCGGGCCGACGGGATCACCGATCAATTTCGGTTCTGTCGTGCGGAACACCCACACGTTCAGCTTCACGAGCACCCGGATTTGCGCCAAGGATGACTTCCACGTGCTCCTCTACACGAATCCGATCTGCTCCCCCCTGTCGAACCTGATCTGCACACCCAACTCGGCCCTCGGACAGATCCAGCTCAACTGGTCGGTGGGGTCGCCGCTCCCCGGTCAGGTGCAAGTGTGGAGAGACGGCTTCTTGGTGACCACTCTCTTCGGATCGATCACCCAGTGGACCGACGTGTCGGTGGGCCCAGGTGTGCACGCCTACACTTTGATTCCGATTTGCGCCCAAGCGGGAAGCACCGTGGTCTGTACGACGACACTCCTTTCCCCCGTCGGTTGCCCGGCGTGGAGCCAAGTCTCGACGCAGCTGCATGTGGTGATCCCGGATCCGTTCGGCCCCGATACCCTGGTGATCGACAACAACGCGCCCTGGAGCGGCGCTCCGATCCCGCCCGGTACGATCATCGCGCTGGACCAGAACCCGGCGGTCACCGTGATCCGCTTCACCGCCTCGACCACCCACCACACGATCACTGCCACCGCCGCAGACATTCCGATGTTCACGGGACGTCACCTCACGCTCACCAAGTGCGACGTCACCCGGACCGCCCCCGGCGGCGTTCCGATGCACGTTTGTGTTTCCGGGCGCAACTGGACCGCCATCGGCCCCATGCTCGGACGCAACTTCTTGTTCGGTTGGGGAAACGGGCCGGGCGATATCGACGTCACCATGGAAGCCCTGATTCCGGGAGTGGGAACGGTCGTGACCTCCGCCTCCGCGCCGACCGCGGTTCCGCGCGCCTTCTCGGTCGCCACGCCCCCCTATCTCGTCCCAGCCGGCATTCCGCAGCTGAAGATGCATGTCAGCTTCGATATCGAAACGATCGGAACCTCGGTTCGCCTCCCCTACAGCGCCGACATCTTCCTCGGGGACACCTCCGAAGTCGCAGTGATCTGGGCCGCGGAGGGTGCGAACGGAGCCGTCGACAGTGTGTCGGCACTGAAGAGTGCGCTCGAGGCGAACGGTGAACTCGTCCTGGTGGTCCCCAACTTGGAATCTGCGGGGAACCCGAAATCGCTCTGGTGCTGCATGGGGACCTACCCCGCGAATCGCGCACTTTCCATGGAAGAGGGTGAGATCTTGAGTGAGCTCGCCGTCGCCGGAGTGCCGATCTACATCGAAGGTGCGGACGTGTGGGGCTTCGACGCGCCGACTCCTTTCAGCGACTACGACGGTGTCCAAGGAACCTCGGACACGACGGTAGTCGCGGACGGAGACGACAGTTTGCACGGTCTCTATGGGTCGAGCTTTGGTGCGATCGACCTCAGCAATTTCGAGGCGACCTATCTGCAGGATAACGCGCTCGGCAACGACTTCACCGATCGGCTTCAGGCGAGCACGACCGACGTTCTGGGATCGAACGCGGGACCGATCTGGAGCGACGACGGCAGCGGCGGATCCACGAACGCCTATGACGTCGGCATCCTCTATCAAACCAATGTGCCGGGAGTCGTGATCTCGAGTTCGTTCGAGTTCGGAGGAATCGCGGGAGATCAGATCGGAATCATCGCGCTCTACCTCGCCGCCTTCAACCCGATCCCGGCTTGCCCCGGTATGTGCGGGGATATGGACTCGAACGGTCTCGTCAACATCACTGACGCCATCAACCTGCTCTTCTACCTCTTCTTGGCCGGGCCGCCACCGGCGGACGGGCCCTTGACCGCAGACGTGAGCGGCAACGGAGCCATCGACCTCCTCGACGCCCTCGTCCTCCTCACTTACTTGTTCTTGGGAGGAGACATGAACTGTGCGGGCGGTTGCTGAGCCGATCGCTCACGCGCAGAAATGGGGATCCGACCGCCGCCCGGAGAGCCTTGAGGCTTTCCGGGCGGCTTTTGTGTATTTTGTGCGGAGGACAGCCTTCCATCCGCACCGTGAACCGAGCCTATCGAATGACGTCCCCACCGTCCCCCACTCCTGCCGTCGCGCCGCCGCGCTTCGAGACCCCTTGGGCAGAACCGCCCGAGGCAGTCCTCGAACACCTGGGCGTCCAGCTCGAAGCGGGGCTCTCCTTGGACGAAGTCGAGTGCCGCCGCGTCCGCCACGGCTGGAATCGACTCACTCCGCCGCGGCGTGCGCGCGCCCTGCGCATCCTCTTGCGACAGTTTCGCAGCTTGATCATGGCGCTCCTCGCCAGCGCGATGGTCGTCTCGTTCGTCTTCGGCGAGTGGATCGACGCTGTGGCGGTCGCCATCGTGATCCTGCTCAGCGTTCTGCTCGGCTTCGCGGCAGAGCTGCGCGCGGTGCGTTCGATGGAAGCCCTGCGACGCCTCGGGGAGGTCACGACGCGGGTGCGCCGCAACGGCCAAGACTCTGCAGTTTCCGCCGCCACCCTCGTTCCCGGTGACATCGTTCTGCTCGACTCAGGGGACGCGATCAGCGCTGACCTGCGCATCGTCACGGCGTCCTCTCTCCAGCTCGACGAGTCGACTCTCACCGGCGAATCTCTGCCGGTCGGAAAAGACAGTGTCTCCGTCGACTCTCAGGCCCCACTTTTCGAACGCTCCAGCATGCTCTGGCGAGGGACCACAGTGACGAGCGGTGCCGGCTCGGGGGTCGTCACAGCCACCGGCACCGAGACTGAGCTGGGGAAGATTGCGACCCTTGTCGAGCAAACCGAGGATGAGACCACACCGATCGAGAAGCGGCTCGAAGCGCTGAGTCGCCGACTCATCGGCGTCACTCTGGTCGTCGCCGCACTTACCTTTCTGACCGGATTCCTGTCCGGTCGCGACTTCCTGCTCATGATGCAGACCAGTATCGCACTGGCGGTCGCCGCAATTCCCGAGGGACTTCCGATCGTGGCGACGATCGCGCTCGCGCGCGGCATGTGGCACATGGCCCGGCAGAACGCGATCGTGAATCGCCTCTCCGCGGTCGAGACACTCGGAGCGACAAGCGTCATCTTCACCGACAAGACCGGAACGCTGACCGAGAACCGACTCCGGCTGCAACACGTCATCCTCGCCGACCACGCGGTGGATCTCACCGAAGAGACCGCCGAACCGGCGACCGACGATCTGCTTCGCTACGCACTGGAGATCGGGGTGCTCTGCAACAGCGCCTCTCTCACCGATGCTGGGGAGGGCGGCTCGTCCGGTGGAGTCGGAGACCCCCTCGAGGTCGCCCTCCTTCTCGCCGGAAGTGCGCACGGACTGACGAGACCGGACCTGCTCAGTGAGAAACCGGAAGAGAAAGTCTTCGCCTTTGACCCGGTCACCCGACGGATGGCGACGATCCATCGCGAAGGCTCCGGCAGACTCGCCGCACTCAAAGGGGCCGCCGAATCGCTTCTCGAGATCTCGACTCACGAACTCAACCAACAGGGAGAAGTCGCGCTCAGTCCCTCAGCGCGACATCGCTGGCTCGAGCGCGAGGCGGCGCTCGCCTCGCGAGGGTTGCGGGTCCTCGCGGTCGCTCGAAAAACCCTCGAATCCACCGACGACGACCCCTTCGTCGGGACCACTTTTGTCGGACTGCTCGGGCTGCTCGATCCTCCTCGCGCGGACGTCTCTGCCGCACTCGCTGACTGCCAGAGTGCCGGGATCCGGGTGGTCATGGTGACGGGCGATCACCCCACCACCGCGCGCGAAACCGCCCGCAGTGTCGGCCTCACCGAGGACGCGCACGCGCGAGTTCTCGAAGGACGAGAACTCGCGAGCACCGGGGACCTGCTGGACGTCCCGATCTTCTCCCGCGTGTCCCCCGCAGAGAAACTCGACCTGATCGCTCTCCACCAGGAGGCGGGGTCGGTCGTCGCGATGACCGGGGACGGCGTGAACGACGCGCCAGCTCTCAAGAAGGCGGATATCGGCATCGCGATGGGGATGCGCGGCACCGATGTCGCACGCGAAGCGGCAGATGTCATCCTCAAGGACGATGCGTTCCGCACGATCGTGGTCGCGGTACGTCAGGGGAGGGTGATCTTCGACAACATTCGTCGCTTCATCTTCTACCTGCTCTCGTGCAACCTGAGCGAGGTCATGATCGTCACTGCGGCGACGACGGTCGACGCTCCCCTGCCGATCCTGCCGATCCAGATCCTGTTTCTCAATCTGGTGACCGATGTCTTCCCGGCGCTGGCCCTGGCGTTCGGCGATGGGGATCCGGCGGTTTTGTTGCGCCCCCCGCGCGACCCGAAGGAGCCGATCCTTCGTCGCGGTGACTGGTTCGAGATCGCGGGGTTCGGGGTGGTGATCACGATCTGCGTGCTCACCGCACTCTTTCTCGCGCTCGGTCCGCTGGGGTTCGACACCCCACGCGCGGTCACCGTCTCGTTCCTCACCCTCGCGTTCGCGCAGCTGGGGCACGTCTTCAACGTACGGGACCGCGGCTCTCGCTTCTTGCAAAACGACGTCATCCGCAATCGCTGGGTGTGGGGCGCACTCGCGCTGTGCACCGGACTGCTCGTGCTCGCGGTCTATCTGCCGGGGGTCTCGACCGCGCTCGGAACGGTCGATCCGGGGGCACGCGGGTGGTGGGTGGTCGCAGGGATGAGTTCCTTGCCGCTCATCTTGGGGCAGATCTGGATTCATCTGCGCGGCGCTCGACTCAGACGAGCCGTAGACGCGACCTCCGACGATCCGACAGCTTAGGAGCTGTCGAAAAGCCACGTATCCTGTACCGACGAGGAGGACTTTCATGCTGCGAAGACACCACCAGAGAAACCCTGTGAGCCTCTGCGCTCTGCTCTTCATCTGGCTCGGGCTCACCGCCGGAGCGAGCGGACCCCTCCTCGCGAGTGACGAACCGCAGAAGGTCGCCGTCTACATCCTCGCGGGGCAGTCGAACATGGAGGGGCACGGTCAACTGCGCAGCCTCCCCCATCTCGCCGAGTCGAAGGATGGCGCGGCGATCCTGAAGAAATTGCGCGAAGCCGACGGGAAGTGGCGAACTCGGAGTGACGTCACGGTGCATTGGCCCGGCCATAACCCAGAGACCGGACCGCTCGGACCCGGTTGGGGCGCGGGATCCGGCGAAGTCGGACCCGAGCTCGGGTTCGGCACCGTGGTGGGCGACCGTCACGAGGGGCCCGTCTTGATCATCAAGATTGCCTGGGGCGGGAAGGATGTCTTCTGCGACTTCCGCTCTCCGAGTGCTGGGCCTCCCGAAGGGGATGAGGCCGCCCTTCTCGCGAAGGAGCGAGCCAAGGACCAGCGCCGTGAGATCGGGCACAACTATCGGCTCATGATCGAGCACATCGGTTCGGCCCTCGAACGGATCGATGAGATCGTCCCGGGGTACGCTGGGCAGGGGTTCGAGCTCGCGGGGTTCGCCTGGTTCCAGGGTTGGAACGACTTCTGCCGCTGGCACGAACGCGATCCCGAATCGAACCAGAGCATCGGCGCTGGCATCATCTCCGCCTACTCAGACAATCTCGCCGCCCTGATCCGTGATCTGCGAACGGCCCTCGGAGCCCCCGCGCTGCCGGTCGTGATCGGAGAGATGAGTGTCGGCGGCACGCCCATCGTCGAGCGAGCGAAGAACACGGGCGATGGCGAAGCTCGAGCCATGATCGCGTTCCGAAGCGCCCAGAAAAAGGTTGCCAGTCACCCAGGCCTCACGGGTGTGTCTTTCGTCCCCACCGCTCAGTACTGGGACGATCGGTTGGAGGAATTGCGTCAGATGAGCGATCGCTGGTCGAACGAGAAACGCAAGAAGGGCATCTCCGACACCGATGAGAACTCACTGCCGACGAAGGAACTGAGCGATGAATTCCGGAGTCGCGGGGGCCATTGGTACTGCCACTACAACGGCTCGGCCCCGAACTACGTGAGGATCGGCGCAGCTCTCGCGGAAGCGCTCGAGGCAAAGACCGCTCCAGGGGGCGCACCGCCCCCCGCCGGCGACTGACCGCGGGTACCCGAGCGTTTCGCTCCGATCAGGCTCCGATCAACTTCCGCGCTTGCTCACCCCCGGGCGCCGGAGTGCCGCACTCGCTCGCGGTCACTCGCGCGAGGGCGAGGAGGTGCTCCGACCGGAAGGCAGCGCGACCGGTCGCGACCGCGGACTGCACGGTGCGGAAGTACTTCTCGGCGTGGAGCGCACCATCTTCGCTGACGGCGAACCGAATCATCCGATCGAAGTAGGCGGTGAGGTCCGCTCCCTCCCGCCCGACATACGCCGCGGCTAAAGCGCAGGCGCGCCCTTGGTCGCGCCCCCGGATCGATGCGTCGAGACGATCGAGCAGCTCCTCGGGCGAGGCCTTGCCGTCGCTCTCGGCCGCTCGTTCGGCATAGGGGAAGGGGCGCATTCCGA
Source organism: uncultured bacterium (assembly GCA_937876125.1). Lineage (GTDB taxonomy): Bacteria > Planctomycetota > UBA8108 > UBA1146 > UBA1146 > JAFMMO01. The sequence goes on from CALEHF010000281.1 coordinate 7,032, forward strand.
CGTGTCCCGTCTGACCCGCCGTGTGATAGGCGCCGACGATCAGACTCGCCGCGGCATTCCGCGGAGAACTGACCGCGGCGATCGCGCGCCACGCCTGCGCCGAGTCGGAGGCATGCACTCCGACCGAGGCGCCGTGAACGCTCCCCCGGTCGCGACCGAAGCTGGCATCGCTCGCGCGCCCGCCGTCATGGAGGAGCAAACGCGTGGAGGCGATCGACAGCGCCTCACCCACGGAGTTTGGGTCGTACCCGGCGCCAAGTGCCGCGGCGATCGCCTGGGCCGCCTCTGCGCGACTCGAGCGGAAGACGATTCCTGCGAGTTCGCCGAGCCAGACGTCGTCCCCCGGCTTCTTCCCGAGCGATCCATCCAGAAGACCGTGTTGCTCGAGAAGTTCGGGCCCCTGCCGGCGAGTCCCACTGCGAGGCTTCGGCCTCAAATAGACTCACGTCAAGCGGCGGAGTGTCCCCTCATCATTTCTTGAGTAATTCAGGATGGACCCTGCAAGACGGATGGGGAGGGAGAGCGAAACATGCTGCTGACCGAAGCGTCGCCCCTCGTTCAATCCTGGATCCCCCTCGCTGGGCGCA
>CALEHF010000282.1 GCA_937876125.1 uncultured bacterium
GTGCCGGAAGCTCAAATCGTCGGTCGGAATGAGTTTTCCGACAGCCTCCTAGGGGCCCAGGGTCAATCCGCCGGCGCCCCCCGACCTCCCCCACGCCCTCAACCGCAATTTTCCTCGGGATCTTCGTCGCAAGGTCAAGCTGACTCTTCCCCCTGCCGATAGCTGGGAAGTAGAGCCTCCCCGGACCAGGAGGCACCCCCCGATGAAAGGGAGCCGATGGCCGCGCAATTCTCCGCCCGAAACCGTCTCGGGTTCGTCGTCCTCTGCTGCATGGCCGCCCTCGCACTGCCGGGCTGCTACAGCCGGATCACGACCCCGATCGATACCTTCACCTACTACGACGATGAGGGTAACCTCAAGCGATCCGCGTCCGCGAACATCGTCAGTGCCCCTCAGTACCTCGCTGTACTCCGAGAGATGGGCGTGAGTCCTGGGGACGAGTATGTCCTGCCGCCGGGGATCAGAATTCGGGTCGAGGTGTACAACCACGACATCGCCCGCACCGTCAACGTGCGCCCGGACGGGTTCGTGGACCTCCCTCTGATCGGGGACGTGCAAGCTTCGGGGCGCACCGTGTTCGCCTTCAAGAACGACATTTCCGAGCGCTACCGGGAGTTCTTCGTCGAGCCGCCCCAAGTGATCGTGAACACCGAGACCACAGAGTTCGGAAACACGGTGAACGGTGGCGAAGTCGCCATCATCAGCCCCTCCGGAAACCAAGGGGTCGCCACTCTCAATGGCGACGATCGACTCAGCCGAGTGCTCGCTCGCACCAGCGCTCTGCAGAACCGCTCGGAGTGGCAGCAGATTGCGGTCATTCGACAAGGTAAGCGGACCGGCGACCGTTACGTCATCATCTGCGATATCCAGCGCCTGGTGTTCCAGGGGGATGGTGAGCAAGACATCCTGATGCGCAACGGCGACCTCGTGTTTGTCCCCTTCCAGGTCGACACCTGGCTGGAAGAGTTCGTCGAGACATTCCAGGTCGCGGGAGCAGTGGTTCGAGACTTCAGGGCGATCACCGACTTTATCTCCACGGTCGAAGGCTACTAACAGCCCGAGGCGATCGCGGGATGACCAACGGCGGGCCCCCGGGTCCGCCGTTTGTCATCGAGGAGGCTGAATCTGGGCCAGAGACGCAGATCACCTTGAAAGTTGACTCACCCCCTCCATAGAATCCGCTCGGCGACATGTCTCGTGTTGCTGACTCAGGGTGGATAGCTCAGCTGGTAGAGCACTGCACTGAAAATGCAGGTGTCGCCGGTTCGACTCCGGCTCCGCCCACTTTTTTTGACCTTGCGACAGCGGCTCACCACGAGCCGCTGTCTTCGTATCCGGTCCGTAGAGGTTCGTTGCGACGCAGGGACCACTCTTCGTCGGGGAGCGCCCCCTGGTGCCTCCCTCGAGAGTGCTCAGGAACCGCGGCGACCCCGGCGAGTGTTGGGGTAGAATCCACCGGCGGATCACAATACTCGGGACGAATGGAGGGCATACCGATGGGTCGAAGGACGATCCCCTGGCTCGGTTTGCTCACGGGTGCAACCCTCGGCTTCCTGCTCGGAGTCGACCTCGCCCCCGAGCCGGCTCTGCCCCGAGGTGCCCTGGTCGAGCGGGTCCTCCGCGAGGTCGAACGCTCCCACGTTCGCGCCATCGATACCGACCAGCTCTTGTACGATGGCCTCGACCAGATGCTGCGCTCTCTCGACCGCCATAGCCGCTACTTCTCCCCCGATGAAGTCGCCGCGTTCCGACAAGACACCGACGGCTACATTGTCGGAATCGGAGTTGTCGTCGGCCCCGCGGAGGAATCAGAGGGGGACGGGTCGCCGTCGCGAAGACTCCCGCGCATCACAGCCGTCGTCGAGGGAGGGCCCGCCGCGCGAGCGGGCGTTCGCCCCGGTGACCGCCTGGTACGCGTCTCTGGAGAGAGCCTCTTCGAGCGTTCGATCTCTGCTGCGACCGGGCTGATCAAGGGCCCCGAAGGGAGCGAGGTCGAGCTCGAGATCGAGAGCCCCGACGGCAACACCCGCAGCGTTCTCGTCTCGCGACAACGAGTGCAGATTCCGAGCATCGGTGAGGTCGCGCTCTACCGCCCGGAAGGGGGCGAGCCGGTCGGGTTGGTGCGACTGATCCAGTTCCAACCGCAATCGACCCTCGAGCTCGAGGCGGCCATTGCCGCCCTCATCGATTCTGGTGCCCGCTCCATCATTCTCGATCTTCGGGGGAACGGGGGCGGCCTCTTGCGTGAAGCGATTGGAATCTCTTCCCTGTTTCTCGCCGAGACTCCCCTGGTGGTCCGCACCGTCGGCCGCACCCTCGAGCCTGAACCGGGAGAACTTCCCGAGGTCGCCGAAGAGTTCAGCTACGCAAACGAGCACTCCCCCTTCACCGACACTCCGCTCGTCATACTGATCGATGGCAACTCGGCGAGCGCGAGTGAGATTGTCGCGGCTGCGCTGCGCGACCATCGCCGGGCTCCATTGATCGGCGAAGAGAGCTTCGGGAAGTGGACAGTGCAGAACGTGATCTGGCTCGGAGCAGAAGCGCGCCATGGCATCGTGAAGATCACCACACAGAGTTTCCACCCCCCGCTCGGGGGAAGGATTCGTCACAGTGAGCTCGGGAGCGAGGGTCTCGTTCCCGACGTACCCGTGGTCGTCGCTCCGCAGATTCGCTCCGTGCAAGAGGCATGGTGGCGAAAGCGTCAGCTCGATCGGATCAACGCACCCCTTGAGGTCGATGAACTCGAGACGCCCGCTGCAACCGCGCCCGATGACGCGTTCCCTCCCGCAGACCCGATCGTCGCACGGGCCGTGGATCTCTTGTCTCGACCCGCAAACATACCCAGCTTGTTCGGACCCGATCAACTGCCGAGCTCGATGGAACCGACTTCCGAGGACCCTCCCGCAGAGGGACCTCCGCCGACGAGCGAGGACGATCCGTGATCGTTCTCGGCATTGAAACCACCTGCGACGAGACCTCAGCGGCAGTGGTCACCGACGGACCCAGACTGCTCTCTCAGATCGTGCTCTCCCAGGCCGCCGAGCACGGGCCCTTCGGCGGGGTCGTCCCCGAACTTGCCTCGCGTTCCCATGTCCGCGAGCTGACCGCGGTGATCGAGCGCACTCTCCGTGACGCGTCGGTTTCCCCGGCCGATCTCTCCGCGATCGCTGTCGCTTCTCGACCGGGTCTGATCGGCGCGTTGTTGGTCGGAGTGACGACAGCGAAGGCGCTCGCCTGGGCATGGGAGAAACCACTCATCGCAGTACACCATTTGGAAGCCCATCTCGAAGCTCCCACTCTCAGCTACGACGGAGTGGCGGCAGAGAAACTCGAGCCACCATACCTCGGCGTCATCCTCTCCGGCGGCCACACCGACCTCTACCACGTCGAAGCGGAGCACCGCACGCGCATCGGTGCGACGCGCGACGACGCGGTCGGGGAAGCGTTCGACAAGGTCGCTTCGATCCTTGGCCTTGGCTACCCCGGGGGCCCGGCGGTCGAAAAGTGCGCGCTCGAGGGAGACCCCAAAGCGGTCCCCTTGCCACGCACACTTCTCGCGCCGGACTCCCTCGACTTCTCCTTTTCGGGGTTGAAGACTTCGATTCTCTACAAGTGGCGCGGTCAAGACGCGAAAGGGAGAGGGCCGATCGCGACCGCGCCCGCCCCCGCCGACATCTGCGCGTCGTTCCAAGCCACGGTCGCCGACATTCTCATCGAAAAGCTCCGTCGTGCCCTCGACCGCACCGGACTCGACACCGTCGTCTTCGGCGGTGGCGTCACGGCAAACCAGGCCTTACGGACTCGGCTCTCGAGCGGACTCGACGGGCGGGCCCGCCTCGTGTTCCCGCGCCCGGAATTCTCGACCGACAATGGTGCGATGATCGCTGCGTGCGGCTTGCGCATGTTCGCCGAGGGCAAGACTGCGACTCTCGATCTCGAGCCGGACTCGACACCATGATTCGACCCCACTCAGAAACGCCCCGCCCTCTCGCACCGCCCGACGTCTCCCCCGAGGTGTGGCGAACCCTTCTGGAAGATGTGTCGGCGGGGAGCATCAGCGTCCCCGCGGCGCTCGAGCGCCTCGGCGTGCCCGCCGGGAACTCTCTCCACCTCGACCACGACCGCGCGCGCCGCTGCGGGATCCCAGAAGTGGTCTATGGCGGAGGGAAGACCCCCGAACAGATCGAAGCCGCCCTGTGTGCGATCACCGCGCGCGCCGACCGCGCCCTCGCGACTCGTGTCGACCCCAGTTTCGGTCCAAGGATCGCAGCGCGCGTCTCGGGAGCGGTATGGCACCCGGATGCTCGCTGCATCGCAGTGCCCGCCGCCGCGAAAGGAGTCGGACGGGTCGCGGTTTTGTGCGCGGGCACGTCGGACCTCGGGGTCGCAGAGGAGGCGCGGATCACGGCGGAGACTTGCGGCAGTCTCGTGGACACTTTTTACGATGTGGGAGTGGCGGGACTCCATCGACTCCTCGGCGTGCGTGAGGAGATCAATCGAGCGCGAGCACTCGTGGTCGTCGCCGGGATGGAAGGCGCTCTGCCGTCGGTGGTCGGCGGCCTCGTTCGAGTGCCCGTCATTGCAGTACCCACCTCGGTCGGATACGGCGCGAGCTTCGGTGGAGTCGCTGCGCTGCTCGGCATGCTGAACAGTTGCGCACCCGGCGTGTCGGTCGTGAACATCGACAACGGGTTCGGAGCGGGCGTCATCGCGGACCGCATCAATCGACTCGTCGAGACAGGGAACGAAGAGTGCGGGCGATGATCGACCTTCCCCCTCTCCCCCCCCGCCCGACGGAAGCCAACAAGAGCACCATGGGACGGGTTCTCATCATCGGCGGTTCACCGGGCCTCTCAGGAGCTGTCATTCTCGCCGCCCGCGCCGCACTCCGTTCCGGAGCGGGGCTTGTGACCGCGGCGGTTCCCCACTCGATCGCACTCCCTTTCGACGTCGCATGCCTCGAAGGGATGTCTCTTTCTCTCCCAGAAGATCAGAATGGAGCCGCGACCGCAGCTGGCTTCGCACTGCTCGAGCCGCTCCTCGATCGCGCCGATGCCGTCGTCCTCGGCCCTGGCCTCGGGCGCTTTCCCGCGACCGAACCGCTGTTCGCCCAGGTGCTCGACCGGTATACCGGCCCCCTCGTCATCGACGCCGACGGTCTCTGGCACCTGGCGCGAGATCGGGCCCGACTAGAAGAGCCGAAGGGGCCGAGAGTACTGACACCCCACGACGGGGAGTTCAGCACCCTTCGCGACGCGGCGGGGGTTGACGCGGCGGGGGTTGACGCGGCGGGGGTTGACGCGGCGGGGGTCGAGGCGGCGGAGCGTGACCGTGAGTCCCTTGCCTTTGCACGGGTGATCCCGGGAGTTCTCGTGCGTAAGGGTCCTCAGTCCCGGATCGTCGAAGGGAATCGGATCGCCACGAACCCTACGGGGAATCCTGGACTGGCGACGGGAGGCTCTGGCGACGTGCTCGCGGGAGTGATCGGGGCCCTGCTCGGCCGCGGAGACTCGGGTTTCGTGGCAGCCAGGCGTGGAACCTGGCTTCACGGGCGAGCCGGGGATCGAGTGCGAGACCGTCTCGGGGTCGAATCGATGATCGCCTCCGATGTGATCGACGAGCTGCCGGGAGCTTTTCTTGATCTGGCAGTAGAGATCGAACGGCCGGAGATTGAACGGCCGGAGATCGAACGGCCGGAGATACGGCCTTCTTCTAGCTGATGGAGCGACCGATGGGCGAAGCCACGATCACGCGCAATGACGACCTCGGCGAGGGGTGGTTTCTACTCGAAGCCCACGCTCCCGCACTCGCGCCCCGGGTGCGCGCCGGGCAGTTTGTGCAGGTACGCGTCTCCGACGGAGATGACCCACTCATCCGGCGCCCCTTCAGCGTCTCTGACGTGCTTCCGCAGCCCGGAGTGACCGCCGAGAGTGTCCGCATTCTCTATCAAGTGGTCGGGCCGGGGACGCGACGCATGCAACGATTCGCGGTCGGCGAACCGATCGATCTTCTCGGTCCGCTCGGGAAGCCGCTCCCGCGCCCCGAGATCCCCAAGGATGGGCTTCTCCTCTTGGTGGGCGGAGGCATCGGAGTCGCGCCCCTTCACCTCTATTGCCGCGAGCTCGCGTTCGAAACAGACCCACCACCCCACCGAGTTCTCCTCGGCGCTCGTCGCAGATCTTTACTGGTCGGGTGGGAGGCGTTTCAGGAACTCGGGGTCGACACTGCCGTCTCGACCGACGACGGCAGTGCGGGGCACTCCGGCAACGTGGTCGACCTGGCCCGCAGCCATCTCGACCCGGTGCGCGAAGGGGCGGCGGCAGGGATTGGTTGTGGCCCGCATGGAATGAATCTCGCGCTCCGCGACCTCGCCGTCGAACGCGAGATTCCGTTCTGGATCTCCCTCGAGAACTACATGCCGTGCGGATTCGGAGCCTGTTTCGGCTGCGTGATTCCGACCCCGGATGGGACCCGCTATCGTCGGGTCTGCGTAGAGGGCCCTGCATTCCCCGTGCTTGAGCTCCCCGCGCAGTTCTGAGACTCCACGAAGCGTGCAATCCAGCCGTACGCTTTTCTGACACCCCCAAGATCTAGACATTAGCCGAACTTCCCTAAGTCCAATGCCTATGGGCGGGTATGAATCGTTCGTGCTCATTCTGAATGGTTCGCTGGCGCACCTCCCCCGTGGAGCTAGAATGCAATATCGATGATAGGTCTCCACGTCATGCGAGGTCGAGACGCTGGAGTCTGGAGTATCGTCGCTCACCAGCGAAGAGCTGCGAGAAGCTCTTCGCCCACCCTCTTCGAGATCACACGGGGGGGGTGTTCCCCTCGATCCTGATGCGCCGGAGGAGCGGTCGTCGCTCTTCCGGTTTTTTCGTGCCCGTGGCGAGAGCAATCCGCTCACGGAGCGCAGCCGGCGCTCGTGAAGGTCACGCACAGGAGCGAATCGATCGTGGGGTCCTTCGCGCAGATTGCGAAGGGCATCGGGGGCGGTGGGCCGCCGGCGAAGAAGTACTCGATCTGGTGAATCGGATCGAGAAGGTTCATCAATCCATCATCGTTCTCGTCCGCAGCATCATGGCAACCGGGATGCGCTCCGCCGGCGAAGAGGTATTGCAGGACGAAGACCACATCGACCAGGTCGAAGGCACCGTTGTCGTTGGCATCTCCTCGAATGAACGGTGCACCCGCGTCCATCGCCTGAGGGTTCTCGAACGTGACGGAGCCAAGGCTTCTCGAGAAGCTCTGCAGACCCGGGATCGCACCGACGTAGTACCCCCGGACACCCTCTGGAGTCCCGAAGAGCGAGAGCTCGAGAATCTCCGCCCGCGCAGGATCAGGATTCGCGAGATTTGCTGAGGTCGACAGGAGTGGATCTGCGCTCCCCCGAGTCACGGCCCAGCCAGCGAGCGGATCGGTCGACTCCGCGAATCCAATGTAGCTCCCATCTTGAGGCACGAAGAAGAAGCCCACCTCACCCGATGGAAACGCTTGGACAGCTCCGGTCGCAGCGAAGCCGCCAGCAATCGCGGTCGCGGGGAGAATCTCGATATCACTCGAGGGATCGAAGACGAAGTACTTCGCTCCCCCCGTCGCAGACGAATCTGAAACCACAGCGCGCACGGCGCCGGATGCGGTGTGGTAGTAGACGACGACCGCTTCTCCATCCGCGTGCGTTCCTGCTTCGATGCGCAAGACATCGATGACGCCGCCCCCGCCGGTTGCGAGCAAGTGTGCGGGGGTTCCGGCGTGAACCCAGAGGCTCCCGCCGATCGAAGTAAACCACTCGATGGTTCCTGTTGGCGCGTCGGATACGCAGTAGAGCCCAGTGAGGGTCGAACCGTCATCGAGATCGAAGATCGTCGGGTGATAGACACTGGGATCGGAAAACGGCGCGACCCCATCGCTCGCGAAAAGAATCGGCCCTGAACTGTGAGAAGTGACCGTGGGTGGCGCCAACTCGAGTGAGGCTGTTCCTCGCAAGAGACCCGAGGGTTGCCCGAAGAAGTCGCGCTCCTCGTAGATGACCTGCGCCGCGGAGATCGCTGTCACGAATCGAACAACACTCCCGTTGGCCGGGTCGAAGATCTGACCCGCTTCCTCATGCCCAACGAGGACGAAGGTTCCCCCCACTTGGGCGCTTCCCAGGACAGGAAAGCCGAAGAGGATCAACATGATCCACACGAGAGAGGGAGCGGTTCGAACCATGCAGCGCGCAGCTCTCAGAAGGGGCGCTCAATCGGGGGACGGAGAGAGGACAGTCCCGTCAATTCTATCGTCCCCGCCGCTTTGGTCTCCCGCCAAAGGTGTCACATCGCCTGACCTCGCGCCGCCGGGAGCCGCGAATCCACGCCAACCTCGGAACGGGCCCGTTCGATCGCCTCCTCGAGGTCATCGGGAGTGCGAGGAATCGCGTCCGTAAGGATCACGCACCCGTTTTCGGTGATCAGAACCATGTCTTCGATGCGGATTCCGAGGGATTCATCGGCGAGATAGAGTCCCGGCTCGACTGTGATCACCATCCCCTCGGCCAACGGTCGCCGTGTCGATCCGACATCGTGAACCTCGAGACCGACGTGATGACTCGTCCCGTGGGGGAAGTATCGCTCCAGTCCCTCCGCTTCGAACACCGCCCGCGCCGCGCGATGAACGTCGCGGATCGTGGCCCCGGGACGCGCGGCTCTGATCCCCGCTTCCTGGGCGCGAGCGACGATCTGATAGATCTCTCGCTGCCGCTCGGTGTAGCGACCACTCGCTGGAATCGTGCGCGTGATATCCGCGGTGTAGTGCCCCCACGATGCTCCGACATCGATGACCACCAAGTCCCCAGACGCGACCGGACCCTGATTCTGTTGGTAGTGGAGCACGCACGAGTGCGCCCCGGCACCCACGATCGAGGCGAACCCTGGTCCCTCCCCTCCGAAGCGTCGGAAGGTCCCTTCGATCGCAGCTTCGATCTCGAACTCCGTGCCGCCCGGCCGAGCCGTGGCGAACGCGGCCTTGAATGCTTCCGAGGTGATCGCGATCGCTCGGCGCAAACGCGTGACCTCATCGGCACCCTTCACCTGCCTGAGTGGATCGAGAAGCTGACCGACAGTTTCGATCGTCTCGAGTTGAGGATGCCGAGCGCGGAGAAGTTTCCGCCAAGCGGAGTCTGCGGATTCGACTTCAGGACGGAGAGCCGCTGTCGGGAGGTGCCAGAGTGCAGTTGCGTTCGCGAGCGCCTCTTCGAATCGAGCGGGGAACACCTCGAGGCTCAGCACTTCCCCGATCCCGGTGACCTTCGACGCTTCTGGTCCCGGGAATGGTCGGGGTCCGTTCCACAATTCCCACGACGTCGATCGCGCGGGGAGGAACAGTGTCTCCGTCGCGAGACCTTCCTCGCACACGAGAAGTAGAATCGATCCGGCAGCGTCGAGCCCCGTCGTATAGAAGAACTCGCGCGTCGCAGCGTTCTCCTCATCTCCTCGCGCCTCGATCAAGATCACACCGCTCTTCGCACCCTCCGCGAGGGCAGAACGACGACTGCGGAGTTCATCGGATGGAACTGCCCCTGGAACCGCCGCGATGGTCCGCGGTGGGTCCGCGGCAGCCGCGGTCGAGGGTGCGAGTCCGTGGATGAAAAGCGTGATCCCGACGAGCATCGACCCGAGTTCGATCGCGTACCTCCTGCTCTTACCTCGCAACGAAGTCTGCCACGTACAGATACGCATCGATTCTCCTTCAATTATTGCCTCGATCGCCGACCGCCGCCCTTGCCGGCCGGACGAAGCCCTCCTATCGTGCCCGTCCTTCCCGAAGAACGCACTCTTCTCCCGGAGTCCACGATGGCACATCACACCGATCTGATCCTCAGCGCCGTTGCCCCCATCAACGGGTCCATCGGTACGGCACTCTCGACACCGTCGCCGAACCAAGTCGTCCAGCTGACTGGGGCCGCTTTGATCCTGCTTGCGTACCTCTTCCTCCACCTCGGGCGCACCGGCCCGAGAAAGCCCTCGTACCTCATCCCGAACTGTGTGGGCGCCGGGCTCCTGGCGTTCGAAGCCGCACGCACCGCGCAGTATGGATTCTTGGCCCTCGAGGGAACGTGGTCGCTGATCAGCTTCGTCGTCTGGATCCGCGTGCTCGCTCAGCGAGACTCCGCCGATCATTGATCGCCTCCTCAACTGATTCGCACAAGTCGGAGGGGACGATTGCCAGAGAAGCGCTAGGATGGGGAGAGCGCCGCCCTTAAGGGCGCTGGGGAGCAAAACACGTGGGCCCCGATCGACAGTTGCGACAGTCTCGTTCTTGTCGGGCGACCCGCGGCCACCGCGGCTCCATGCCGCCACGCGATACCGCCACCTGGGGCCCCACCGACCGATCGTTATTGACTTACAAGTCACTACAACGCAGATTAACTGCTTTTCGCATTGGCCTCTACATTGCAATCGTTTGTACAGACGGTGACAGGGGAGAATCGATGGTCGCTCCGACGCGGGCGAGATCGACGTCGAGAATGAGGCGACGGACCACGACTTGTGCTCTGGGCCTCATCATTTCGACACTGCTCATCGCCTTTTGTGAAGCGGCGTCGGGGCAAGCCGTGCTGACAACTCTCGAGCTGCCGGTCACCCTGGGATACCCCGGTGGTGAAGTGGTGATGCCGGTCGCACTGGAGTCGACTCACGCCATCGTTGGGTTTTCTTTGGGAGTCACGCACGACTCCGTCGCCCTCAGCCTGACTTCGGTCGAGGCGGGAAGCGCGTTTGCCACCGACGCCGGCATTTTCCTCGTCAACCTTTCGCCGGACGGGGGCCCGGGGTTCACTCTGGGGGTCCTGGTCGACGCGGACCTGACACCGCCGTTCACGTTCCTCTCCGCAGGAGTGGTGCACGAGATTGTGGTGGTTCGCTACTCAGTTCTCGCTGCAGCCCCCGAGGGAAACAGCTTGGTTGAGTTCACTGAAGCTCTCGGAAATCCGCCGGTCGAGCTGCTCGTGGCCGTTGAAAATCGAGCGGGAACACCGAGCGAGAGTCCGATCACTCCGATTTCCGGAGCAGTCACGGTGACCTTTTCCACGTTTCGGAGAGGCGATGCGACCGACGACGGAAGCGTAAATTTGCTCGATGTCCTCCGGACGCTCGAGCTGATCTTTCTCCCATTGGGAGGGATCGAGTGCTTCGACGTTTTGGATGTGAATGACAATGGGTCCCTTGGAGTGGCAGATGCGCTCTACCTCCTCGAGTACCTGTTTCTACAAACGGTCCCGCCCCCGGCGGTCCCGTTTTCGACCTGCGGCATCGATCCGAGCGAAGATGCGCTGCCGTGTGGAGGAATTCGAAGCGCGTGCCCCTGAGTTGGGGCGGAGCTTCGATCAGCTGACAATATTTGAACTTACTTTATCCGATCGGGCCGCTTCTCACGAAGCGCCCCATGTTTATCGCTCACCTCAAGGAGTCCTCGGTATCTGAGCAACGAATGCGAGGGGGGTAGGGATGGCCTCCTCGCGCTCCCGATGCCGGGGACTCATCTATTCGCTCTCGCCCACCGCCCGCGGCTTCCGCATATCCAGGGTGATCCCCAGGTGGCACGGGAGTCGATCCGCCGGTACAGTCTTGGCGGAAGGGGACCGACGCATATGCCGTTGTTGCTAGAAAAACCCACCCTCGTACTCAACCGCAACTGGGTACCGATCCATACTCTGCCAACCCGGATCGCCATCGGACTGGTCGCGCGCGGATCCGCGCGCATCATCGACCCCGAGAGCTACGAGGTTCACGATCTCTTGTCGTGGGATTCTGTCTCCCGTGCGCGCGACCGCACAGAGGCGATCTTGATCCGCAGCGCGCGCCTGGCGCTCGCTCCGCCGGAAATCATCGTCCTCACCTGCTACAGCGGGGTCGGTGATAAGACGGTCACGTTTTCGCGCCTCAACCTCTACCGGCGTGATCGCTACACCTGCCAGTATTGTGGCGGACGCCCCGGTTCGAAGGAGCTGACGATCGATCACGTGCTCCCGCGGAGCCGCGGCGGCGCTCTGTCGTGGGAGAACTGCGTGCTCGCCTGTGTCGCTTGCAACAAGAAGAAGGGGAGTCACACGCCGGAGGAAGCGAGAATGACCTTACTCGCCTCTCCGGTCCGCCCCCACTGGCAGACCATTCGCCGGTTCCCCTCGAGGCCGACCTACAAGAGCTGGGAGAAATTTCTCAGCAAGGCCTACTGGGAAGTCGAACTTCGAGATTGACCCCGGCAGCCGGATGGATAGAGCAGCAGACAGATCACAGCAGACAGATCACAGCAGACAGATCACAGCAGACAGTGCACAGCAGACAGTGCAGAGCAAACAGGCGGTCCCATGCCGGGACCGCCTGTTTTCTTGGCTCCATCCCACTGGGTGTCTGGAAGAGCCGCCGCACAGCCCGTATTTTCTTCATCGCGTGAGTGCCTGCGAGCGTATCGGTGCGGTGTTTCGATGGAAAAGGGGGCGCGTGATGGATCCAGACTACT
>CALEHF010000283.1 GCA_937876125.1 uncultured bacterium
ACGATGATGCCGAGGCCGAGGCCCCCGATCAGCGTCACGTAGACCCCCCACTTGCCCTTCGCGAAGATTTCGACGTCTGTCACTTCAGGCATGAGGGTGAACACGCCCGCCGCCGCGCCGGCGAAGAGCACGCTCGCTACGATCAGGCCCTTGAAGAGCGCGCCATGAACATGGCTCTCATCATTCGCCTTGACGACGAACGTTCCGATGATCGAAGCCAAGATACCGAACGCGGAGAGAACCATGGGGAGCACGACCCACGGCAGAGCGGCCTCCATGTTCGCATCGCTCTGTAGTGCGCCGAAGGTCGCGAGCCCGATCGCCATGGTCGCGATGATCGAGCCAGCGTACGACTCGAACAGGTCCGCACCCATTCCAGCCACGTCGCCGACGTTGTCGCCGACGTTGTCCGCGATCGTCGCTGGGTTGCGCGGGTCATCCTCGGGGATTCCAGCCTCGACCTTGCCGACCAGGTCCGCTCCAACGTCCGCGGCCTTGGTGAAGATTCCACCGCCGACACGGGCGAAGAGAGCGATGCTCGACGCGCCGAAAGAGAAGCCGAAGAGCGGCTTCACGAAGTCACCACCCTGGCCGTACCAGTAGTAGAAGAGTCCGGAGATTCCGAGCAGGCCGAGGCCCACCACGGTCATTCCCATCACTGCACCCGACCGGAACGCGATGGTCAGAGCGGGGAGTAGGCCCGTCTTTGCTGCTTCGGTAGTCCGCACCGCACTCGCAGTCGCAGTGCGCATTCCGACCCAACCGGCGATCCCGCTCAAGGTGGCGCCGACCAGGTAGCAAACCGCGGTTCCTTTATCGACCCCGACTGCGAGGCCGATCGCGACGAAAATTGCGAAGATGGTGAGGATTTTGTACTCGGTCTTCAGGAACGCCATCGCGCCCTCTTGCACCGCCTTTGCGAGTTCCTGCATCTTCTCGGTTCCGGGGGATTGCTTGTGAATCCAACCGGTGAGGTACTTCGCATAGACCAGCGCAAGAACTGAGAGACCCACCCCGAGCCAGACGGCCTGGGAGTTGGTGAGGAAATCCATTGCTCTACCCTTTTCGTGCCCGTGTGGCGTCACGGGGATTGTTCCGGAGTACCCCACCCGTCGCGGTTTCCGCGATGAGGAAACCGCCCGAACCGATCGCGGCCAACGATCGATCGCTCAGAAGGCGAGAGAGCGCCCTCCAGAACGGCCCAGGAAACAAGCCGTAGCGGGGGTGGGGAAAGGGAGGCATATAGCAAAATCCGCGAGCACGGGCAACCCAAGCCGCTCGCAAATCGAGAGTTCAGCGAGAGTTGAGGGAGCGTCACCCGGGTCGGAAGCCAGGCTCTTGGTCAACACCCACGCGGCATTCGCGGTGCCGACTCCCCCCCACAGTGGCCGACTCCCCTCCCGGTGGCTGGCGGGCCAGATCCGACCGCCCGCTCGATCCGAGGGGTCCCCGGGGCAGCTCGATCTCCCGCTTTGGCTGGGGGTAGAGCGCGGAGGGCAGAGCGCAGAGGGTAGAGCGGCCTGCTAACGGATCGGCGCGTACGTTCCGCCGCTCTCGTTCGCGAGGGCTCGCATGAAGGAGATCTTTGCCCCCCGAAACCCGAGCGTGTGGATCGTGATGTTCTTGTCGCGATTCTTCGCGAAGACTTCTTCGAGGATCGGCGCGATATCCGCAATCTTCCCCGACCCCAGAATCGTCGGACTCCCGTCGGAGAGAAATATGATCGTATCGACGTCGGGCATATCCATCGCCAACAACAGGGCCGCGCCGCTGCTCGTCGTGCCATTGGGACGCAGACTGCCCACAAATCCGATCGACTTCCCCTTCGCCTTCTTGTTCGCCTTCACCAAGTCATCCGAAATCCACGGCTTCACCTCGGTGGAGTAGGCGATCACGTTGTAGCGCACATCGGGGCGCAGCAATTCGATCGCAGAGATGAGCTCCTTCTGAGCGCGCTGAAGACGGGTGCGACTACTCCCCTGAGTCGACCCCTCTTCCTGCTCGGTGGGATCGACCGCTTCCATGCTTTGAGAGGTATCGATGATGAACACCACTCGCTTCGACGCGACCTCTTGCCCAAAGATTCGCGGCAGGGCGATGGCGCCTTCCCCATCCTTAGGGCGATAGACCGAAGTCTTCGCGTTCTTCTCGCCATTTCGAGCCGATCCCGGATTCCAGTCCACGGGGCGAGTGCTCCACCACTTCTGCCAGTCCTCGGCGGGGAGGAATCGCTCGGCGGTCAACGTTTGCAGGGAGATCCGGGTCTCAGCCCACACAAGTCCCGCATCTTGCTCGGAACGCTCCAAAACATCGATGAGGGCGGGCACGAGGGCCCGACCCGTCTTGTTACGGCACGCGCGGATGGCCGCGACGAGAACAGGCACCCGGACCACTTGCAAAGACGTCACCAGGGGACCGGTCGTTACGGGACTGTCGATCTTGCCGAGGGCATTGATGACGAGAATCGCCGCCGCATCGTCCGGTGACTGGCGCAGTTGCTCCCCGAGAGCAGTGACCCAAGACTCGCCCGACTGTGAAATCAGCGCGGCGTCGACCGCCCCATGCACGGGATCCTCGGGATGCCGATGCGCAACAAACGCGAGAATCCGCACCGCTCGGGGGTCGGCGGTCGCGGCGATCCGCTCGATGCCTCGGATGATCGGCGCGGTCTTGGTTTGCTCGAGAACTCCTTGGAGTGCGCGTTTCGCATTCTCGAACTCGTCCCCGACCGCTGTTGGGGACCGGGCCAAAGCAACTGCGCCGGAATCGAGAAGTAGCGAAAGCAGAACCAGCGCGAACGATAGCCCCGACAGCAGCCCACGACTCCGATTCATCGAAAACATGCTCGCCTCTCATTCGGCCAGTGGCTGGGGCGACCTGCTCGCATCGCGCACTCTCAGGAAGCCTACTTGAGCTCCACGTACTCCCCGTGATTCTGTCCCGCCAGTCGGCTCATGAACTTGCGCATCTTGGATCCCGCCTGTTCGAATCCGATCGTATGGACCCGCACGCGGGCGAATCGGTTCGCCTCCCTCACCCACTCGAGGATCGGTTCGACCGGGAGCCGCTCGTCGTCGCGCTTCGGAGCCCCGTCGGACAGGAGGAAGATGGCGCGAAGCTTGTTGGTCTCGAATGCGCGTAAGAGCGCGTGGTCGGTGTAGGTCTCTCCTTCCGCCTTGAAGGCCCGGACGAAGTTGATCGCCTTCGTTTTGTTGCGCGCGTTCGCAGGCACCAAATCTTCCGAGAATGCACCCACCTCTTGGTTGAACCAGATGACGTTGAACTGCGCATTCTCGGGGAGACGCTCGATCGTCTCGATCAATTCTTTTTGAACGCGCCGCAGTCGCTGGCGGCTTTCAGGTATCTCCTCCTGGGGGACCTTGGGCTTCTTCGGGGGATCCTTCTTTTTGCCACCCACCGACGTCCCCCCGCTGCTCCCTCCGGCGGCGCTGCCCCCGCCGTCGCCCGTCGCTTCAGGAGCCGGGTCTTTGATCAGCATGCTGCCCGAGACATCGATGATGAACACCACCCGATCCGCGGGCACTTCGATCCCGACGAACACCGACGGCTCCTTGTAGACCGAGGTGACCTTTTTGCCCCGATCTTCCCGCTCCGGGGGGCGCACGAATCCCTTCACGCGCGGCTTCCACCAGTTCTTCCAGTCGACCGAACGAACGATGTCTTCTCGAGTGAGTTGCAAGAGGAGCTTGCGGATTTCGTACGCGATCAAGCCGTCAGACCGATTCTTCTTCTCTTGGTATTCGAGCGCTTCGATCAAGTGGCCAATCGACCCGACGTGATCCTTCTGGCCAAGTTTCTCGAGAGCGGCGAGAACCACTCCGTCGTCGGGATCGTAGAGGTTTTGAAGTACTGCCTTGAAGGCATTCGAATCTCGAATGTTGCCGAGCAGCAAGGTCAGGAAGACGCGGGTATTGGCGTTCTTATCCTCTGAGGCAAGCTCGCAGATCCGGTCGAACACAGCACCGGGGGGAATTCCCTGAAGCTTGCCATAGATGTACTGCTCGAGGCCGTAGTAGTCCCCCTTCAGTCCGATGGAGATCAGCGTCTCGATCGCTTGAGTCGATCCGAGCGCGACCAGGTCGTCCGCAGCGATGGTCGCGGCGCGAAAGTTCTTGACGGTCACCGCCTGGATGAGCCGCGCCTTGGCATCGCTATAGGTCTGGGCATCGGCTCTGGACGCCCCCCCGAGGATCAGGAGCGCTCCGACGACGAGAACCGAGAGGAGGGATCGTGATTGCACATGCCCGAGACGTGGCATCGAAAGAACCACCCTTCTTGAAGGAAATTGAGACGGGGCGGTCGATGATGCCGCCGGGGACTTCGAGAGGACGTTGAGAGTACTGGAGTCCTTCGACTGGAGTGACCGGAGGATCGGAGAGGCCGACCCATGGGAAGCTCGACACCCTCAGCCAGAGACGGTGACGCGGTCTCCGGATGATTCGGCCAGTCGGTAATGCTAACGGAGGCCGAACGCGCTGATGATGAGTCGCTTCATTCCGAGACCCAGATTCTATCGGTGACCACTAGAGGATGCCAAGGGGACGATGCGCCCTCGCCCAGAAGCATCTCGCGGGCCCGGCCGTTCGACGACCTCCCGGGCCGTGTTGTATGCTTCGACAACGAACGAGGAAACTCCGTCCACACCATTCAGGACGTACTACGGGGGCGAAGAGCCCATCCGGGAGATGATCCCGGCGCAGAGCGTGAGAAACCGATCAGGGCAAACTGCTCGAGAGAGCAGGACGCAAAGCCACGGGCCCACTCCCCTCGGGGAACGGGTAGCCGGGCCGCCGGAACTGAGTGCCGTCGCCCTTGAGGATTCTCCCCGCACTGCGAAGCAGAGGGGAACGAGGGGACATGGTTCTCAGGGGAGACCGTGGGTCGGAAGCGACCCAACGGCCAGGGGTGACGCACATCGTCATTCGTGGCTTCATCGGAATGGGATGGGCGGCGATTTTGGCAATGACCGGGTGCGGCGGCGGAGGCGGGGGTGGCGGGAACGGTGCGGGGCTGCCAGTCCCCACCGCGAGCGCGAGCGCCCTGATCGTCACGAGCGGGCAGGACGGCGAGACACACTTGTCGTTCGATCTGATCGATCCCACCGGTCAATCGCAAGTGGTGGAGATCGAATACAGCTCCGATCGCGGGGCGAGTTTTCAGCCCGCCACTCTCACTGGAGGACTCGGCACCTCCATCACCGTACCTCCAGGGGGAGGCTCCTTCTCCCTCGACTGGATTCACGCCACAGACCTGACCCAGTTAGATCAATCGGATCTCTGCCTCCGGGTCACCCCGGTCGAAGTGGAATCTGGCCGCCAGGGCGAATCCGCGACATCCGCCGTCTTCGGAGTCGGCTCGAACACCGCGCCCGGCGTTCTCGCGATCACGCCACCGGTCGGCGTCCAAGGCGGAATCATCGAGGTCCCGGTCATCCTAGCCGACGCCGAGTCGGACTTCGTCGCGATCGACATCGAGTACTCGACCGACGACGGCGGCACGTGGGCAGCCGGAACGACGGCTCCGACATCACCGACCAGCTTCGCCACCACTCCGACCGGCGCCGCCGGGACAGTGCATTGGCACGCGCAACTGAATGCACCCGGCACCGTCAGCTCGACCACCCGCGTGCGGTTCACAGCGGTGGATCTGATCGATGGCACTTCCGCGACGAGCGGTCAGTTCTCGGTCCACCTCGTGGCCCCGCGTCTCGACAACCTGACCATCGGCGACATCCCCAGCACCATGAACGGCGCGACCCCCTACACCTCCGCGACCGGAGCATCGGTCAGCTTCGCGCTGCGGATTCCCACCTCGGGATCGAACGTGCAAGTAGAGACGTCACCGGGGTTCGGTGGAGCTTCGATCGACGCCGCGACCCTCAAGGTGACGGCGAACAGGGCGATCGGAAGCTACGCTGTGGGAGACGACTTCGGTTCCCTTTTCACGGGGAACGGGGCGGCCCAATCGTGGACGACCGGTGGATCTGCCGTCTTCCCGATCGGTGCCATCACTCTGACCGCCACGATCGAAGATCTGTACGGGAATCAATCGGCGCCGAAGAGCTTGCTGCTCGAAGCCCACCCGGGAAGCGGCGGAAACTTAGCCTTCGATTGGTCCGATCGCTGGTGGCTCGACTTCAATCTCGACCAGTTCTCGATCATCGCCACCGGGACGACCTCGGTCGCGGTGACCACGAGCCCCGGCGCGAACGGGATCCCCGATCACATTGAGGACCTGCGGATCGCCGGCTTGCAGTCCGCGAGCCCGCTTTCCGGCAACTGGGGGCTTAACGTGCTCGTCCAAAACCTCGTCGAAGAGGAAGTCATCGGACGGCTACGTGAGCTCTACGGTGCCGATTTCGACGGAACGGTCCCGGGCTTCGCGCCGAACCTCACGTTCACCCTCAACCAGAGTGGCAGCACCTCATCGATTCGCATCGGGGGCGATGATTCCTCGGCCGGGTACGCACTCGGGCGTGCGATGTTCGATCACCGAAACGGCAGCGCGAACCACAACCGGGCACCAAATCTCGGCGTCTTCACCACCAACTTGGTTCAATTCTACGTGAACTCTTTCTACTTCCGGCAGCGCTTCGGCGCGTTGATGCCCGGCATCGGCACGCCGGTGGGAGAAGATCCGTACGACGCGACCGCGCTGAGCCCGTCCTTCGACCGACTCGATCCGGCGAACCACACCCTCGCAAACCTTCGCTACGACGCGATCTGGAATGCCATCGAGGCGTGGGGGCGGGGGCTTGCGGTGGTCACTGCCCACGAGATCGGGCATTCCATCGGACTGTGCACCAACGGAGCTCCGCCCAACGGCCTCTTCGGAGGAATGACGAGCGCGAGCTTCGCGGGCCCCTACACGACCAGCTACCACATCGACACTCCGGGCAACAACCTGATGGCTGCGGCTCTGAGCTTCTCCACTTCACTCGTCACCGGAGCCAACGGATACCGCTTCAATGAGCTGAACGAAGCGTACCTCCGTCAGTGGCACTTGCTCGGACTGTAATCGACCGATGAGACAGAACTTCCGAAACAGCGCTCTCTCGAAAGAAAGCACTCTTTCGACGACTGAAGAGTCCCCCGGCAGAAGGCGACCCATCATGCTCTGCACCCGGACAATCCGCGGCCTTTCGACCTCGCTCATGCTCCTCATCGTGCTCTCGACGAGCCGATCGGAAGCCATGGGTGATCCCTGGCCCTTGGTGAATGCCGCGGACCGCGCTGTCTGGGGGACTCTGATTCATACCTCCACGGGCCCCAACTCTCGGTTGCTCGTCGTTCGGCCGAACGACAACGTCGCCGAGGGAGGGGTCCCGCCGATCCGTCTCGTGGATACCATCGTCGGTCTTCCGGAGGGGACAGACGTGATGATGGGGCAACGGGGTCTCTTCTTGGCGAAGACTGCGGTGCCGGCGGATGCGGGTTTTCCCGCACTGGAGGGGACGGTCATGGTCGGCGGGTTCATCCCGGGGCGACCGTCGGACCTCGTGTGCACTGCGATCGATCGCTTGATCGCTGGTGACCTAGCCGCAACCCCCTTCTCGGAGGAAGACGCTCTGGCGCTCCTCGGGTCCGAGTGGGGGCCGGCACCTTTCATCGCTCTCGGCTGGTGGAATATGCGCGGCACGATCGGCGACGATGCGAAGTCCGCACTCGACGCCACCCTTGCGACGGATGATTCCACTTGGCTCCAGAGTACGCTCGAGGTGTACCTGCGCCATGAGTGGGTCCTGCCCACCGGTGGGCTCGCCACCATGGTCGTCGACGGACGGGATCCTGTGCTCGTCGATCTGGCGATCATCGCGATCGAGTCCCAGGGCGGCGCGGCGGCACGCGCGGACCTTTTGCTGGCCTGGCCGAGCGCGACGGGCCCCGCGCGGGTTCGACTCCTCGGCGCCTATGCGAGGCTCCACTTGGAAGAGTCCCTCCCCTGCTGGCAGGAAGCGCTCGCCGCGGATGATCCCCTGGTTTGGAGCACCGCGATTCGCGAACTCGGTCGCACTCGCATCCCGGGCTGCATCGAGGCGTACCGCCCGATCCTCAAGTCCAAAGACGCTTGGGTCTTGACCCTCGCTGTCGACGGACTGGCCGCCGCCCGCAACGCGTCGGCAGCCGCTCTCCTTCGCGAGTTCCGAGCCGAGCTCAAAGACGACGACCCCCTCGCACTGAAGACCGATCGCGCCCTCCGTCAACCGGGGCGTGTCCGCAAGTTGGGACTACGCGGTCCCTCGTTCCGAAGTGACGAGAGGTAGCGAGTGGACGCACGTCTCGTACAAATGCTCGAGAAAGCGCTCGTCTCTCGCGAGATCGGGTCGCTCTTCATCGGCCAGGGGAGGAGGATGCGTCAGCTCTTCCTCGCCGGGAACGAGGTGTACCTCGTCGGCGCCGGCCGAGAGCTCCGCTTCTGCCCGCTCCCGTTCGTTCTCGACGGCACTGTGGTCCCGCCGAGCGAGCTCGACATCGTGCTCGGCCGCTTCGGATCGGCTCCGCAGAGCCTGTCGATCGTCCTCGCGGAGGACTACGACCTCAGCAAGGAACAACAAGCGAAGCTTCTGCGGCACGAGACGATCGAAGAAGCGCTGATGATCCTCGAGACGGGGTCCGACCGGTTTGTGTTCGAAACGGGAACCGTTCCCGAGGAGATCCTTCTCCCCGGCGACAACTCGCTGACCCCGGTTCCCAACTCGGTTTTCCACAAAGCCTTGCGCAAGCGCGTCTCGGAACAACAGCTCATCGAACAAGTCTTCCCGCACCCCGATGAGTTGCTCGTCATGACCGGGGAAGGCAGTGCGAAACACGTCCAAGGGAAGCAGTGGTTGTTCAGCCGCGTTGCTGACTTGGTCGATGGCTTCCGCGATCTGAATCGGATCCAGAAGGACAGTCTCTTCTCGCCGCACCTGACCAACAAGTTGCTGTCCGCGGCAGCGAGCCGGGGTTGGATTCGAAAGAAGCGCTTCCCAGAGTTCGAGAACCTCAAGCTCGAGAAGCTGACCGAGAGCGACCTCGCCGAACTCGCGAGACGCATCGAAGCGGCGATACCGCTCGCTGCCGATGAGATTCCCTTGCGTCGGAAACTCGCAGAAGTCCTCGAGCGTCACGGAGACCGCAGTCAGCTTCTCTCCCATCGCATCGCCATCGGGGACCAATTGGTCGGCCGCAAGGAGTTCGAGCAGGCGCTGGAAGCGTACCGAGAAGCAGTCGAAATCGCTCCGAGGTCCCCCGACGCATGTTCGCGCCTCTCGAAGCTGCTCGAGCACTTCGCAGATGAATCCCTTGCTCGCGGTGCGAACGAGGAAGGGCGTCGTTTCCTCGAGGAAGCGCTCCCCCTCAGGCCTCACGATGAGAGCATCCATCTGCGCATCGTCCAAAGCCACGGCTCAGACGAATCAGGCGCCTCCCGAGCAGCGACGCGTCTCGCCGGGATGCTCCACCAGGATGGTCAGGGGGAACGCGCGCTGCGTTTCCTGCACCTCGCCCTGCAGTCCTATCCGTCTTCCGATGTCCTCCGGCGCACCTACATCAATTTCCTCTTGGACCACGGGCTCTCCGAGCATGCGCTGAGAGAACTCGAGATCCTCGCTCAGGAACTGCTCCGCCGCGGTCACGACGAAGAGGCGCGGCAGATCTTCGAGAAGATCGTGCGCCTCGATCCCGACCGAGTCCCTCAAGAGCAGCGCGCGAAGATCGCGAAGACGAAGCCACTGCGCCCCGACCCGGTCCAAATCCGCCGCCGCGTGCGCCGCTCGCGAAAGCGTCGTCTCGTGGCTGCAGTGACCCTCGCCATGATCGGCGTCGGAATCTACCAGGGGCGTCTGTGGGAGCGCGCGGGTCAGATCCAGCAGCGTGCGGATGCGTTGATGACGGAACCGACCCCCGAAGTCGGCTCACCGGGGCACCTCGCGATACGCAAGAAATGGCAAGACGTGATCGAGCAGGCGCGCCAGGTACGCGACGGACATCCCTTGCAGGTGGCGTCGCTGCGCATCGACGGCGACCAAGAGAGCTGGTCCGAGCAACTGAATGAGCTCGAAACCGAGGCGGAGAAATTCCTCGACGGTTTGCTCCGGCGCGCGCGGCTCGCGGAGATTCAGGGAAGCGTCGAAGAGGCTCGCAGGCTCTACCATGCCATCGCCGAAAATGCCTCGAACGTTCGCTGGAAGCGCATCGCAAATGAGAAGCTGCAGGACTTCATGGGGTCCCACGCCGCAGCGACGGAATTGCGGTCTCGTGCCGACGTCGCGCTCCAAGAGGGCAACCGGGATGAAGCATTCCGACTCTATCGGGAGTTGACCGATCTCTATCCGAGCGCAGAGGCGAGTGCAGATGTACTCTTGCCGGTTCGCCTCGTGTCGGTGCCTGCGGGGCTCGAAATCTTCATCGACGGCGACCATCGCGGAACTTCGCCGCTCGACTTGAGCCTGGTCCCGTTCCAGCCGATCGAGATCAGTTCACACCGAGGAGACACGATCGTCGGTACCCTCCGCCTCGATCATCCAACAAAGGCGACGATCAAGATTGAGCCGGCCGAGTCACCCTGATTGGCGCGTCGAATCAGCCGAGGAGCCGCGCGCGCAGGAGCTCTGTCACCTTCTTCGGATTCGCCTTCCCCCCCGAGCTCTTCATCACTTGCCCCGTGAGAAAACCGATCGGTTTCAGGTCGCCACCCTCAATCTGCGCAACGACGGCGGGGTTCGCCTCGATGGCGGCTTCGACCCAGACGCTCAGCGTGCCATCGTCCGAAACCTGTTCGCCGGCATCGGCGAGAAGGGTGAGAACGTCCTTCCCCTCGGCAACCGCGCGACCGAGCAATTCTCGCCCCGCCGCGACACTCATCTTCTCCGCCTCAACTGACGCGATCACCGTCGCGAGCGCGGTCGGCGAGATCGGATACTCCTCGATCGGCACCTTGAGCTCATTGAGTGCGCGCATCACCTCCGATTGAATCCAGTTGGCAGCCGAACGCGCAGTGACTCGCTCTGCCAGTAGGGCCTCGAAGTACTCACTCGTCCCACGCAGCGCCGTCAGTACCCGAGCGTCCCCATCGGGAACCTCGAGCGACTCGACGTACCGGCGGCGGCGCTGTTCGGGGAGTTCGGGGAGCCCCGCGCGCACTTCGGCGATGAAGGCATCGGGAATCTCGAGAGGGCGGAGATCGGGCTCTCCGAAGTAGCGATAGTCGTGCGCCTCCTCTTTCCCCCGCATGCTCTCGGTGATGCCGCGAGCGGGGTCGAAGAGCCGAGTTTCCTGAACGATCGACTCCCCGCGGTCGAGGACCGCCTCCTGCCGCGCGCGCTCGATCGCAATCGCCTGCTCGACGAAGGTGAAGCTGTTCAAGTTCTTGAGCTCTGTGCGGGTTCCGAGGGTCGTGGACCCCTCGGGGCGAAGCGAGATGTTCACATCGCAGCGCAGCGATCCCTCTTCCATGTTTGCATCGGAGACTCCGATCCAACGCATCGTGTCCCTGACGGTTCGGAGGAACGTCGCCGCTTCGGTTGCGCTCCGGAGAGTGGGCTCGGTGACCATTTCCAAGAGGGGCGTGCCGCAGCGATTCACATCGACTCGCGTCTGGTTGCCACCTGCATGGATCGATTTGCCCGCGTCCTCCTCGATGTGAATTCGCGTCAGAGGCACGCGGTGCGCGGTCCCGCCGAGAGTCCACTCGACTGCACCACCCACGGCATAGGGACGATCGAACTGTGTGATCTGGTACCCCTTGGGAAGGTCGGGATAGAAGTAGTTCTTCCGATCGAAGCGGGAGATCGTGTCGATGGTGCATCCGAATGCCAAGCCGGCGCGCACCGCCGAGCGCACGGCCTCGACTTGCAAGACCGGAAGCGCGCCTGGATAGCCAAGGCAGACCGCGCAAACGTTTTGGTTCGGCTCGTCCCCAAACTGGTTCGGGCACGAGCAAAACAGTTTCGTAGCAGTCGAGAGTTGCACATGCACTTCGAGGCCGATGACCATCTCTCGCGAAGTCGTCGCAGACTTGTTCATGCCACCTCCAGGGGGGCGAAGGGAACGTGATGGGAGGTCAGCGTCTGGAAGTGACGGGCGAGGGCGAGGACCGCCGCGTCACCGCCCCAGGGCCCTAGAATTTGGACCCCGATCGGGAGTCCAGCTGCGGTGAATCCCCCCGGCACCGACGCGGCGGGGATCGCCGCGAGGTTCGCCCCGACCGTCAAGATATCGCAGGCGTAGAGTGCGAGCGGATCGGTGACCCGTTCGCCGATTTTGAACGCGGGAATCGGGCTCACCGGAGCGACCAGCGCATCGACTTCGGCGAATGCTCTCGAGAAATCGTCAGCGATCCGACGTCGAACCCGGAGTGCTCGGCGATAGAACGCCTCTTGGTGCCCTGAGGAGAGCACGAAGGTTCCGAGCAAGATCCTCCGCCGCACCTCAGCGCCGAACCCCTCCGCCCGACTGCGCGCGAGCAGGTCTCCGAGATCGGCAGGGTGATCGCAGCGGG
>CALEHF010000284.1 GCA_937876125.1 uncultured bacterium
TCGGCAGAACGCAGGCATACTGCTTTGTACGTCGAGTTCTGACGAGGGTGCAGGGGGCCGGAAGCTCAAATCGTCGGTCGGAATGAGTTCTCCGACAGCCTCCTAGACCTGGAATAAGCGGATGATTGCGAGCGAGGCGCCGGCGATTCGTCGCAAGACGAGGAGCACCAAGGTGATCGACCTGAGGAGGTCCTCGCCGATGGTGCGACGATGAGGCAGTCTCGGGTGAAGTAACGACGTAAACTTGAAACCACAGCACTTCACCCGAGACTGCCGGTCTTGCGGCGAATCGGCAAGCCGTAGCCGTGATCAGCGCTTATTCCAGGCCTAGATCCCGATGTCCAGGATCGAGGTCTCCCCCGCGATCACATCGACCTCGTAGGGGATCGAGTTCGCGGGGTCCATGCGATCCCCCGACGGCCGCCCGAAGTTGCTGACGCGCAGAGTGTAGACCCCCGAGGGCAAGCCGTTCACGGAGTACCGGCCCCGGCGATCGGTCACCACCCGACGGTCGTTCCCCGGTTGAGGCGACGAGATCAGGATCTGCATCCCCGACTGGAGCTTGCCGCCATAGCCGGTAATCACCCCCTCGATCGATCCACCCGCGCCGAGAGGGATCTCGAGGTCGCGCACGCCTTGTTCGATGTCCTGGTAGATCTCGGTCATGTAGAGGCGGTGCTCGATCTTCAGCGTCACCCGACCCGATTTGAGACCGATGATCTCGAACGTTCCATCCTCGCCGACGACCACTTGATCTTGGCGGTTCCGGGGGTTCGCAGGTCCGACGTTCGCCTGACCGAGGAAGTGACGCACTCCGCCGACGACGGTCACCGTCGCGCCCGGCACGGGGTTTCCAGAGGTGGAGTCGTACACGCTGCCGGAAATTCTTCCTCCCAAACCGAGGGAGATCGCGGGGAGGTCGGTCGTGCGGCTCGAGCTCAATACGACATTCTCGACGGTGTTGGGGGCATACCCCGGGGCACCGATCACGACTTCATAGCTCCCCGGCTGCAAGCCGTCGAAGCAGAACTTTCCATCGGGCGCATTGAAGGTGCGGGAGGGAACGCGGGGGTTCGCGCGGCCGGTCCCGATATCGATGAGACGGGGGGAGACGCTGAACGCTCGCAACGGCTCACCGTCGTCCGTGTACACCTGGCCGCAGATCGACCCGAATGCCTCGAGGACGAAGTCGACGCCTTCGGTGTTGACCGGTTGGTCGAAGAATCGGATCTTGCTAAAGCCCACCGCTTCAGCCTCGATCTCGACATCGTAGTAGCCGAGTTCGTCGAAGCGGTAAGCGCCGTTGGTGTCGGTCGAAGTAGTCAACTTCTTCAGACCCGCCGAAGTGTCGATCACTGTCACACGCGCGCCGGTGACCGGCTCGTTCTCCTGGTTGCGGACGACCCCTGCGATGAATGCGCCGGTTGCGAGTCGAATCTCCACATCCGCGGTCGTTTTCCCCTCGTACACGACGTGTCCCGAAACTTCGACGGTGAGAAAACTCTTCGCGGCGACGAGCAGAACCTGCTCGCCCGCCTCGAGGCGACGCAGAGTGAATTTGCCGCTCGCATCGGTGTAGACCTTGTTGGTCAGCGACGCAGGGTTCACGACACTCATCAGCTCGTCTTTCGCGCCGACGGTCGCGTCAGCGATCGGCGCGCCACTCTCGTCGAGCACGCGACCGGTGATCGCGCCGCCGAGACGCATGACGAGCTGGAGCCCGTCAACGTTATCTCCAGGGGAGACGGCGAACAGTTCGCTTTGACTCTTCAGGTAGTTGGAGTGGCTCCCTTCGAGGAACGTTGCGTCACCGGTCTGAACTTGTTCGATCACAAAGGACCCGTCCTTGCCGGACGTGGCCATCTTGCCCACGTTGACCACCACCGCGTTCGAGGCATGGCTCCGACGCGCGCTGATCGAAACCCCCGGAATCGGCTTACCCGAGGCATCGACCACGACGCCACGGACGGTTCCGTTGCGCTTCAGGAAGTGGTCGATCCCCTCGGTCACGGTTCCTTCGGCGACGTCCACCTTGAAGTTCGAAACGCGCTCAAAGCCGTCCATCTCGATGTTCATGTGGGCGATCCCGCGGCGGGTTTCGCTGATGCCGCGCACGTAGAACACGCCGCTCGAATCGGAGACGCCACTCTTCTGCTCGCCGCCGACGTCGTGGATCGTGACGAGCGCGCCGACGATCGGGCCGTGGGTATCAGCTTCGAGCACCCGGCCCGTCACCGCACACCCGGGGGTCAGGTGCACCGTCAATGGCTCGGTCGCTGCCTGGGTTTTCGGCATGACGAAGGTCGCGAACTCATCGTGGCTCACGACGAGGCGGTAGTTGCCATCGTTGAGGGTGTCGAAAACGAACTCTCCGCTGGCGTCGGTCGTGAAGGCATCGTCGTTGAAGTCGGCGGGAGGACCGGTCGGCTGCAAGCCGACTGGGTTCACCTTACAACGTGCTCCGAGAAGCGGGGTGCCGTACGGATCATACACGACCCCGCGAATCATCTTGCCCGCGCGGAGTTGCACAGTGATCATCGACTCTTCTCCCAGAGCGACCATAACCTTCTTCACCTGTTCGGTTTGGTAGCCGCTCGAGCGGACCAGGAGGCGATACCCAGCGTCCCCACCGAGAGTGTCGAAGAAGAAGGCGCCCGAACCGTCGGTCGTTTTCTGGTCGAGCGGCGGCAATGCGACTTCCTGGATGATTTCGATCAGGTCCTCGGTGCCGGTATCGACGAAGACTTCGACCGAGGCGTCCGCGATGCCTGCACCCGCAAGGTCGGTCACGCGCCCGGAGAGTTGGCCACCGTAGCGCAGGTCGAAGTCGACTCCTGTCGATCCCGCCATGACGTATCGGCGGTGACTCGGCGCATACCCCGGCGCCGTGACGAGGAGACGGTACTCCTGCGCCTCGAGCCCTTGGACAGAGTAGTGCCCGGTCCCATCGGAGGTTGCGAAGACCCCCGTCTCGTTTTTCATCTCCTCGAAGTGGATGAGCGCCTTCAGACGATCCTCGAGAGACGCGTTCTCCGCGGCACGCTCCTTGAACGCGGCAACAACCGCACCCGCAACCGGGGAGCCGAGGGGGTCGCGCACGGTCCCTTCAATGGTGAGGCCACTGGTGAGAACGAGCTCGATCGCCGGAGGGGACGATCCTTCGGCGAGCGTCAACACGGTCGAACCCTCGGCGTAGCCAGGGTGCGAGGCGATGAAGCGGTAGCGCTGAGGGGCGAGGCCTTCGACCGTGAACGAGCCGCGATCTCCGGTGGTGACCGTGACGATCATCTCGAAGCTCGGCTGGCTCGGCGCTCCCGAGACTTTCTCGCAGCGCACGGTCGCGCCCACGACGGCAGCTCCCAGGTCATCCTTCACCGTGCCGCCGATGTCCATCGTGGCGACAACCGGCCGATCAGGAAGGAACGGCTTATCGGGGAGCTCGTTCACGGGAGCCTCGATGGTCCCGTTGTCCTTCGGGGGAATGGGCGCTGGTTTCTTGCCGCCGGAGTACAAGACCGCAATCGCGATCCCTCCGATGATCGCCATCGCGACCAGGGCTTTGAGGAGATTGTTCATCTCGGGTCCTCACCTCTCGGATCGTGCGCACGTCTCAGCTCGGGGCTGACCGCACGCTCGCCTCGGAGCTCTACGCGCTCCGGCTCTGTTCGAGTTCGTTCGTCGATGTCGACTTCGATGAGAGTATGGCAGCCGCCGT
Source organism: uncultured bacterium (assembly GCA_937876125.1). Lineage (GTDB taxonomy): Bacteria > Planctomycetota > UBA8108 > UBA1146 > UBA1146 > JAFMMO01. The sequence continues at coordinate 3,716 of CALEHF010000284.1, forward strand.
ACCCTTATCGATCCCGAACAGAGCCTCGAGCGCGCCGCGCGGCTCGATCGCGATCAGGCCACAAGCCTTAGACCGCTTGGCCTCTCTCCGGGGAGCTTTCTTTATCGTTCAGTCCGTACTTCTTGATGCGGTACTGCAGTGTCTTGTACGTGATCCCCAAGAGCTGAGCCGCAGGCTCGAGCTTGCCGTGGGATCGTCGGAGCGCCTGTCGGATCAGCTCAGCCTCGAGGTCTTCGAGAATCACGCCGTCCAGAGGAAGTGCGATGCCACTCGCAGGCCCCGCGGTGATCCCCACATGAGTACCCCCGCTCGAGGTCGCTTCGGAGTTCGACTCTCCGAATCTGCGAACTGCGGGGGGCAAAAGGCCCTCCTCCAGGATTTCCCCGTCGCCAAGAACCATCATCCGCTCGAGACAGTTCTCGAGCTCGCGAACGAACCCCGGCCAGTGGTACTCCTCGAACGCCTCGATGACGGCGGGAGTCACCCCTTTGAAGTTTCGGCCGAGACGGTCCCCTCCCTTGCGCAGGAAATGCTCAACGAGCAAAGGAATGTCTTCTGGGCGCTCTCTCAGGGGGGGGATTTCGAGGGTGACCACGTTCAGACGGAAGTAGAGGTCCTCCCGGAACTGGTTCAAAGCGATCAATCCTTCGAGGTCCTGAGCCGTCGCAGCGACAATTCGGCCGTTGAACCGCATCAGCTTCGAGCTGCCGACCCGCGAGAATTCTCGTTCTTGGATGACCCGCAGGAGTTTCGCCTGCAGGTCGTATTTCATGCTCCCGATCTCGTCGAGAAACAGGGTCCCGTGCCCGACCTCTTCGAATCGTCCCGATTTCGCGGTGTGGGCGCCGGTAAAGACCCCCTTGTCGTGGCCGAAGAGCTCGCTCTCGATCAGAGTCTCGG
>CALEHF010000285.1 GCA_937876125.1 uncultured bacterium
CGGCGGCTCGGGCGGCGGTGGTGGACGCGGCGGCGGCGGCGGACGAGGCGGCGGTGGCCGTGGCCGCGGGCGTCGCAAGGAAGAAGAGGACGGTCCGCGCTACGAAGAGCGCACCGTTCAGATCAACCGCGTCGCAGCGACCGTCAAAGGTGGTCGCAGAATGTCCTTCAGTGCACTGGTGGTAATGGGCGACAAACAAGGCAAGGTCGGAGTCGGTTTCGGCAAAGCCAAGGCTGTTCCCAGTGCCATCGAGAAGGCTCAGAAGGACGCTCGTAAGAAAATGGTGAAGATCTGCCTCAAGGGAACTACGATCCCGCACGAGGTAGTCGGTAGAACGGGTACATCCCGCGTCCTCATGCTTCCCGCTTCTGACGGAACGGGCGTGATCGCGGGTGCTTCGGTCCGAGCAGTCCTGGAATGTGCCGGAATCGGTAACATTCTGACCAAGCAGTTCGGATCGGCGAACCCGATCAATGTCGTGAAAGCGACCCTCGAGGGGCTGACGCAGCTCCGAACCAAAGACATGGTTGAACAACTGCGAGGGGTGAAGCTTCCATGAACCTTACTGATCTGAACGAGCGTGCGGGCCGCTACAAAACCCGCAAGAGGGTCGGACGTGGATCCGCCTCCGGTAGTGGTAAGACCTCCTCCCGAGGCCAAGGTGGGCAGAGATGTCGTTCTGGCTTCTCGCGCACCTTTAGTTTCGAGGGAGGACAGATCCCGATCTTCCGCAAATTGCCGAAGCGAGGGTTCAACAACGTTTTCCGTACCCTGTATGACGTCGTGAACATCGGTGATCTCGGTCGCTTCGAGGCTGGCGCTACTGTCAACCTTGCGACGCTCGTGGGCGCCGGAATGGTCAAGAACCCTCACGGGAAGCTGAAAATCCTCGGCGGCGGTCAGCTCGAGAACAAGCTGACCGTGGAGGCCTCGAAGTTTACCGCCACTGCGCGGAAACAAATCGAGGCGCTCGGGGGGGAAGCGAAAGAAGTCTAGATGGGCACGGTACTCAAAGTCCTCAGGAACATCTTGGGGATCCCCGAACTCAGGCGTCGGCTCGGATTTACCATCCTGATGCTCGGTGTCTACCGCGTCGGGTTCCACATCTATCTCCCGGGGGTCGACATTCAGGTCCTCGAAGAGATGACCCGAAGCGCTCGGGAGTCCTCGGGGGGTCTGTTCGATTTCGTCCAGATGACCAGTGCGCTGACCGGCGGAAACCTTGCGAACGCAACCGTGTTCTCGCTCGGGATCATGCCGTACATCAGCGCATCCATCATCTTCTCGCTTCTCGTGAAGGTCTTCCCCAAGTTGGAAGCCTTGCAGAAGGAGGGTGAACAGGGGCGAAAGGCGATCAGCCGCTATACGCGGTACGCCACCGTTGCGCTCTGCCTCGTGCAGGGAATCTTCGTCCTCAGCTTTCTGAAGTCCACCCAGAACGGAACCGTCAACCCGATCTCCGAGAGCTCCTTCTTCCTTCAATTGCTCCAGTTGATGGTGTTGACCGGCGGCACTCTGTTCCTCATGTGGCTCGGCGAGAAAATCACAGAGTTCGGTATCGGGAACGGGATTTCCCTCCTGATCATGGCCGGAATTCTCGCGCAAATGCCAGGGGCACTGATCGGGTTGCTCGGGGGCTTCGGCTCCCTGTCCCCGGAGGCGAAGCCGTTCTTCGTTCTCAAGATCATGCTGCTCTTGCTCTTGTTCCTGGCGATCGTCGCAGCGGTGGTGTTCATCACCAAAGGGCAGCGGCGGATCCCGATCCAGCAGGCGCGCGTGACGCGCGGCCGGAAGACCATGGGCGGCAGCCGGCACTACATGCCGATCAAAGTGAACTCCGCGGGCGTGCTGCCGATCATCTTCGCGCAGTCCCTCTTGATCCTGCCGACCGGCGTCATCAGCTTCCTCATGGGGGGCAGTAACCGCTGGGTCGCACTCTTCTCGCCCGGTTCCTTCTGGTACATGGTTCTGTACGTCTCGATGATCGGGTTCTTTACCTACTTCTGGACGTCGCTCTACTTCAACCCGACTGAGATTGCGAACAACATGAAGGAGTACGGCTCCTTCATTCCCGGGATTCGACCGGGTCGTCGCACCGCGGAGTACCTCCAGCAGGTGATCAACCGAATCACGCTCGCGGGTGCCGTGTTCCTCGCAGGAATCGCGCTCGTGCCCCAGGTGGTCTCAAACTCTCTCGACGTCTCGTTCTTCATCTCGAGTTTCCTCGGCGGTACCGGAATTCTGATTGTTGTGGGCGTGGCGCTCGACCTGGTCGACAAGATCGAGTCGCAGCTGCTGGTCCGCCACTACGAAGGATTCGTCGGGAAGACCCCCGAGAAAGCTGGGAGCTCTTCGTGAGAATCGTCTTCCTCGGCCCTCCGGGCGCGGGGAAAGGCACTCAGGCAGCTCGGCTCGCGGTGCTGCGGGGTGTCCCCCACATTTCAACGGGGGACATCCTGCGCACCGCGATCGCCAGGCAGACGCCGACCGGCATCGAGGCACAAGGGTACGTCGACAAGGGGGACTTCGTCCCCTTCGAGATCGTGCTCCGCCTGGTTCGCGACCGCTTGCAGGAGCCTGATGCACAGGGTGGCTGGCTCCTCGACGGCTTCCCGCGCAATCTCGAGCAAGGGACTGCATTCGAGGCCCTGCTTCAAGAACTGAGTCAGACCCTCAATACCGTCCTCTACTTCGATGTCCCAGACGAAGAGGTCGTGCGTCGTCTCGGTGGACGCAGGGTCTGTGAGACCTGCGGCGATACATTTCACCTCGAGTTCTCCCCGCCCCCTGCTCCCGCCGACTGCGAAAAGGGGGAGTGCTCCGTGATCCAGCGCACGGACGACTCGGAAGACGCGATCCGCAATCGCCTCCAGGTCTATCTGGAAGAGACCCAGCCCCTCGTCGACCACTACCGTGCCTTGGACTCTTTGACTCCCGTCGACGCCACCAGCTCCATCGAGGAAGTGAACGCGGCGGTCGATCGGGCGGTCATCGGTCTGGCCGGATGAGCGGTCGCGCATGATCCAGATCAAATCTCCACGCGAGATCGAACTCATGGCCGCGGCCGGCGAAATCGTGGGGCGGACTCACGTCGAGATCGTCGCGCCCTTGGTGCGCGCCGGTACCTCGACTCGAGAGATCGACCAAGCGATTCGTGACTTTGCCCGGGGCGAGGGGGGGGAGCTCCTGTTCCTCAATTACCACGGGTTTCCCGCGCATTCCTGCATTTCCGTCAATGAAGAAGTGGTCCACGGCATCCCCGGCTCGCGTGTCCTCAAGGATGGCGACCTGGTCAGCGTGGATATCGGTGTGCGAAAAGACGGCTTCTGTGGTGACTCTGCCAGGACCTACGAGGTGGGTGAGGTCAATGAGGTCGGCCGCAAGGTGTTCGACTGCTGCATGCGCTCTCTGGCCGCGGGAATCGCACTCGCCAAACCAGGGGTTCGACTCTCTGATCTGTGTGGGGCGATCGAAGCCGTGATCCGTGCTGACGGGCTCGGCTTGGTCGAGAAGTACGTGGGGCACGGCATCGGGCGCGAAATGCACGAAGAGCCGCAAGTCCCGAACTTCGTGGGACCCACGTTCGATCGCTTCGATCCTGAGCTTCGAACCGGCATGGTCCTCGCGATCGAGCCAATGGTGAACTCGGGGAGCGGGGACGTGAAGACGCTGCGCGATGGCTGGACCGTGGTCACGATCGACGGGGGCGTCTCCTCCCATTGTGAACACACCGTCGCCGTCACCGAAGCGGGACCGCGGATCCTGACGCTCGCGCCAGGGGAGACCTGGGCGTACTAGATCAGAGTCCCATTTGGCTCAGGAAGTTTCTTCCTCGATCTGTTTTGCCTCGATTGGACTGTGCTTTGGCTCTGAAGGCCTCTGGGGACCTTGCCATTGCCAGCCACCGATCACCGGTTCTGGCTGGGGGGCCAGAACTTCTCCCGAGATCGGGGAATCTCGTCCCTCCACTGTTGACCCTGGGGGCGGAACTTGGCTATATTCCGCCCCTTGCCGATAGATTTCCGGGCATCCCTACCGGACGCTCGTGTACGAATCGCGACTCGTTTCTTTGAACAAGCTCTTCGTTTCTTAACCAAGCTCTTCGTTTCTTAACCAAGCTCTTCGTTTCTTAACCAAGCTCTCAGGCGCTCGCAAGGACTGCAGGTTTCCTCGCGGGAGCGTTACGCACGCTTCCCGCCGACGGAGACCCCTCACGATGAAGGCTGTGTGCCTTGAAAGGCCGTTTACTATGAAGGTTAGGGCCTCCGTGAAGAGGATCTGCGAGGGCTGCAAGATCATCCGCCGCAGCGGTGTCGTTCGCGTCATTTGCGCGAACCCGCGTCACAAGCAGCGGCAGGGGAAGTAGGGGATTCATGCCTCGTTTGCAAGGCGTCGACATCCCGCCGAACAAGCGCACTCACATTGCGCTGACCTACCTCTACGGCGTGGGTCCGAAGACGGCGATGGACATCTGCAAAGTCGCGGGGATCGACCCCGCTGTGAAGTCGCGTGATCTGAGTGATGACGAACTGAGCCGCATCGGTACTGTCATCGAGAATAGCTACGTGGTGGAGGGATCCCTCCGTCGGCAGATTCAGCAGAACATTTCGCGCCTCAAGGACATCGCTTGCTACCGCGGCATGCGCCATCGCCGCGGACTTCCATGTCGCGGGCAAAAAACCCGGACGAATGCTCGTACCCGCAAGGGTCCGAAGCGCCTCGTCGCGAAGAAGAAGAAGTGATCGATGGCTAAAAAGGCGAAAAAGAAGGTCAAACGTAACGTCTCCCGTGGAGTCTTCCACATCAAGGCGACCTTCAATAACACAATCATCACCGTGACCGACCGCGAGGGGCAGGCACTCTGCTGCGCCAGTGGCGGTTCAGTCGGATACAAGGGGAGCCGTAAGTCGACCCCCTTCGCGGCCCAGCGCGCCGCAGAGTTGTGCGCCGGCATCGTGAAGAAGATGGGCGTCAAAGAGGTCGACATTCGCGTGAAGGGTCCCGGCTCCGGCCGTGAATCTGCGATCCGGGCGATTCAAACCGCTGGGCTCGACATCCACGCGATCGAAGACGTCACTCCGCTCCCCCACAACGGCTGCCGCCCGCGCAAGCGGCGCCGCGTCTGAGAAGGTAGGAACTCACAATGGCGAGATACCGCGGACCCAAGTGCCGACTTTGTCGGCGTGAAGGTGAGCGTCTCTACCTCAAGGGATCGCGCTGCCACACGGCAAAGTGCGCAGTCTCGAAGCGTGCGTACATCCCCGGAATGCACGCGTTCCGCCGCAGCCGGCTCTCGGAGTACGGTCAGCGTCTTCGCGAAAAGCAAAAGACAAAGCGGATCTACGGCGTCCTTGAAGGACAGTTTCGCAAGTACTTCACCGAGGCCGAGCGTCTGCGCGGCAACACGGGTGAGAACCTGCTGGTCCTGCTCGAGCGCCGCCTCGATAACGTCGTGTTCTCCCTCGGCTTCGCGGAAAGTCGCGCGCAGGCGCGCCAAGTCGTTGCCCACGGCCACGTCGCGGTCAACGGACGCAAACTCGATGTGCCGTCCTACCTCGTCAAGGTGGGGGACGTCATCTCGCCGAAGTCGCACAAGAAGAGCGAGGGCATGATCCGCGCGAAGGTCGAAGGAGTCACCGGGCACGCTGTCCCGAACTGGCTCGCGCTCGACGCGAAGGAGCTCAAGGGAACTGTCAGTCAGTTCCCGGCTCGCGAAGACGTCGTGCTTCCGATCAACGAAGCCTACATCGTCGAATTCTGCTCCCGATAAGACCCTTTTTGTCTGTCGGAGGCGCCGAACTTTCCATCCGCGGGCACCATTGGGGTGTTCGGGGAGCGACGCGGAACGCGCACAGCGCGTCCGAGATCGCGAAGGGAGTCATGTCGAAAATGTCGATGCGAGTTCGCTGGCGCGAGTTCGAGCTTCCCAACCGGGTCGAGTGCCTGGAAGAGTCGAAGTCTCCGAGCTACGGCCATTTCATCATCGAACCGTTCGAGCGTGGATTCGGCCACACGATCGGCAACAGCCTTCGTCGTGTTCTGCTCTCCTCCATTGAGGGCGCAGCCATCGTCGAGGCGCGGATCGATGGCGTGGACCACGAGTTCACGACCAAGCCTGGAGTCTACGAAGACATCACACACGTCATCCTTAACCTCAAGCAGGTGCTCGTGCGTCTGAAGGAGGGTGAAGAGGGCGAGGTCTACATCAAGAAAACTGGCGTGGGCCCGATCACCTCAGGTGACATCGAGCACGACGACAACATCGAAGTCGTCAACCCTGATCAGCTGATTGCGACCTTGACCGACAACGTCGAGTTCAACGCGATCCTGAAAGTGCGGAAAGGGCGCGGTTACCAAACCGCCGCCGAGAACGCAGGGGGCGAGAAAGAGATCGGTTCGATCTGGATGGACTCGACATTCTCGCCTGTGACGCGTGTGCGTTACCGGGTCGAGAACACCCGGGTCGGTCAGCTGACGAACTATGACAAGCTCAGTCTCGAAGTGTGGTCGAACGGCACCATTTCACCGGAGAATGCGCTGGTCGAGGGTGCGAAAATTTTGCGCAAGCACCTCAATCCGTTGGTGAAGTACTTCGAGCTCGGGAGTGAAGTTCTGCAGCCGCGCTTGCCCGAGGTTCACGAGGAGCCCGGTGAGGACGAGGAGCTGAAGCAGCTCTACGACCTTCCGATCTCCCATCTCGAGCTGTCGGTTCGCGCTTCGAACTGCCTCGAATCCGAGAACATCTCGACGATTCGCGAGCTGGTTTCCCGCACTGAAGACGAGTTGCTGCGCATCCGCAACTTTGGGCAGACTTCACTCGACGAGTTGAAAGAGAAGCTCGGCGAGCTGAACCTCAAGCTGGGAGCGCTCAGGTAGCGTGTCTTTGCTCCGGGGTCCGAACGAGACCTCAATGCGCTAAAGGCATGCACTCAGGAAAGACGATCCGATGCGACATCGCGTAGCGGGCTACAAGCTCAACCGGAACTCTTCGCACCGCAAAGCTCTCGCGAAGAACATGATGCGTTCCTTCTTCCTCGAGTTCGACCGGAAGGGATACATCGTCACAACTCGCACCAAGGCAAAGTTCATTCAGCCACAGGTAGAGAAGATGATCTCTCTGTCGCGCAACAAGACGCTGCACAACGTGCGTCGCGCGATGGCGGTACTCTGCGACCGCGAGGCAGTCTCGAAGCTGTTCGATCAAATCGGACCGTACTACGCGGACCGCCCCGGCGGCTACACGCGTGTGCTCGGCCTGGCGCGCACCCGCCTCGGCGACAACGCGCCGCGTGCCTATTTTGGCTACGTGCGCACGGAGGAGCCTGCCGCGGCCCCCGCGGCCAGCGGCTCGAGCTGACCAAGGTCCCCAAGGGCCACCGAGTTCTGCTGGGCCACCGAGTTCTGATGGGCCATGCATCTCAACTGTGAGTTCGTCAGACGTGACTCAAAGACCAGGCATTTTCTCCGCAGGGGAAAGCGCCTGGTACTTTTTTTTGAGAAACCTCGGAATCGTCGCTCTAATTTTTTCCCCCCCGCCCTCGGGATCGCCCCAGCCTTTTGGATCGCCTGCCGGTACCTCGCTTGTCACGGCATGATTGGCCGATGATTTCGAGTCACTGAGCCCCCCAGGCGCCTCGTTTATGTCCTGGGGGCGTTCAGGGGCAATTGCGAGCGGCCGGCCAGGAATTCTCCGCTGGGGGATGCGCCCCCTAAAAACATTTGCGGCGGTGCAATACTAGAATCTTTGCGCCCTACTTTTCAGGCCCAGCTATCACTTCACGTTGGCGTCCGCAACCCGCGAGGACTGGGGCCAGAACAGGATGAGTGGGACTCCTCGGTTCTTGACAACGGGTCCGCTCCCTGCGAAAACATTGGCATATCAGAGGAGGGTTCCGCTCGTAACCTGCGACGGCTGGCAGGCAGTGCTGGTTTCTCTCCTACCTCTTTGGGTCTAACGGATTTGGACAGCAAGGTTCGAACGATCTCCGTTCTTCGATCACTCCAGAGGGATGCTCTGGATGATCTCGCGTAGAGCTGCTGCGCAAAGAACGAGCGAACGAGCCGCTCCGTTTCACCTGTCGAGGATGTGAGGAGTGTGTGGAGAAAGGGCTCGAAAGAGATTCATCGCAACGAGGCATTCTGGCTTCTGAGTGCCTCTGAGCGTCATCTCTTCTCGGTCCCATTGGCTCCCCACGCATGGAAATCGAGACCAGCCGACGGCTTCCAGCGGGGTTGGTAACCCTCGAGGGGAGGTGGGGGGTCCCGCCTTTAATGAAATACGTACCGCAAGGACACGGACGCGGAGTCTTTCCGCGCGAGCTGTCCTCGCACTTGGGCTTTGTTGGGAGGAGAACATGAACCACCGCAGTTTCAGAAAGTGTTCCGCACTGCTCGCGGTCGCTGCACTCATTACGTTCGCGGGTTCCGCGGGCGCGCAGCAATCGCTCAGCGTTGGCGGGACGAGTACCGTCCAAGGGACGGGTAGCGCCACGTTTACCGTAGACATGACAAACACGGCCCCCGTTGAGGGCGCAGTGATTGCCTTGACCTACGATCCCGGGCTTGTCCAGGTTACGTCGGTTGATCGCACTGCGCTCACCAACCCGACCGACGCCGAGCTCTTCGTTCCCGAGATTCTCGCGAACGGATTCACCCTCGGTATCGTCATGGATTCCGGTCCCCCGTTCGGTGGTCAAACCATCGCGCCGGGAACCAGCCAGGCGATCGCCAGCTTCGACGTCGCCTCGACGACGATCCTGGGGACCCTCGACCCGAACGTCGTCACCGGGTTCAATTTCCTCGACGGCGCGTTGAACAACCCGCCGCTCGACAACATCATCGTGCAGGGTGGCCTCTCGATCGGTGCCGGTCAGGGCCTCGCCCTGAATGGCGCACCGGGCGCGCTCACCATCGCGCCGCCGCCGCCGGCGACGCTCACCATCGCGGGCGGATCGTCCGACACCGGTGGCTGCGTTCAGATCCTGCTCGACAACGACGTCGGCCCGACTCAGGGTTTCGTCCTGTCGATCTCGCATGATCCGCTGATCCTCGATCTCGTCAGCATCAACCTCGACGGAACCGCGACCGATACCGCGGGTGCCGAGTTCGTTCAGACCGCCTTCCCGGCGGGTGGCGGAACCGTCGGTGTGGTCCTCGACTTCGGGGCTCCGTTCGATGGCCAGACCATTCCGGCCGGCCAGAACGTCCACATTGCGAACTACTGCTACGAGTGCGTGACCGAAGTGACCTTCTCGGGTCTCCCGGTTCCGCCGACGGTCACCACCGACCTCACCTTCGTGGACGGCGTGTTCGGTTCGCCGACGCTCGCCAACGTGATCGTCGTGGGTGGTCAGTCGATCAACCCGATCCTCGAGAATGGCACGTTCGACTGCGTTCCGGTCGAAGTTCCGCTCGAAGACACCACGTTCTACTGTGGTCCTCGTGACTACGAAGGAACCGCCAACCCGGCCCTGAACCCCGCAGCCCCGATCAAGGGCTCCGAGGGCGAGTCGGTCGAGATCTGTTTCTTCTATAGCGACGAAGACGACAACATGCAGGGCTTGCAGATCGCGACCTGCCACAGCTGTGACCTCGAGTTCTCAAGCTTCGACATCACCGGGTCGATCTTCGACGAGGTGGGTGCCGAGTTCGTGAACGCCACGTTCGATAACGATCCGACCGGTGGTTGCCACATGACCGTCGGTATCCTGCTCGACGCGCTGCCGCCGTTCGACGGCCAGTCCGTTCCGCCGACCGCCGTTCCGCTCCTCATCGGTTGCGCGACCGCGACCATCGGTGCGGGCACGTGCGGAACCATGCTGAGCGTCGATTTCTGCGACGTGAACAGTGGTCCGGGTAACGTGCTGATCGAGAACATCGCGGTCATCGACTTCGAGTCGATCCAGAACTTCGCGACCATCGGTTGTGCGGTCATGGTCGTTCCGGAGCAGATCTTCCAGCGTGGAGACTGCAACACGGACGACAAAGTCGACCTCGCAGACGCCGCGAAGATCCTCGGCTGGCAGTTCGGTGGAGAGTCGATTCTCTGCCCGGATGGCTGTGACGCGAACGACGACGGCAAGATCAACCTGGCTGACTCGGTCCTGATCATGAACTACCTGTTCATGGGTGGCGACGCGCCGCCGGATCCGGGCCCGATTGACGGAGACGACGGAGCCGACCCGACCGCTGACGAACTCGGCGATTGCATGGGTCCCGACTCCGCCTGCTAGTTTCGATCATCGCCTTCGAGGTCGGGGAGCCGCAGAGGCTCCAAGTAAACTGGGGCTCATAGCAAATTGGGGCTCCCCGGTCTCGAGTGTCAACGTTCAGAAAGGAAACCAATGATTCGAAAGTTTTCTGCTGGCCTGGCGGTGATTGCACTCGTATGTGCAGCCTCCACCGCTGGTGCTCAAGATCCGAACTACGTCTGCTCAATCACGAGCGGCTCCGCCGCTCCGGGCGGCAGTTTGACGATTGACTCGGTCGTCTCGAACCCGACGGCTGACCTTGAGGGTTGGTCGTACGGTGTGTGCAGTGGCCCTGAGGTCACTGCAATCTCCGTCGACTCCGACATCGACCTCACCAGCGCTGGTGATCTGCTGTCGGAGGACGGATTCATCAACACGGCCGTCTTCCCTGGCGGCTGGACCCAAGGGGTCGTCGTCTGCCTCACCGGCTGCGCGGTGATTCCGAGCGGTTCGACCTTCACGATGGCGCGGACCACTTACGACATTCCGGGGGGCACTGCTCCGGGTCTCTACCCTCTCGATTACTGCGAAACCCTCGGCGTTCCGCCGGTGGCCTTCGTCGTCGTCGTCGGCGGCGCCTCGATTGCCCCGACCGCCACGGGCGGCAGCATTGAAGTGCTCGATATCCCGGATCCTGCGTTCACCTACATCGCTCCGAACGCCGATGGCGGGAACTACCCGTCCACTGGCGGCCTGAGTGGCAGCACGACCGTGAACTTCGCGGTTGCTGAGACCGACAACAGCGGCCTCGGTGCGACGTTCCCGAACCAAACCCAGGGTTTATCCCTCGCCGTGTCGAACGACCCGGCGATCGTGACCCCGGTTGCGGTCACCCCGGCCGGCGCGCTCGCCGCTCTCAACGGTGGCGACGGTCCGGACTTCTTCACTGTCGGCCTCTTCGCCGATGCGTGGTCGGTCGGGATCGTGTACGTGCTCACCGGTGGTGAGACCGTCGGATTTAGCGCTGCCGGGGACGACGCCGTCTCCGTTCAGTACGACGGTGTTGCCGGTGCGCTCGCGGGCACCGTTGGGCCTACCTCGACGCCGCTCACCTGGGACGCGGGCATCGGCGTGCCGCCGGTTTCGCTGGTCGTCGTCGTCAATGGTGCGAGCTTCGCTGCTGCGACCACTGACGGATCGATCACGTTCAACGGTACGACCACGATCGCGTTCAGCCGCGGTGATGCGAACGGTGATGACCAGATCAACATCGCGGACATCATCTCGATCCTGAGCCAGCTCTTCCAGGGCGTTCCGATCGTCTGTTCGATCGCGCTCGACGTGAACGACGATGGCGTGGCGAACGCCGCGGACGCAGTGTACCTCGCTGCGTACATCTTCCAGGGTGGCCCGCCGCCCCCGGCGCCGTTCGGTACTTGCGATACTGAGCCGACTCAAACCCCCGAAGACTGCGAAGACGCGGCCTGCACTCCGTAACGGAGGAGTTCAGCTGCTTCTTACGGTTTGACCGTGGGAATGATCACTCGTCGGAGAGCCGACGATTCGACCCCGGGGCAGAAATGCCTCGGGGTTGTTTTCATCCGAGGAGGCTGTCGGGTTGAGTTCTCCGACAGCCTGCCAGGTTGTCCCCGATCTTTGGCTGCCCTCCGCGCTCACTGAGCTCGCTGGTTTTCTCCTGTCTGAAATTCACGAGAGAGCGGTCTTCTGGGTGTGCCAGGAATGGGGTGTGGACGGTTTGCTCATTCTGTGTCAAAGAACTGTGGATTAAAATACCACAACAACGCCTTGGCGCTTGCACAAGTCTTCATGCCCAGAAGGGTTGCAGGAGTCGGGGCCGCTCGTTTTTGACTGTCACTCGGGTGCTTCCCCGCCCTCGATTGCTGTGATAGAGTAGCGACGCTCTGAAGGGGGGCTGCTCGGCCCCGTGGGGAATGGGACTCGGCTGCTCCCTACCTTTTTGCGCACGTTTTCGACCCGGCAACGTCGATCCTGAGGAGGTCGACGCTACCGGTAGCTATCGATCGAAAACGAAGACGCTCCGAGATGCTCGCGCTGGGCCGGTTTAGAGACTCCCTGGTCGCTGAACCGATTCGAAGGTTGCGCTAGCGCTCATCTCGCGAGAGCATCTCGAGTCACTCGTTGGGCTAAGTGTTCGTTCGGAGTGAAGGATCGTCTGCACGTGACGACTCAGGTCGATCGTGCGAAGTGCCATCGTTCGAAGGAACTCTTTGAGTGGATTGCTCGCCGGTTCAAGCTGATTCGGCTCGAGCAAAGTTTCGGTTCAAGCAGAGCTATCGTTCAAGCAGAGCTACGGTTCAAGCAGAGCTACGGTTCAAGCAGAGCTACGGTTCAAGCAAAGCTACGGTTCAAGCTAAGAACTGGGGTGGTCGGTTAACGACGGATGAGTGTCACGGGTAGCGGCGTTGGGCAACGTTGCGGCACACGTTCGAAGGCGATCGGTTTTTCCCTGAGGAGTCACGGATCAGCAGGGTCTGCAAAGCGGTCAGAGTGGAGCTGCGCTCTCTCGCCTCGTGGGCCCCGAAAAAGATCCCAGTCGTAACGCGTCACCTTGCCTCAGGTGATCAAGGATCACGCAGTGATCTAGTGAGGAGAACATGAGGAGGAAAGTCTGCTTCGGGCTCCTGGCGGCGGCGACTGTGCTGCTGATCGGCGTACCAGGTTTCGCCCAGCAATCGCTCAGCGTCGGCGGCACGAGTACCGTCCAAGGGACGGGTAGCGCCACGTTTACCGTAGACATGACAAACA
>CALEHF010000286.1 GCA_937876125.1 uncultured bacterium
CGAACTACGAGTTCACGGTCCACACTCCGGGAATTCTTCAGACCCCTGACTTCGTCATCAAACAGGGCTCGAAGAAGGTTTCGGTCCAGGGGCGCAGGATTCAGACCCAAGCCGTCCCCACCTCCGATCGAATCGGAATTGAACTGGTGCTCCCCGAGCGCCCCCTGTTTCCCGGGCAGCGCGTGCCGATCGAGATCCGCATGAAGATCAGTGAAGATCTGCAAAAGTCGGTGAGCGACTACTCGATCCGCTCCCCGCTGTTCGAACTGGTGGGTGATTTCAACTTCATCGACGAGCCGGTCGCTCGGGGCGAGCAGGCTCTCGAAATCATTGCAGGCGGCGAAAAGATCAATTTGAAGCGCACCGTCGAACGCAGAACGGTCGCCGGCCGCAGTGAGCTGTGGCTCATCGGAACGCGAACTCTGGTTCCCTTGCGCCCGGGAGAGTTCGAGATCGGACCGAGCTCGCTGCTCCTCACCGAAGTCACGCGCTGGCAGCGCGGCTTCGGCGGGAGCACCCCCGCCGCGACCCAACTTCTGTTCGCCAAGGACCTCTCGCGCCGACTGGTCGTGAAGGATCTTCCCACCGCAGGGCGCCCGGAGAGTTACGCCGGAGCGGTTGGCCACGGATTCCGGCTGAGCGTCGAAGCGAATCGAACCGTAGTGCAGACCGGCGACCCCATCGAGCTCACGTTCACCTTGACCGGAGATGGCAACCTGCAGGCGGCGGGGCTGCCACTGCTCACCGACGCCGGGCTCTCCGCAAGCTCGTTCGGCACGCCGACGGGGCGTTCGGCCGGAATCTTCGAGGAGAATCAGAAAGTCTTCCGAGTCTCGATTCGCGCGAATGATGCGAACGCCAAGGAAATCCCTCCGCTCGAGTATTCGTGGTACGACGTCGAGGCGGAGGCGTACCGCAGCACTCAGACCGACCCGATCGCGCTCGCGGTGCGGCAGGGCGAGACGGTCGGCGCGTCCTCTGTGGTGGGGATCAAACCGAACACGAATGATCCGCCCGTCACCCAGGGGCCGACCGCCTCGGGAGGTCGTCCCCGGTTTGTGCTCGACGGCGCCGACCTCGCCGTTGAAAAGCGCCCCGATCGGCTCACGGTCGCTGAGAGAGATCGATTCGGCGGCTCTCTTGCGCGAACCATCATCTATCTGCTCAGTGGATTGCTGATCATCGCCTCGATCGGCTCTCGCCTGCGCGATCGGGTCTCACCGGAAGTGCGCGAGAGACGGGCGCAGCTCGCGCGCTCGTCGCGCGAGATCGAGAAGGTGACGGCGGGTTTCGCGGCCGGCGAGCTCTCCCCCGACGCTCTTCGCACCATGGTCGGAACCCTGCGCACGATGGCGCGCGACGTCAAGCAGGCGGGAGGCGGCTCGACCGACGGTCTCGAGGAGTTCCTCAACGAATGCGAAGATCGGATCTACGCCCCGACCGGCGAAAGCGCCGAACCGGGCAAGGTCGCTCTGCGCGCCCGAGAGTTGGCACGCGCACTCGAGGAGGCGGGGCGATGAAGATCCGAATTGTCGAGCGCCGCACCCGCTCTCGCCTGCCACTCCAGCCACTGCCACTCCAGCCACTGCCACGCTATCCACTGCCACGCTATCCACTGCCACGCTATCCACTGCCACGCTATCCACTGGCACTCTCCCTCCTGGCACTCTGCCTGGCTCTCGCGGGCGGGGAGGGGCTCGCTCTGGCGGATGACACCCCCAGCGATCCCTCCGCCATCGCGATCGCCGCGTACGATGACGCGCTCGAACTCACTGATCGCAACGAACGCCTCGATGCCTTCGCACGGGCGGCACTCCAATTCAAACGCGCACTTCGCTCGGGTGCACCGGAGAATGCCGACCTCTGGACCAACCTCGGGAACGCATGCCTCGGGGCGGAAGACCTCGGCGGTGCGATTCACGCTTTCAAGAGCGCTCTCCGCCTCGACCCCGATCACGCCCGCGCGCACGGAAACTTGGGTGCCGCGCGGCAACTTCTCCCCGGCTGGGTGCCGCGCCCGGAAGAGGGGGGCGCGCTCGACACCTTCCTCTTTTGGCACTCGCGCCTCTCGCCGGCGGAGCGAAGCATCCTCGCGGCGCTCAGCTTCCTGATCGCGGCGGCGATGCTGTCGGTGGGAATCGCCCGGCGTCGCAGCTGGTTGCGCAACCTCGCGCTCGTTCCCGTGTTCGGCTGGGGCGCGCTGTTGATCACGAGTCCCGGCTTCGACACCCCGACGAAGGCGGCGGTGATCGTCGTCGATGACACCATGGGCCGTGCTGCGGATTCGTCGAGTGCCCCGTCGAAGTTCGCGGAGCCGCTGCCATCGGGAGTGGAAGTCGACATTCTCGAGGAGCGCGAGGCTTGGCGGAGGATCGGACTCTCCGATGGCCGGGAGGCCTGGGTGCCGACGTCGGCGGTGTGGCGGCTGGGGGCGGTGCCGGAGTAGGGGCGCGGGCTTACCGATCTCGCTCGGAGGGCTCTTCTCTCACCGGCTCTTCTCGCATCGGCGCGGCGAGGAGAGGGCGGAGAGCCTGCCTACCCCCGCTTCTCGAGCAGCTTCTTTCCCAAATCGACAGTTGCGAGGATCTCGGCGATGCGCTCCCCCGCACGGCCAACGCCGTAGGGACTCACCAAGCCAGCGAGTCCCTCGCGGAACCCGGGGGAGAGCGCGTGGTCGAGCGCTCTCAGGATCTCCCCCTTCACCGCCGGAGCATCGACCACGCTCGCCGCGCGCTCCCGCCCTTGCTGGCGTCTGCCAACGTTGACGGTCGGGAGCGGGATCGACGGGGCCTCCATGATGCCGCTCGACGAGTTGCCGACGATCGCGGCCGCGCCTCTCAGAAGCCCCCAATAGTCGAGGTGTGGGAGATTCACGAAGAGATGAGCATTGTCTCGGCTCGCACAGAGCGCTCTCGCGCGGGCCTGGATCTCGTAGCTCCCCGCGTCGGAATTCGGGAAGCAGAAGACGATCGGGCGATCGACATCTTCGAGCGCACTGAAGAACGGCTCGGCCTCGTCCGCGGGGTCTCGATCGAGGGTCACCGAATGAAACGCGACCACCAAGTAGCCGTCTTCGAGCTCGACCCCTCGCCCCAGAGCCACTTGCTCGGCGCTCGGGATCTCGCTCCGGCGCAAGTGATCGATCGATGGCGCGCCGACCTGGTGCACGCGCCACGGCTCCTCCCCCATCGCGAGGACGCGCTTGTGAGCGGTCGCCGTCGGCACGAGGTGCACGTGGCTCATCATGGTCAGCGCGTTCCGCACCGCCTGATCGATCGCGCCCTCCGACAACTCGCCTCCTTCGATGTGGGCGATCGGAATGCGAAGCGCGAGGGCGACCGAGGCGGGCGCGAGCATCTCGTAACGGTCCGCGATCAACAGGAGCAGATCGGGACGCTCGCGGGCCAACGCATCGGTGAGAGAGAGGGTTGCGAGGCCGATCGTCTTCGCCATACCGACATCGGTATCACTCGAAAGGAGACATTCGATCTCGTCGGAGACAGCAAAGCCGTCTCTCTTGATCTCGAGGAGGGTGTCACCGTAGGTAGGAGAGAGATGAGACCCCAGGGCGATGAGGCGCACTTCAACGTCGTCGCGCGCGGCGAGTTCGCGCAGCGGCCAGACCAAATGCCCGTAGTCCGCCCGCGAGGTTGTGACCACAGTGATGCGGCGCACGCGCTACTTCTCCGCCTCGAGATCGAGGTAGTAGACCGTCTTTTTTTCGTCGAAGACCGACGTTGCATGACGCACGCGGATCCAGTCGGACGGACTGCGCCCCACCGCGTGCCCATCCTCGACTTCCGCTCCGGAGACCAGCAAGTAGTGAGCGACGTTGTATCCCCACGACGCGACTTCGTCCTGGTCCTTCTTCGAGCCATGAATCTCGAGCTCGTGACGCCCGAACGAATCCATGCCGTTCGTCCTCATGCTGTGGGTGCCGTCGTCGTCGTTGCGCCACACTTGAAAATCGACCCAGAGACGCAGCGGCAGTTGCTTTGGCGTCATTTCATCGGACGAGGCGATGAAGGCTTCGGCCCCGTGGAGCGACGGCGCGCCTCCCCAGTAGACACCGATCCCATCCAACCCGCGAAGCAGCATCGCGCAGATGCGAGTCAGGAACAGAGCGCGCATCATCGCGTTCGCGTCGGTTGGACCCTTCACCACGACCACGAGGTGCGCCTTGCTCGTTTCGAGCTCTTCCTCCGCCTCGGACCAATACCATGCCCCGCGGAGGACTGGGTTGATCACGGCCTCCGGAATCGCCTCCGGGACCCCGACAATCCGCAGTCGCTCCTCGCCGACAGCGCCCGCAAACCCTTCTACGATGCTGGTGTCGCGGTCGAACGTGTCGCCGAGGATGGGGAGCAGGATCTCCTCGATCGCGCCGGTGAGCCCGGGAGGCAGATCGGGAAGGGCAAGAAGAGCGAGAAATGCGTTCGAAGCTTCCATGGAGTCTCTCCCGGAGTGCAGTGCCGTGGGTTCAATTGGAGCGCGACTCTACCGCGTTTGGGGCGGGAGAGAAACGGAGGCGAGCGATGTGACTTCGACTGGCCCCATCCCTCCCCGTGCCTGGCTCCTGATCGACGCTTCTCCTATGATCCCCCCACCACCAGAGAGGACCACCCAGAGTGACCGAAGCCGCGAACGGAGGGGAACTCGACCCCCGAGGAAGCCCTGACGGAGCCACCTCCGAGGGAGCTGCCCCCGAGAGTGCGCTCAGGAAGAAGCGGCCCCGCCGCTCGCTCCTCCAAACGCTACGCCGCTTGCTCGTTCTCTACCTGCTCATTTGCCTCGGCCTCTTCGCGCTCCAAAGGAAAATTCAGTACCCCGGAGACGCTTCCCACGCTGCGCTCCCCGACAACGCGCTCCGCCGCCATGTGCGAGAGGTCGAGTTCAAGACCTCCGATGGCCTCACCCTGACGGCGTGGTTCCACGCCCACAAGACCTCCGGCACGACGATCATCCTCTTTCCTGGCAACGGAGGGAATCGCGAGTGGCGCTACGGGTTTGCGCAGATGGTCCGCGGGCAGGGGCGCGCCTCGGTCCTCCAGGTCGACTATCGAGGCTACGGAGGGAATCCGGGGAAGCCGACCGAGGAACGGATCTACCTCGATGCAGAGGCGGCGCTCGCGTGGGTGCGCGAGAACACGGACGGTCCCATCGTACTGATGGGTGAATCGCTCGGCACCGGGGTCGCCATCGAAATGGCCTCTCGGCACCCCATCGACGGTCTCATCATCCACGCGGGATACACATCCACCGTCGACGTGGGAGCTTCGCACTTCTGGTTCCTCCCCGTCGGACTTCTGCTCCGCGACCGCTTTCAAAGTGGAGCGAAGATCGGAGGCATTCAGTGCCCTCTCCTGTTTTTGCATGGGAAGAGCGATCGAGTGATCCCGATTCGGATCGGTGAGAAACTGTTCTCTCTGGCCAACGAACCGAAAAAATGGATCGCCATCGAAGGGGCGGGGCACGACGACTTATGGCTGATTGACGTGGGGCGCTATTTCTCCGCAGTGCGAGATTTCATCACGGACGTCTCGGAGCCGTAGCCGCGCGGTACTGGATAACCTCGAGACCTACCACTCCCCCGCGTACAGGGTTCGGTACGGCTTCGAGGTCGTCTCGTTCCACTCGTGTTGCAGGCGCAGGATCTGTCGCAAGTGGAGCAGGTCGTGGGTCACCCATGCGGCAAAGAGGTCACCCGCGCTCAGCTTGCCAGCCTTCGGGTGCGTGCGAAAGAGCGACCAGTCGGGGCTCAGGAGACTGCCGAGCCAATCGATCGAACGAGTACGCTCGGCGAGAAAGTCATCGAGTGCCTCCTGGGGGTCCTTCGCGGCGTAGTCTCTTTGCGTCACCCACCCCGCGGGGTCGATCGGGGGCCACTCTTGCTCGGGGTGGTGGAGTGTGAGATCGAGCCGGAGACGAAAGTCTTCGCGCTCTTCGTCGGCGAGGTGGCAGAGAATCTCGACCGTGGACCAGCGGTCGTGAGACGGTTTCCAGTGCGGCTCGAGGCCGGGGTCGTCACAGAGCGCGCGGATCGCCGCGGCGCTGCGTTTCATTTGCACGACATAGCGTGAGACTTCCACGACGCCTCCTATCCACCGGTGTCCAGCGACTCGAGAAGCTCGACCGCCGCGACTCCCTCGGGCGCGACCAAAATCAAATCGCGATGGTCTTCATGGATCATCTTCTCGTGGCGCATCCGCTCCATCAGCATCAGGTAGCCCTCCCAGAACCCGTCGAGGTCGACGAGAACGAGCGGCTTGTGGTGAAAACCGAGCTGGCGCAAGGTGAGGAACTCGGCAACCTCTTCCAATGTTCCGAAGCCACCGGGAAGCGCGATGGCGGCATCCGAGCGCTCGATCATGATACGCCGACGCTCTTGGAGATCCTCAGTGAGAATCAGCTCGTCGCTTTCTAGGAAGGTGAGATTCTCGTCGTGGAAGAAGCGCGGAATGACGCTCGTGATCGAAGCGCCCCCCTCTTTTGCGCCTTCGGCGACTTCGTTCATGGTCCCGACGTTGCCGCCGCCGTAGACGAGGGAGTGCCCCCCCGCCCCGATGCGGTGGCCGACCGCGCGCGCGGTCTCGAAGAAGCGTCGGGGAGCATCGATACTCGCCGAGAGATACACGAGAATCCGCACGAGAGCCTCCTCCACACCTGTCGTCCTCTGGCAGATGTCGCGAGGATCGACGGCTGAAAGGGTACCCGAACGGAAGGGGCGAGGGGACCGGTCTCTTGCGTGCCTCGCGGCCCTCTTAGATCACAGACACGTCGTCGCGACTTCCTCGGTAGATGAACGGGACAACGAACGTCCAGACGATCACCAGCAGGCCGCCGAGCTTCGGATCGTGCACCCCGTAGTCCTTGAACGAGTCGCCGAGAGAGTAGATCCAAACGAGGTAGGAAATCGCAGAGACGATCACCGCACCGATCTGCGGGCTCTCCCCGAGCTTGCGATCCGCCGTCCCCCACCACCTGAGAGCCACCACGATGACGAGGCCGAGGATCCCCCACCCCAACAGTGCGGACTGGGGATCGAGCCCGGCCACCGGATCAGGCGAACCGGTGATCACTCCGCGCCCCGCGAGGTAGAGCGCGATCGCTTCGGCGGGAACGAGTTTCAGGAGTCGCTCGGCGTAGCTATCGGGGGAGCGAGTGGAGGGGAGCGCAGCGCGCTGCGCCTTCGAGAGCGGTCGTTGAATGCGAAAGGGTGCGAACATGGCTGCCTCCTCAGGTCCACCTTAAGCCTACCTGAAAGAGAACGGCGGAGCACATCGCTCGCGATGGGCCCGCACGTTGCCGTGGTCTTGTTTTACTCTCTCGCCCGCTGCAAGGAGGCCCCTAGGGACAGCTGGTCGTCACGCAGCTAAGGGTATCGGGGGTCGGATCGAGCCCGCAAACAGTGGGCTCCGGAATCGAGGTGATCGCGGGGTTGAAGAGGAAACCGAGGAGCGAGATCGGGTCAGAGACGTCGAGCGCACCATCGTCGTTCACGTCCATGGAGACGAGACAATCGACCGAGACTCCCTGGAAGAGATACCCGAGTGCCCCGATCGGATCACTGATGTCGATGGTGCCATCCTGGTTGACGTCGCCGCGAACGAAGTTCGGGCCCAGGGGAGCGCACGCAGCAATTCCGGGGAACGGAGCCCCCGGCGACCACACCGCTTCGAACGCGAGGGCGTCGTCGCAATCGATGTCACCGTCGAGGTCGAAGTCGCCATAGAATCCCTCGGCGTTCGAGAACAGGACTCCGATCGTCGAGGCACCGGGTCCGGTGAAGAGCAGCTCGAAGCGGGCAAGATCCGCACCATTGACGACACCGTTGTTGTCGAAGTCGCCGAGCATCGGGTACTGCTCGAGCGGGTCGCCCGGGGTCAAGTCACGGCCGACGAAGGCTCCGTAGCTCGGCTCGAATCGCTGCGTGCGGAACGTCAGGTTTCCCCCGGGGATCTGCCCTTGGTTCACGGGGTTGTTCCCCGCGAGTGGGACTCGGTACTCCCAGACCACATCCTCACTCGGAGTCAGCTCGAAGAAGTACCCCGAGTCCCCGTCGCAAACAATCGTGTTCCCGTTCGGCAGTCGCCGCACACCACTGATGATCGAGGAGAAGAAGCTGAGCGGAGTCGGTGCCGTGTAGGTCCACACCGTCGTGGCGGGTCCGAAGGCGGTTCCCGGAGTGGGCAGTGTGTACGTGCCGTCGGGGAGGACCGGGGTGGCGATCTCCTCGATGGTCGAAAACGCACCGGCAGGTCGTCCCGCGCCGTTGTTGTAGATCGTCAAGTTTCCTGCCCCGACGTAACCATTCGGAACCCACTCGGGGCAGTGTTGGCCGAACAGCTTCCGGTCGGTGGCGGTTCCGGCCCCGTAGTTCGCCGGGTTTCCCCAGCGATACAAGATGTCTCCTCCGCGCCCCGCGTTGCCGCCGGTATGACCGGCGGCTTCAGCGGTCGTGGTCGAGTGATCGATGATGAAGATTTCGTTCAGGTGATGCATGCTGATGACGATCTGATCGAGGTCCGCGTTGTAGTCGAGACCATTCGCATGCAGCCAATCCGCCGAGTCGTTCTGGCGGGCATGGATATCGAGCAATTCGGGGTGATCGGCGACGACCCCGAAGTTCGCTTTCGTGGCATCGAAATCCTGGACGAGGTGATCCCAAATGTGCCACTCCCAGACAATCTGCCCCGTGGTCGGGCCGGTCTGGGAAACCTCGACCACGTGCTCGGGCCACAGCTGATTCTGAGACGTCGTTGCGGGGTTCCGCCCCGCGGCAATCGCCTCGGCCTCGGACTTGAACTCCCACGCGAGGATCAACACGTTTCCGTTCGGAAGCATCTCGACGTCGTGATGCTGTTGCACGAGTGGGCTCGAGTAATCGAAACGCCACAACTGAGTGCCGTCCCAATCGAAGACTTGGAACAGCCCACCGACTCCTCCCGCACTCATCGTGACACCACCAGGAACCCGCCCCGCCCGCAGGAGTCGACCATCATCGAGAAGGTAGACAGAAACTCCTGCCGTGAACGCGCTCTGCCACGAATGCACTTCGCGACCCGCCTGGTCGAGGAGGTACGTACCGTTGCCGGAAAGGGTCGTGAACAGGGTGTACCCCTCGAGCGCCTCGGGCGTACCACCGAGCCAACCGACGGTCGGGTCGGCAGCTTCTGCGGCTCGGCCGCCGAAGGTGAGACAGCACACGAGGCCTGAAAGCAACAGGAGGCCGATGGCGCGACGGGGAAGGGATCCTGAGCGCATGCAATTCTCCTCGGGAGAGTGATTTTGGCGGTCTGTGGTAGACGGGAAGCCCAGCGGAAGAGCAGTGTACAGGGCAAACGGCGTCACCGCACCGGTAGAGACGGGCGCACTGGAAGAGAGGGCCGCTCGCCCGTTTATCCCCGTGCGGCGCGCGACGCTCGCAACTGATCGACGGCCACCGCCACGATAATGATGTGTCCGACGATGATCTCCTGAACATAGTTCGGCAGACCCATCGCGGTGCAGCGATTGCGGAGGAATGTCATTAGAAGAGCTCCTGCGAACGCTCCGAGCACGGAGCCCTGCCCGCCGGACAAGCTCGCGCCTCCGATGACCACCGCCGCGATGACATCGAGTTCGAGACCGAGCGCGCTGGTCGGGTCTCCCTCGGTGAGACGCGCGAGCGTCATCATTCCGGCGAGTCCCGCCATGAGCCCCGCGAGTGCGTAGATGGCGAGCTTGGTGCGCCCGATCCGAATCCCGCAGAGGCGCGCGGTCGCCTCGTTCGATCCGATCGCGAGAGTGTACCGGCCGAGCAGCGAGAAACGCAGAGCCGCCGCGAGGAGCACGGTCAGGGCAACGAGGATCCACACTCCCGGCGGCAATCCGAGAAACGCGGGCGAGCCGTTCAGCTCGGGGAGCGGGTGGAGCCAGTTTTCGAGTCCTCTGAGCTCCTCCGGACGCACAGCAGAGCTTCCAGAGCGCCACTTCGCCAGCCCGCGATAGAACCCCATGGTCCCGAGCGTCGCGATGAAAGGGGGAAGACGGAGCAGGTTGATCAGCACTCCGTTGTAGAGCCCACAACCCACGCCGGTGAGCATAGCGACGCCGAGCGCGACGGCGATCCCGTGGCCTGCATCGAGAGCGAGCGCCGAGGTCACGCTCGCGAGTGCGATCATCGACCCCACCGACAGATCGATGCCGCCGGAGATGATCACGTAGGTCATCCCGGCGGCGGCGAGCCCCACCGGAACGGTCTGCACCAACATGATCCGCCAAGTGCGCGCGGAGAGATTTTCGGGGGCGAACATGGTGAAGATGAGACCGACCACCAGGATGCCGAGGAATGGCGTCAGGGTGCCGAGCGCGCTGCGCCAGAGCGGCGTCCCGGGAGTGGGGGGGGGCGGGTCGGAAGAACGCTCGTTCGGCGGCGTCGTGTCACTCACTCCGGTGCCCCATCTCCGCCGACCGTCGAAACGGTCAGTGTGTGCTCGTCCCACTCCTCGACCGGGCGCACCGGCCCCAGCTGGCCTCGGTGCATCACCGCGATGCCATCGCACATGCCGAGGAGTTCGGGGTTCGAGCTCGAGACGACCAGGATCGCCTTCGGGAGCGCGGTGTCGCTCCCGGCGGCCAGCTCGCCGATCAACCGATAGATCTCCGCCTTCGACCCGACGTCGATCCCCCGGGTCGGTTCGTCGAGAAGAAGCACATCGACATCGTGGTGGAGGAGGCGGGCGAGAGCGACTTTCTGCTGGTTTCCGCCGGAGAGCGACCCGACCGGCTGACGCGGATCGCGCGCCTTCACCGCCAGCTTCTCGAGCCAGCGGGCGACCGTGCGCCGCTCTTCGCCGAGCCGGATGAAGCCCGCGCGGTGGAGGCCGCGCAATCGCGAGAGTGTGGTGTTCTCGGCGATCGATCGGGTTAGCGCGAGGCCTTCCTCTTTTCGATCCTCACTCGCCAGTCCGACGCCGCGGGAAAGAGATCGATGCGGCGTGATCATTTTCTGGGGGATCGTCGCGATCCGCACCGTCCCCGAGCGCACTCGATCGAGCCCGAACACGGCCCGCAGGAGTTCGGTGCGTCCCGAGCCGACCAGACCGGCGATGCCGACGATCTCGCCGCGGTGCACCGTGAGGTCCGCCGAGAGGGGAAGTCGTTGCCCCGCCAAGCGGGAGATTTCTAGAATTGCCTCACCGCGCAGGTGGGGTACCCGCGGAAACATCTCCTCGAGTCGGCGCCCCATCATCGCGGTCACCAGGTGATCGACACTCACGTCGGAAACCCTCCCGTTCTCCACCACTTCGCCATCGCGGAGCACCGTGTACCGGTGCGCGACGCGGAGCACCTCCTCGAGGAAGTGGGAGATGTAGATGACCCCGATCCCCTCGCGGCAGACCGACTCGATCACCGAGAAGAGATGCTCGATATCGGCGGCGCCGAGGCTACTCGTCGGCTCGTCCATCACCAACACCCGTGCGTCCTGAACGAGGGCGCGCGCGATCTCGACCAACTGCCGCGACGCGGGGGACAAGCTTCCCGCCCGTGCCTCCGGTCGAATGTCGGGTCGGTCGAGGCGCGCGAGGGCGCGGCGGACCCGCTCGAGCGGTTCCCGGCGGTGGAGCCACCCCGCGGTGTGAGATTCGGTTCCGAGCAAGATGTTCTCGGCGACGGTGAGGTGCGGAGCGATGTTCAGCTCCTGGTAGATCATCGCGACCCCGGCGCGGCGCGCTTCGAGCGGCCCCGATGGACGGAACGGGTTCCCCGCGATCGTCATCGCCCCCGCGTCGGGAGTGAGCGCACCGGCGAGGATTTTCATCATCGTCGACTTTCCCGCGCCGTTCTCGCCGATGAGGGCTCGGACTTCGCCGGGGGCGAGATCGAGGTCTGCGCCCGCGAGTGCGACGGTCGCCCCGAACGCCTTGCGGACCCCGCGCATCGTGAGGATCGGAGCGGCGCCTCCCACCAAGGGTTCTCGAGAGCTCTCGATCACTGACCGAGATACTCTTCGAGGGGCGGAGAGATGAGCTCACGGATCGCGGGAGTCTCGAGGTTGTCGGGGGTGACCAGCTCGACGCCGGTATCGATGTTGGTTTCGAACTTTTCTTTGCGAAGCGCATGGACGGCGACGATCGTCCCGAGGTAGCCCATCTTCATCGGGTTCTGAACAACCAGGCCGTCGATCTCTCCCGCCTTCATCGCTTCGATCAGGCCGGGGCTGGCGTCGAAGCCGACGAACTTCACTTTCGCGGTGAGGTTGCGTGCGCGCAGGGCGAGCAACATGCCGAAGGTCGCGGATTCGTTCGGGCAGAAGATCCCGTCGTACTTCCCGTTGTCGAGGAGATTCTCAGACTCTCTCTGGGCGCTGTCGCGGGTCGCGCCGGCGTAGCGCTTCGGATCGACCAGCTCGATGCCATCGAACTTCGAGATCGCCGCCACGAAGCCGCTCTCGCGCAGATCCGTGCTCGCCGAACCCTCTTGGTACCGCAAGAGGAGCACTTTGCCCTTCCCGCCGAGCAGTTTTCCGAGGTGCTCCCCCGCCAGCTCGCCGCCGTGGGCGTTGTCGGTCGCGACGTAGGAAGCGAAGTCACTGCCCACCGTTCCTTGGATTCCGCTGTCGATGACCACGACGGGGATTCCTGAAGACATCGCGAGCCGACAGGGCGCGACCAGCGCTTTGTCGTCGAGCGGGGCGAGCACGATCGCGTCGATGCCGGTCGAGACGAAGTTCTCGACGAGAGAGATCTGCTGGGAACGATCATCTTCGCGCTGCGGACCGCGCCAGACGATCTCGACCCCTTCGAGTTCGCGCTCCGCCTTCACGGCGCCGGCGTGGATCGACTTCCAGAACTCGTGCGTGGTCCCTTTGGGGATCACCGCGATCTTGACCGTCCCGGTCTTCTTCCCCGCCGCATTCGACCCGGTCGCGGGTGCGGACTCGGAGGTGCAGGAGGCCAGGGTCAGCAGCATCGCGAGCGCAACGATAGGGCGCAGGAGGGAGATCATCAGCTGGTCCTCTCGATGGGAGCCCACTCGAAGGGGCCAAAAATCCGTGGGAAGCGAGTACCTTAGAGGGACTTGTCC
>CALEHF010000287.1 GCA_937876125.1 uncultured bacterium
GAGGATACGCCGCTTTTTCAACTCAGGCCAGAACACAAGATTTGGTCATAACTCGGCGGGGTAATGACTCGAGGATACCGCTCTATGGATGAGAGGTGAAGCCGTGAGGCGTCGAAGCTATGATGCTGCCCGAATCAAGGAGGATCGATGACCCCGACATATCTGCACAAGTGGCTATCTATGCGCTGCTATCGGCTCGAAAGAGCGCAACGAGCGCTCTCGGCGACCGCCGCTCTCACTCTCGCGATGCTCACCGGCTGCTCGGTCGCGGAACGGGTCGAGTCCCCTGAAAACTGGCCTCTTGAGCAAGGGACGTGGCAGCTCTTCGAGGAAGACGGGCAACTGGTCTACGCGACGGGGGGGCGCGCTGCCGCTTCGGTCGCGACTCTCGTGGCCGAGGTTCGAGCCGACTACCTCGCCATCACCAGTGAAGCGCCGATCGAAGTCTTGCCCATCGCCTACGCGGCGGGAGACGACCCCCCCATCGATGACTTCGAGACCCGTTGGGTCGAGCTGCTGATGGGGACGGAGCAGTATCTCGAAGCTCTGCGGGGGGCGAAGGAAGGCGAGAGCAATGAGAGCGCTTTCGCGAACCTCGCACCGATTCCCAACGCGAGTGAATTCGAGGCGGACGCCCCAGAGTTCGAGCGGTTCCGAGGCATGCTCGATCAACACATGCCACTGGAGTCGTTCGTCTCCATCGCACCGATCTTCTTCACCCCCGAGCGCGCGGGTCTCACGCCCGCTCTCGATACTCCCTGGACCTGTATTCCGCTCATCGCCTCGCCCGCTCGTCGCGCCGATGCACTCTCCGAGATGATCAGCGCCGGGATGCGGGCGGAGGGGATTTCGCGGTGGAAGCGCGCTCTCGTCGCCCCGATCCTGGCCCTCGTTCGAGGGAAGATGGAAACGATGCTGGAGAACATCACCCGCTGTTCGCTGTTCGAGGTGCAGCTCCTCAGCCGCACGCCGCGCTTCAGCGCTGAAGAGCAAAGGGCGTATCTCGCCGCCTACAAAGAAAAGATCGGTTTCCATGGTCGCCCCGACTTCTCCGATGTCAGAGCGAAAGCGGAGGAGCTGGACGCGAAGTACCCGAATATCGATCCGCCCTTTGTGGAGACGGGGACCGCGACAGCACCGGCGCTCGCCGACTGAGCGGGCTGGTCACCGCGAGCCCCCGGCTGACTAAGGCACCTCGGAGTGCTTGTCGAACCACCCGAGAACGTACGCGACTTTTCGAACCAAGTTGCTCGGTCGCGCGGTGATCCCGTGCCCCGCTCCGGGGATCCGCACCATCGCCGTATCGATCTTTCTGAGTTTCAGCGCTTGGTAGTATTGCTCCGTCTCCGAGATCGGCGTGCGGTAGTCTTCTTCGCCGGTCAGGAGCATCGTCGGCGTGACCACATTCCCCACCAAGGAGAGCGGCGAACGCGCCCAGTAGTGCTCGGGAATCTCCCACGGCGGGGCCGGGAACCAGTACTTCGTGAAGTACAGCGAGAAGTCCGCGGTCAGGACGAAACTCGCCCAGTTGATGACCGGCTTCGCAACGACTGCGGCGCGGAACCGCTCGGTCTTGCCGACGATCCACGCCGTGAGCACGCCGCCGCCGCTCCCGCCGGTCACGAACAGGTGACTGGTGTCGATGCATCCTTTTGCGATGACCGCATCGACGCAGGACATCAGGTCGTCGTAGTCATTCCCCGGATACGCGTGGTGAATCAGGTTGGCGAACTCCTCGCCGTAGCTCGTCGACCCCCGGGGGTTCACGTAGAGGACCACGTTCCCGGCGGCAGCGTAGAGTTGCATCTCCGCCGAGAAGCGGCCGCCGTAGTTGGCGAACGGGCCCCCGTGGATCTCGAGGATCAGAGGATACTTCTTCTGGGGGTCGAAACTGGGCGGGTACACCACCCAGCCGTGAACCTCACGCCCGTCGAAACTCGACGGCGTCTTGATCTCTTCGACGCGGCCGAGCGAGCGATGGAGAAGAAGGTCCTCGTTGAGCTCTGTCAGCTGGATCGAGAGAAGGCCGCTGCTACTGACCAGGGCGACGTCGGAAGGGCGGGTCGCGCTCCCGAGAGTCACGGCGAGGCTCCCCTCCTTCGAAACGGAGAACGACCCACTCGAGTATGGGCGCCCGAGCGTCGTGCCGCCGACGCCCCCCATCACCGTGCGCGGCGGATCCCCCGCCAGCGAAAGAAAGCCGATCTTCGTATCGCCCCGATCGTCGTAGCGAACGTAGAGCCCGCCTGAGTCTTCGCTCCATTCCATCTGATCGATCGAGCGGTCGAAGTCAGCCGCGAGCACGCGACCGCCGGTGCCATCCAGTTTCACAATCGTGACCTGATCTTGTCGATAGCCGAACGGCGCGTCGTCATGTCCTCTGAGCGCGAGCCACGTTCCGTCTGGAGAGACGAGCGGATTCTGGTCGGGACCACGCCGGTCGGAGACCTGGCGCATCGACCCATCGATCACCGTGACCGCCCAGATCTCCGACTCGTTCGTCTGGTACTCCCAGTCATCGTTCCGGTTGGCGGAGACGAAGATCGTCGCTCCGTCCACTGACCACGACGGCGGACCCGAGTGGTTGAAGTCGCCGGTGGTGAGCTGCCGCGCCGTGCCCCCATCCGCGGGTACGACGAAGAGGTGTCGGTGACCTCCCTCGACGTAACCGCCGCCATCGCGGCGATACACCAAGCGATCGATCACCGTCGCTTTCTCTGCCCATTTCGCGCCCTTGGGCGGAGAGGGGATCGTGCCCCAGCTCTCTGGCTCCGCCGGCACGCTCTCGAAGAACGCGATTTGAGTGCCGTCCGGTGACCACGCGATGTCTCCTGGATGCTCGGCGGTGTGGGTCACGACGATCGATGCGCGCTCTCCGTCGAGGTGGATGACGTTAATCTGGCCATCCAGGAGATACGCGATTCGATCGCCCTGTGGTGACCAGCGCGGCGAGCTCGTGTGCGCCTCGCCGAGCAGGGGGCGATGCCGGCCACTTGCGACATCGATCGACCAGAGGCGGGTGTGGGTGCGATCATCATCGATGTCGAAGAAGTGCCGCACGTAGACGACCGTCGATCCGTCGGGGGAGATCTGTGGATCGTGCGCGGACTCGAGTTCGAAGATGTCGAGCAGCGCGAGCGGAGGGGGGTCTTCGGCGAAGGTGGCGGTCGGAGCGAGAGCGACGTGAGAGAGCAGCACGCCCCACAAGGCGATCAGGGTGAGAGAACGAATCACAAGGACCTCCCAAAGTCGGGTTCAGAATTTCAATCGAAGGAGCTCGATGCCACTGGGCGCTCGACGCACGGCGAACAGGTCGCCAAAGGCGCTCTCGGCAATCGTGACAGTCTCGGTGACGCCCAGCCGTTTGAGAAGGGCAGGCACCGTGTTCGAGTGGCCGGCGACGACCGCAACGGATCCTTTGGGAAGCGCGTCGAGCTGATCGACCAGCGCCGAAAGCTCGCGCGCGGGGACGGATACCACCTCGACCGAGTGTCGCGCGGCCACCGCCGTCACGGTTTGAATGGTGCGTTGGTACTCGCTCGCGAAGCAGGCAGTGACGGGGAGCGACTCGAGAATCATCGCGAGTCGTTCCGCCCGCGCCCGCCCCGACGGGGTGAGAGTCGGGTCCTTGCCCTCCTTCTCCTTCTCGGCGTGTCGCACGACGTAGACCCACCTCGTGCCTGAGCTCTGATCGGTGATCCAAGCGCTCACGGTGCTCGCGATTTCGTTCGGGATCGGAATCGTGAGGTGGTACTGGGCGATGCGCCAGCGGTCGTCGAGACGTCTCAGCAGCCCCGATCCGCGACAGGTCCCATACTTCTCTTGGTCGAGAATCTCGTCGAAGAAGGCGGTGTCACCGCCGGGAAGCACGGTGACGTGTCGTTCGCGCGGGGTGTAGGTCCACGCGCTCTCCTTCTGAAAGTAGGGAAGCGCGAATGCGCGAAACTCCTCGATGTTCCAACGCTCGGTGGCATCGGTTCCGAGGAAGATCGCTTCGGGGGTGAACAACGAGAAGTAGGTCTCCTCATCCGCCGTGCTGGCCGAGCGGTGCAGGGCATCGAGAATCGCTCCGACTCGCGCTTCGGTCGTACGGTCCCCGCGCATGGAAACAGAGGCGTACTTGGGAGTCGCGGCGCAAGAGGCGAGAAGACTCGCGACCGCGAGGACACCGACGAAGAGCCGGAAGAAGCTGAGAGCCGAGCGCCAAGGCGAGATCATCAAATCCTCCGAATCAGAGTGCTGGGGCGAGGAAGTGGCGACATGTTAGCAGCCTCGGGGAACGCTCTTCGACCTCGGCCTCCGAAATCCCGCTCCAATCGAGCTTCCTCGTCATCCGAAAATCTAGCGGCGCGGCTATGATCGCCGCCGGAGGTCCCGACCATGACCGAATCGCCGGATACGGGGATCATTTGGGCGTTCGATATCCCATCGAGCGGACCCGTCGTTCCCCTCGACCCGACCCAGCCGCTACCCGCAGAGCCCACCGACGGCTACCGCTGGGTGCACCTCGACCGTGGTTCTCCCGGGGCCGCCGCCTGGCTCTCCGATCCGAAACACGGCATCACTGAGATCTCGGCGGAAGCGTTGGTGGCGGAGGAGACGCGCCCGCGCGCGGCGATCATCGTCGATGAGTTGCTGGTGGTCCTTCGCGGAATGAACATGAATCCCGGTGCGGATCCAGAGGACATGGTCGCCATTCGCATGCTTGTCGAAGAGCATCGCGTCATCACGGTACGTGGACGTCGCGTCCTGGCGTGTCAGGATCTCCGGGATGAGATGCGGGGCTCGCAACCTCCTCGCACTCCTGGCAAGTGGCTCGCACAGCTCATCGAGCGCCTCCTCGACCGGATGCGCGACCCTCTCGAGGCGCTCGACGAGGCCTTCGACGAGCTCGAGCTGACCGCGCTCGATGCCCCCGCGTCGCAGTTGCGCAGGAGCCTCGGGGAAGCGCGCCGTACCGCCGTCACGCTCCGGCGGTTCCTCTCCCCTCAGCGCGACGCCATCTCGCGCCTCGCCCAGGACCCCCTGTTCGGGTTCGACGATGGTGTGCGCTTGCGTTTTCGCGAATCCACCGACCGGATCGCTCGCTACCTCGAAGATCTCGAGGCGAACCGCGATCGCGCCCAGGTCACCCAGGAGGAACTCTCCGCGCGCCTGGCCGAGTCGATGAACGCGACGAGCTACCGGCTGACCTTGGTCGCGGCGATCTTCTTGCCGCTCGGATTCTTGACCGGACTGTTCGGGATCAATGTCGGCGGGATGCCGCTCGTAGACAGCAAGGCCGGGTTCTGGGCGGTCACCATCGGCATGTTGGCCATCACGGCCGTTCAGATCTGGTTCTTTCGTAAGCGGAAGTGGTGGTAAAACTTCGTACCGAAGCCCGACTCTCACTCTCCTTCATTCCGCTCTTCCGATTCACTACAATGCTCGCCGGATTTCCGCTCCGCTCCCCTCGGGAGCCCTCTCGCACCTCGAAACGGAGTTGGTGATGGACCACGTCGGACCGATCGCAATTCTCGTTCGCCTCTCGGCTCTCTTCGCAGCGGTACTCACCTTCGGCTGCGCCGGCCCCCCCGCCATTCCGACCCCGCAGCGCCCGACCTTCTCGTCCAGCACCCAGACCACCGCACCGGGGACTGTGGAGATCGAGGCCGGCGTCAGCATCGACCCCGGCGATCGCAACAGTTCGCCGATGACCGCCAAAATGGGGGTCACCGAGAACTCCGAGATCTTTGTGTCGTGGTCTCCGTACACCTGGGTCGATCGCTCGGTGGGGGGGGGTAATGGCGGAGGAGTCGGAGACACAGAGATCGGCATGCGTCAGCGCGTCCTCGACTTCGGACCGAACGAGCCTGCGATCGCGTACCAGTTCAAAACCAAGATCCCGACTGCCAGCGCGCGCCAGGGGATCGGCAACGAGGAGATGGACTTCTTCGCTGCAGCGATGCTCGAAATGCCCTACGGCTCGGCGTCCCTCGTCGGTTTCTACCAGCTGGGGTTCCTCGGCGATCCGACCGGGGGTGATCCCGACATCCAGCACGGCCTCGCCATCTCGGGAACCACTCCCGTCGCCGATGCGATCGGGGCCTACGGTGAGATCGCGGGAATCATCACCCCGGAACGCGACGACGAGCAGCTGATCGCCACCGGTGGCCTTACCTATCCGCTGATGGATGGTTGGATCTTCGACGCGGGGTTGGCGATCGGCCTGAGCAATGACGCCCCCGATCTCCAGTTCCTCATCGGCGTCACCGTCAACCTCGGTGGGATCGGAACGGACTGAAGCGCGCGCGGCCAAAGCCCCACGCATCGAAAACTGCCCGCGAGCCGCCTACAGCGGGCGGCTCACGGGCAGTCTCGATTCACGACACCGAGGCCTCCTACGGCGTGCGCGGAGGCCGCGCCTCTAAGCCGATCTTCTCGAGTGCCGACTCGAACCCCGGGCCATTCATGCTCCAGTAGGGGAGGCGATCGCTTCCGACCAACACCGCCTCGAGGCCGTCGTCACGCCCCCACCGGATGACGCGGTGGGGCCAGGCGCTCTCGACCTCGATCGTCCAAGTGCTCGCAGCGACATCCACCTCCCCACGACCGAGGGGATACGACTTCTTCGCGCGCCCCGCGGGGATCGCGAGAGTGTAGGTATCCACCGCGAATGTTCCCGCGGGCACTTCGAGAGTGCGGCTCTCCTTGCTCCGGGATGCGGTTGCCGTTTGCCAGCCGAGACCGATGTGCAACAACCGGCTGCGCTCGAGAGACCGAAGGACCGGCACCGAGGTCGACCCGCCCGGTTCGAGGCTCGGCCCGGCGAACCCTCGCGCCCAGAGGAGCACGGAATCTTCCGGGAGCCCGCCGTCGGGATGCGGGAGAGTGAGCGATTGATCCGCCTCGCCGTCGAAGTAGCTGTGCGAGGTGAGGTTTGCCCCGCGATCGTTGAAGAGCAGCTGCGCGTAGACGTGACCGCACCACTCTTGCGAACTGAACGACACTTTGGTGGTGGTCCCCGCCGGCCGCCCGCCATGGGGGGCCAAGGTCGCGAACGCGCTCGTCATGAGAGAGTAGTCGTAGATGCCGGTGGGGAAGTCCTGAATCCAGTTCAGCTTCATGACCGGATAGATCTCGGAAGCGGGGCGCGAACTGTCTTCATTCTTCACCCGCACCGATTCTGCGAACTCCTCATTCACGAAGATCGTCACCGCGGTGCCCGTGCGCACCTTGCCGTAGCGCGGATAACGGAGCGCGTAACCGGAAAGCTCGGCCTTGCCGTCCCCCCAATGCCCCCAGAAATCGGGGGCGAGAGCCGCCGACGCCGGCGGGGCGGGGGGCGGGGATGCGTCGGTGGGGGAGGTGAGGGAGGACCCGATGCCGACAGCGAGCGCACCGAGCACGAGCAGAAAGATCATCGGTCGCATAGAGGGCTCCTCTTCCGGTAGGTGACCCTCGATGTACCCCTTCCGAGGGCCGAAACAACCGGATCGACGGTAGCGAGCCCCAAACGGCGGGCTGGGAGTCGACGATCAGGGCGCGAATTTCTAGCGGATCGGCCAAGAATCGGGGAATCACTCCCGCGCGGCGGGATCCATCGGGTGGGGGCCCGCGTATCTCTCGCTCCTTCTCAACGATCGGAACTCGCCCGGGCAGGAAAAGCAGGGGAAGCAGGGGAAGCAGCGAGAGAGCTGGTCGTGGCGAGCATCGCCCATCTGCACTACCATACGGCCCACGCTGGACTTCAAAACAGACCTGGACCTCGAGACAGACACTGCTGACCAAAAAACAGACTGAACAACCCAAACGTGTGCACAACCCGGTCCACTCGGAAGGCCGCGGCGACGCACGCTCCTACCCCTTTATCTCCCTGGAGAGAGGCGATGATGCACCGACGTACGCAACTCCTGCTCGGGGTCCTCGCACTGGTCGTGACGTTCGCGAGCACCGCGATGGCACAACCGGGCGACGCCCCAAAGCCAAAGAAGAAGCCCGATTTTCCCCCCTTTGAAAAAGTGAGCGAAGGCTACAAGAAGGTGGTCTCGACCGCCGGCGGGGCCAAGAGTCTCTTCACCATCTACACCCGCGAAAAAGATGCGCAGATGCTCGCCGAACTCCCGCGCGACTTCGAAAAGTCGCGCTACTTCTTCGCGATGACCATCGCGAGCGGCGAAATCTTCGCGGGTCTTCAAGCAGGAGATCGCTACGTCTACTGGCGCCGCTTCGACAAACGCCTCGCTCTGATCGAGCCGAACATCGACATCCGTTCGAATGGCGACTCCGAATCGAAGGGCTCGGTCAAACGACTCTTCACGGACCGCGTGCTCTTGGACATCCCCATCGAGTGCATGGGCCCGGGGGGCGGACCGGTGATCGATTTCGACGATCTCCTCCTCGGCAACGCGAGTACGTTCTTCGGACGGAGCGCCGCGGGCCTCAACAAGCGCCTCGCGTCGATCGACTCGGCGAAGGCGTTCCCCGAGAACGTGGAGATCGCTTTTGAGGTGCCGGTCGCGGGCGGCATTCTCAAGTCGCTGCACTATTCGATCAGCGTGATCAAAAAAACCCCCTCGTACAAGCCGCGCCAAGCGGATGCGCGGGTCGGCTTCTTCACGACCAGCTACGAGGACTTCGGCAAGTACCAGGACAACGACATCCGCATGCGGTTCATCAACCGCTGGCACCTCGAGAAGGCGGACCCGAAACTCAAACTCAGCCCGCCGAAGTCGCCGATCGTCTTCTACGTCGAGCACTCGACGCCGATCCGCTACCGCCGCTTCGTCCGCGACGGAATCCTTTCTTGGAACACAGCATTCGAGAAGATCGGAATTCTGAACGCCATTGAGGTCTACCTCCAAGACGCCACCACGGGTGCGCACATGGACAAAGACCCGGAGGACGTGCGCTACAACTTCGTGCGTTGGTTGAACAACGATGTCGGAACTGCCATTGGCCCGAGTCGCGTCAACCCGCTGACCGGTGAGATTCTCGATGCGGATATCGTCCTCACGGACGGCTGGATCCGCAGCTTCGAAACCGACTTCTCGAAGCTGCTCCCCGATCTCGCGACCGAGAGTTTCTCCCCCGAGACGATGCAGTGGCTCGAGCGTCACCCGTCGTGGGATCCGCGCGTCCTGTTCGCGTCCCCCGCCGAGCGCACGGAGATGGTGCAAGCGCGTCATGACCAGGGCCCGACCGCCTACGGGGGTCACGCGATGGCGCACGTCGATACCGAAATGCTCGGTGACGATCAGTACGACGGTCTCATCGGTCGCGTCAGCCAGGTGAACGGGCTCTGCCTCGCCGCCGACGGCAAGTCGCTCGACCTGCAGATCCTGCGCATGCACCTTTCGATGCTCCGCAGTGGCATCCTTCCGAAGGACGACGACGAGAAGAAGGACGCCGACTCCGACGAAGACATGCTGGACGGCATGCCCGCGAAGTTCATCGGTCCCCTGCTCGCCGATCTGGTCGCCCACGAAGTGGGGCACACTCTGGGGCTGCGCCACAACTTCAAGGCGTCCGGTCTCTACACCCTCGAAGAGATCAACTCGGAGAAGGTCAAAGGCAAGCCGTTCACGGCCTCGGTCATGGACTACACGCCGATCAACATCAACATGAGCGACGACAGCATTCAGGGGGACTACGCCATGGTCGGCGTCGGTCTCTACGACATGTGGGCGATCGAGTACGGCTACACCTTCGACAAAGACCTGAAGCCGATTCTTGCGCGCTGCACCGAGCCGGAGCACGCCTACCTCACCGACGAGGACACCAGCGGACCCGACCCGTTTGCGCGTCGCTACGACTTCACCAAGAACCCGCTCGAGTACGCGTACAATCAGATGGAGCTTTCCCGCTGGCATCGGGCTCGCATCCTCGATCGCTTCGTCGAAGACGGCGATAGCTGGTCGAAGGCGCGCGAGGGATACAACTTGACGCTCAGCCTTCAGATGCGTGCGGTGAGCATTGTCTCGAACTGGCTCGGTGGCGCCCACATCAGCCGCGCGATGAAGGGCGATGCGACCGACCAGCCGCCGGTCGTCGTCGTGCCGGCCTCGACGCAGCGCGACGCGCTGCGCTTCGTGATCGAGAGCACCTTCCGCGACGAGGCGTTCGGCCTCACCCCGGAGCTGCTCCAGCACCTCTCCGTCGACAAGTGGCTCGACGGTGGTTTTCGCGCGATGATGAGCGAGGCGACCTACCCGGTGCACGATCAGATCCGTGGTATTCAGGCTTCTGCGCTCTCGCAGATCATGAACCCCACGACCTTGCGTCGCGTCTACGACAACGAGCTTCGCGTCCCCTCCGATGACGATGCATTCACGATGCCGGAGATGATGTCCGCGGTGATCAGTGAGATCTGGAGTGATCTCGACAGTCCGCCGGCCGCGCCGGTCTCCCCGCGTCAGCCCGCCA
Organism: uncultured bacterium; assembly: GCA_937876125.1. Classification (GTDB taxonomy): domain Bacteria; phylum Planctomycetota; class UBA8108; order UBA1146; family UBA1146; genus JAFMMO01. The sequence goes on from CALEHF010000287.1 coordinate 10,405, forward strand.
TTTCGAGTCTCCGCCGTAGCCTGCAACTCGAGAGCATTGGTCGCCTGACCGACCTCAGCATGCAGGGCACCGGTGGCAGCGCAGCGATGAACACCATCGCCGCCTTGTCGCGGATGCACTGCGGTGATCTGCAGGGACGCATTCACAGCTACCTGCGCGGGCAGTCGGGCTCGGTCGACGATTACACCCGTGCGCACCTCGAAGATTGCCAGAAGCGTCTGCAAGAGACGCTCGAGGCCCAGGTGGTGAAGACGAGGAGCGCGAGCTTCTAGTCGCGCGCGACTCAAGCTGTTTGGGTGCTACATGCCGCCCCCGATCGCGTTGCGCGGTCGGGGGCGGTTTCTTGTTCGAGAAGGCGCACGGGCCAAACATTGGCACCCAGGGACTTGGTCCCATGCCCTACCTGAGCGGATCTCCTCCCATCCGCCGACGGGATCGTTCAATGTCCGAGTTTGTATCCATTCGTAACTTTGAGAGTCGCCACGAGGCGGAGCGGGCGAAGAGCATCTTGGACGCCTCCGAAATTGAAGCGGTGCTCGATCTCGATGACTGCAGCGGATGGTGGAACGCTCTGCTTCCCTCGCCGAGAGGTTTTCCCGCGCGACTTCTCGTCCTGGCCCGGGACGTCTCCATCGCCGACGAAGCCCTGAAGAACCAGGGACTCTAATCTGGAAGGCTTCCGCTTTCGGCTCGCGGACTAGACACGAACCCGGTCGATCCCGAGCGGCGCTTGAGCGTCATCAGTGAGTTGCTGCGTGGCGACTGAACGTCATGCTCAGTCTGGCTGGACCGACGGAGTGATCTTCACGCAGCGGAAGTACTGCGTCGACACGGCCACCGTTGCGGCGGGTCCGATGATGAGGATGTTGAAGAAGGGGACCAGCAGGCCGACGTTGAAGGCGAGGCCGAAGCCGAGCGCGCGCGGCCAGTTCTTCCGGACCACTTGGCGACGGTACCGGAATCCGTAACCACGCCTGAGGACAGGAAGCTCGAACCAGACGAGGGCGTTCAGGTACGCCGAGAAGGCGGCGCCGCCGATGACGAAGAGCCAGCCGATGATCGGGATCAAGGAGAGCACCATCACCGGCAGAAGGATGGCGATCTGAAGGAGCAAGATCTGCCCGGTGCCATTGATCGCGGCGAGGAGTGCGCGCCGAAAACCGATCTCGACCGGTTTCATCCCCTCCCCCCCGACAATGCGCTCCGCCGTATTTGAGATCGGATCGAAGAACACCGTCATCCCGAGATTGATCACCGCGGGTGCAAGGAACCACGACGCGATGAGCGCGAGGGGCCACGACAGAAAGCTCCCCGCCTCATCGACCCAGCTCCAGATTCCCGACCACTCCACCCTCCCGAGCAGCGCGTGCATGCCCCAGACGAGCCCGAGGAAGAGGAGGACGACGAGGAAGAAGTTGACGACCATTGCCAGGGCGAGCTTTCCCCGATACTCGCTTCGGCCGAGGACCGAGAAAGCGGCGCGGAAGAGGGAGAGGAATCCGTCGGCGATCTCGATGGCGAAGAAGCCGCGGGAAGGTGCGGTGAGTGCGGCATCTCCCGACTCAGAGCACCGGTCGCAGTGGGCGAGCTCGCCAGTGTCGCGGTCGAAGGGGACCAGCGGATAGCCGCATACCGTGCAAGGGGCGGGGGTCGGCCTCGCCATAGTCAGTCTCGTCCTTTCCTCGCTCCCGGTGGCGGTGTGGACTTTCAGTCGGAAGGAAGGGGAAGTCAAGGCATGCGAAGGGACAGCTCATGCCGATGACTTCTGGATCGGGGGCCGGCGGCGCGAAGTGGAGATGAGCACCGGGCTCTAACTCTCGAGATCTCCGCCACAGACCTATTGGTATTCTCGGGCGGAGTTTGCGCGCGTCGGCTACCTCGCGGCGCCTCGACTGCCAGATTTCCAGTGCCCGTCACGAGACTCGAGCCAAACGACGCCGGGTGCGCTCTCAATTTCCTCCAGCTCGAGTCGTAAGACGGAGGCCTCGAAGTAGCAGTACCCCACACTGTACTTCTTCGCGAAGGTGAGGAGGGATTGCACCGCGGGATCACTACCGAGATCTTCAACGGCGGGATCCGAGTCGATGAGAGTTCCTTTGCTCACGATCACAAAAGTGAGCGAGGAATCAGTGAGCTGATCAGCAAGGGCCTTGAGTTCCTCTGTGTGCTCGGCGGACCATGTTTCGAGCCACTGATCATCGGCTTGAACAATCGAGAGTGTCGGCATGACGAAAGCGACGATCGAAAACAGAGCGGCGGCGACGGCAAGAAGAAAACAGAAGTAGTTGAGAGCGATGGACCACTTCGACGCTCGACTCCAGGCACGGAGAACCAGCAAGGACAGTACGACGCTGGGCAAGAAAACCGTCCAGAGACTTCCGGCGAATGCCATGAGTAGCTGCGTAGGCCCGGGTAGGGCTACGTCCATCTCTTCGTACTGGATCGCCATGATTCTTGCAGTGCTCGCCATGACGAACGGCACAATGAAAAGAAGCATGATGGTCGAGGCGGGCTCGTAGTGAGACGCTCGTGCTCGCGGGGGAATGGCCGGAGTTGTGATTGTCATGAGCCGCCCGTTCTTTGCAAGAGTTATGACCAAATCTTGTGTTCTGGCCTGAGTTGAAAAAGCGGCGTATCCTC
>CALEHF010000288.1 GCA_937876125.1 uncultured bacterium
TGTCGCACCAGGGAGCAGGGTCGCCCAGATCTCACTGATCTGAGTGCCAGGAGGAAACACGTGCCCCGGCTCTTCAGCGAGCGTGAAGCTCACGCTCTCCGTCCCGACGAATCGATCGTCGAGGAAGATCTCGGCTCCAGGACAGGTCAACGTATAGAGTTCATCCCCAATGATACGGACGCCTCCATTGAGACCCCGGGCGACGAACACCACTGTGCCGACCGCAGCGAGGGCAAACAGGATGCAACCGATGCGATTCGCGCGAGATGGCGGCTCACCCGGTGCTCGACTCCCCCGGAGCACCACCACCAGGATCCCGATTCCGGCCGCGCCGAGAACCAGGAGGGCTATGAGAACGGCAGGACTCAGCGAGGGTGACAAGGTGGGAGCCTTCCGGCTGGGGAAGCGATGGCAGCCCAGGAATACCCCACGGGGGGGCCGGAAGGAAGGGGACTGCGCCCATTGAGGGGTCCTCAGGGGCGTTCCAGCTCCCTCTCATGAGCTTACCGACCGGCCCCCCCAACGGACCGAATCACGGCGGGCACGCTGACAGCGCTTCCCCCCCTCGATATCCTGTCGGTCGCGTGCCCCCTCGTGCACGCCACGCCCCCGGGGAAGGACCTCTCGATGACCCAGCCGTTCCGCCACGCCCGTTTCATCCGCGGTGCGTTCAGCCGTACTCTACTCCTCGCGCTCTCCACGATCTTCCTCGCCGGCTGCGTCGAGCGCGCCTTGCTCATCCGCAGTGACCCCGCTGGAGCGCGCGTCTTCCTCGATGGAAAAGATGTCGGCTCGACTCCGGCTCGCGTTCCTTTTGACCATTACGGCACCCGCGAAGTGATGGTCCGATGGGAACCGACCGAGCGCGGCGAGGGCCCCGCCTACGCCCCAGAAACGCGCCTCGTTCCGGTGTCCGCACCGTGGTACCAGTGGTTCCCGGTCGATCTCTTCTCTGAGTTCGTATGGCCCGGAACCATCGTCGACGAGCGAGTCATCGAGTTCACGCTGGTCGAGCACACTCTGGAAGAGCTGGAGGCGAAGTTCATCGAATCCGCCCGCGCCTTCGGTTTGACCTCGAGCACCGACGAAAGTGCCCAAGAGCCGAGCGCGGAGGAGCCGAGGGGCGGCCAGTGACCCGCGAGCGCGCGGCCACATTTTCGCCCCCCGATCGAGGACCCGATGAACTCGAGGGACTGCGCGTGCTCGTGTTTGGCGTTGGCGCCTTCGGCGGCGGTGCAGGGGTTGCGCGCTTCCTGGCGAAGCGGGGCGCCGCGGTCACGATCACGGACCTGAGCACTCCCGAGCAGCTCGCGAAGAGCCTCGAGCTTCTCGAGGGCGTGCCCCTCGCCGGGTCCCGCCTCGGTGGTCATGACATCCTCGACTTCGAAAACGCCGACTGGGTCGTCGTGAATCCGGCGGTCCCCCCGAAGAGCTCGCTCTTGAGTGCGGCCGAGCGCGCCGGGGCGCGGCTGGTCACCGAGATCGGACTGTTCCTCTCGTGGTGCCCGTCCCCCTACGTCGCGGGGGTCACCGGCTCGAACGGGAAGAGCACGACCTGCCGCCTCCTCACCGACCTCCTCGCAGCGAGCGGCTACCGCACTCACCTCGGCGGAAACTTCGGCGGCTCTCTTCTCGGCGAGCTCGATACGATGTCTGGTGAAGATCGGGTGGTGCTCGAGTTCTCGAGTTTCCAACTCTCTCGCCTCGGCGCCGGCACCCCTCGCCCCGCGGCCGTCGGCGTCACCCAGATCGCGGCGAATCACCTCGACTGGCATGGCACCTTCGAAGCGTACCGGGCCGCCAAAGAAGAACTGCTCCTGGCCCCCCGCCAAACACTCCCCCGCCAGGTGCAGATCGCCGCGCTCCCGCGCAACGATCCTCAGCTGATCGCAGCCGCACTTCGGTCGGGGAGGCCGGTGGTCTCGTGCGGCGCCGATGCGCCGAAAGGGCCGGGAATCGGGGTGATCGGGCGGCAGCTCTGCGAAGTGCTTCACGCGAACGAAGGAACGGCGGAGAGCATCCCCACGGCTCTGGCGTCGATCGACCGGATGCCGCGGCCGGGAGTGCACGAGATTGAGAATGCGGCGACGGCGTGCGCCCTGGCGATCGCTCTCGGGGGGGATCGCGCCCTGTTCGAGGAGACGATCGCCCGTCAGACCCCGCTTCCGCACCGGCAGGAGGAGGTGGCCGAAGTGCGCGGAGTGCGCTTTGTCGACGATTCGAAGTCGACCACGCCCGAGGCGACTCGCGCGGCGCTCAATGCGTACGCGCCTCGCGCGGTTCTGCTCGCGGGCGGCCATCACAAAGGCGGCGACCTGGCCGCGTTCGCTCGAGCGGTGCGCGATGGCGCGAGCGGAGCGATCTGTTACGGAGAGAGCCGGGAAGAGCTCGCGCAGGCTCTGCGCGCGGGCGGGGTCGATCCGGCCAAGATCGAGGTGGTCGATCGATTTGCCCAAGCGTTCCGTCGCGCCACCGAAGTCGCGCGCAAAGGGGACGTGGTGCTCTTATCGCCAGCCTGTGCGAGTTACGATGAGTTTCGAAACTATGAGGAGCGGGCGGCGCGTTTTCGATCCCTGATCGCCGAATGGAAAAACCTCTAGGAGGCTGTCCTCCCGGTTCGCTCGGAAGAACGGAAGCGTTACTTCCGCTCCGCCACGAAGATCCGGAATCTCGCGCCCTTGCCCGCCTTCGCCCGCGCGCGCACCTCTTCCACCTCGAAGCCTGCCGCACGCAAGTTTTCGCCGAAGAACTTCGCGGGCCCCGCCGCCCAAATCGTCGCGACCCCCGGCCGACGGATCGCCTTCGCGAGAGTGCGCAGACCGATGCGAGAGTAGAGCCACCCTTCCGACGGTCCGGTCTTCGAATGAGGGCCGTTGTCGATATCGGAGATGATCGCATCGAAAGAGCGCGCATTCTCTCTGAGCACCTGGGCGATATCTTGGGTCAAGACTTGGACGCGCGGATCATCGAGGGGCGACTCGGCCAAGGAGGCGAGGATGGTTCGGTTCCACTCGACCACTTCGGGAACGAGCTCCGCGACCACGACTTCGGCGTCCGCGGGAACGAGATCGAGAGTCGCCCGCAGCGTAAATCCCATCCCGAGCCCGCCGATCAAGATGCGCAGCTTCGGCTTCCCCGCGATCTTGTCGCACGCGAGCTGCGCAAGCTCTGCTTCTGACGAGGTCGCGCGGCTGTTCATCAGCTCCCAGTTTCCGACGAAGATCGAGTAATCGTCCCCACGCTGATAGAGACGCAGCTCCTCTCCGGGGGCCAGCTCGTCGCTCTGCCCTTGCGGGCCGTTCGGTTCGGGGATGATCGCGGAAGCGATCAAGTTGCGCGGCAGCATGGAGGGGCCCTTTCGCGGGGGAGGTCGGACAGAGAAGAACAGGAGACACGAGTCGAGCAGGCGATGCAAACCCACCGGAGCGATCGGACGGAAGAGTCCACCCCAACCCCCTCGAAGCACCGAGTGCCATTCCCAGGGGCGATCTGTCCAGAAGCATCCCCGAACGATCCGCCGCCGACCCACGGCCTCCCCTCGCTCTCGCCTCCCAGGCCGGATACCCTCCCTCCGGCTGGCCCCACGAGCGCTAAAAAGAGAGATCCCCTTGGCAAAACGACGCACGGTTCATATCTGCTCATCTTGCGGTGGCCAGCAGCCGCGCTGGCTCGGGCGCTGCCCTGACTGCGGCGAGTGGGACTCGATGCAAGAAGAACTCGTCACCGAGAAAAGCTCTGGGAAGAGCGTGGCCGGCGCGTTTCGGGGCTCACCCCTCACCGGCCCGGCCACGAAGGCAGTGCCCATCGGCCAGATCGAACCGAAGGCGGAGAAGCGGGTGCCGACCCGCCTCGCCGAACTCGATCGAGTCCTCGGCGGCGGGCTGGTCCCCGGATCGGGGATGCTGATCGCGGGCGAGCCCGGCATCGGCAAATCAACTCTGCTCCTCCAGACCGCCCAACGCATCTCGGCCCAGGGCGCGCGCTTCCTGTACGTCACCGGCGAGGAATCCGCGGCGCAGGTCCGGCTTCGCTCCGATCGCATCGGAAAGGCGGGGGACGAACTGTACCTCCTGGCCGAGTGCGACCTCGAGCGCATCGAGGATCAGATCGCCGCAGTCCGCCCCGCGGTCGTCGGCATCGACTCGATCCAAACGGTGCGCTGGGCGGAAGTCCCCTCGAGCGCAGGTGGAGTCACGCAGGTTCGCGAAGTGACCGCGCGACTCCTCGCCCTCGCCCGACGCGAAGGGTTCCCGCTGCTCCTCGTCGGCCACGTCACCAAAGATGGCGGCGTCGCCGGCCCGCGAGTGCTCGAACACATGGTCGATGGGGTCCTGCAATTCGAAGGGGAGCGCGGTCAGCCACTGCGGATCTTGCGCGGCATCAAGAACCGCTTCGGCTCGACCCAAGAGGTCGGCATTTTCGAGATGCGCGGCGATGGGCTCGCAGAGATCTCCAATCCGTCGAAACTCCTCCTCGGCGAACGGCGCAGCGACGCCCCGGGCTCGGCCACCGCCGCCATCCTCGAGGGGAGTCGCCCTCTCTTGGTCGAAGTGCAAGCGCTCGTCTCCCCCGCCAGCCACGGCACAGCCGCGCGCAAGGTGTCGGGACTCGACGCGAGCCGTCTCTCCATGCTCGCGGCGGTGTTCGAGAAGCGTCTCGGGCTCCCCTTCGGCGAGCGCGACATCCACGCGAACGTTGTCGGCGGCGTCAAGATGTCGAGCACCGCCGGCGACCTCGCCCTCGCCGCGGCGCTGCTCTCGAGCCTGCATGACAAGCCGGTCCCCGCCAATTGCGTCTTCATCGGTGAGGTGGGTTTGCTCGGCGAAGTCCGCGCCGTCCCTGGGATGGGAGAGAGGCTGGAAGAGGCACGTCGGCTCGGCTTCCGCTCAGCGGCGGTTCCGGCGGGATCGATTCCGAAGAACACGGTGCCCGAGGTGCAGATCCACGAGATCAGCGACGTAGGCCAGCTCGGTCGGAAGATCCGCGCGGACGGCTAGGCCTGGAATAAGCGGCTGTCGGAACGGCTTATTCTTCGGCCACCGCAGCCTTCTTCGCCCCGGCGAGATACTCGAAAACCCCCTCGATCACCGGCGTTCGGAACTCCGGGGTCTCGGCGAGAAGTTGATGGCGCCCTCCGGCGATGATCTTCACCTCCACCCCCGGCACTTTTTCCTTCAGCTTCTTCAGGTTGTGGCGCCACGAGACGGTGTCGTCGAGATCGCCCTGAAAGACGAGGAGCTTCGCGTCGATCGGGGGGGTCTTGGCGAACCGCGCGTACCACGCGCGAAGGGCGTCGAACCAGTCGAGGGGGAAGCTGTTGAATTGAAGCGGGTCGAGCTCGGTGCGGAAGCGGAGGAACTCCTGGTCGGAGGAATCACGACGCGGGGTCCGCGCCACCTCGTCGGTAAACACTCCGACCACCACCGAGCCGAACTTCGAGAGCCCCCAATACGCCGAGCGCACCAAGGGGCCGACGAACACGGTGCGCTCGAACGGTGCGACCCCTTCCGTCATCCACCGCTCGAGGACCACTGCGCACCCGGTCGAATGGGCCACTGTCACCCACGGCTCGGGCACCTCTCCCCGACAGGTCTCGATGACCGTAGTGAACGCACTCGCGTAGTCGGCGAAGTCGGCGATTGCCGCCCGTTCTCCTCCCGACAAACCGTGCCCGGGTAAGTCGAATGTAACGACCGTGTACCCCGCCTGAATCCACTCGCCGATCGTGCGCGCGTGTATCCCCACGTGGTCGTAGTATCCGTGGACGAGGAAGATGGTCGCGCGGGCATCGGGGGTCTCGTAGACGTGGGTGGCGATCGGAATTCCGGGGGAAGTGTCCCCGAGCGGTGCGATCAGTGACCCAAAGCGATGGGGCACGGGGTGATCGAGGCCATAGTAGCGCCAGGCCGCAGCTTCCCATTCGGGAGTCGCGATCGGGGTCCCAAAGGAAAAGGGACGCATCGAGCCGAGCGTCGCGGCGAGATCGATCGAGGCTTCTTCGCGCGCGGCGGCTTCGATGGGATCGCCCGGGAGCGTCAAACTGCTGCACCCCGAAAGGGTGAGCAGCACGATGAAGACGGCGCGGCGAACCAGTGTACCCACGCGATCTCCTTCCCATTCCGTCCCTGCAGCCCCCCTATCCTGAGAGGAGAGAGGGCCGGGGGAAAGGGCTCATCGAGATCTGGGGCGAAGTGCATGGCAGAGAATGGCCGCCGCGGCGGCAACATTCAAGGACTCGACCCGCCCATCGATCGGAATTCCGACCGTCACCTCGAGCGTCTCCGCGACCGCGGCGGAAAGCCCCTCTCCCTCATTTCCGAGCACCAGCGCAAAGCTCCCTCCCACCATGGGTGCGAGCGCCCCAGGCTCCACGCTTCCGTTCTGGACCGCACCGACCGGCGTTACCCCGCGAGCGGCGAGCGCGGTGAGATCGGTCGCCAAATCGTCGGTTCCCCGGACGGCGAGCCCGAACACCGTTCCTCGCGAAACGCGGAGCGCGCTGCGCCCGAAGGGGGAGGTCCCCGCGCGATCGAACAGCAGCCCCGTGAACCCGAATGCGAGAGCGCTCCGTGCGATCGCTCCGACGTTGTCCCCCTTGTCGAGTCGCGCGAGAGCGATCACCCGCCCACCGAGTGCTTCGAGAGGAATCGTGGTGGCGGGGGCGACGAGAGAAGCCATCACGCCGCCGTGATAGCGGTAGCCGACCAGTTGAGAGACCACTTTGCGCGCGACGACGAAGATGACGGCTTCCGTCACGGGAGACACGGAAGCGAGAAGCGCGGACACGGCGGGCAGATCTTCGGGAGTGGTCACCACCGACTCGATCGGCGCACCGAGACTCACCAGAGTTTCGAGAACGCGGAGACCATCGGCAACGGGGATCTCTTCCCCCCGTTCGGTGCGCGCGCGCAAGGAACGGAACGGCGCAAGCCGGGGGTCGTCAGAATCGGAGATGGGAGTCGGGTCTGGGTTTCTTGACATGGGAAGATCTTGGCCGAGACAGAGAGGAAGCGCCAGGTGGAGGCGATGCCAGGAGCGCACGATCGAAGGCGCAGTCCGCTCCGACGAGGGGCTCCTCTCCCCAGAGGCGCTCTCCGCTCTTCTCGCGGGAGTCACGCGCTCCTGATCAGTGCGCACCGAGGGCTCAACTCGCGGGTCTCGGCGGGAGGGTTTTCGTGGTCTCCTCCCCCTGCATCACACGAGCAAGGAGGCGCCATGTTGCGGATCACGGTCTCTCTCGCCGTCTACATGTTGTGGGTCGGATTTTCTTCCCCTTGCGACGCGGTGGACCTGCTCGTTCCCGCTCAACACGCGACAATCCAAGGCGCCATCGACGCCGCCAACCCCGGAGACACCCTCCGGGTGGCTGCCGGCACCTACACCGGGGGGATCGACTTCCTCGGGAAGGCGATCACGGTCACGAGCGACGCAGGTCCCTTGGTGACCACGATCGATGCGGCGGGGGGTCCGGTCGCAGTCCTCTTCGACTCAAGCACCACCGGCCCGGCAACCAACCATGCGCCACCGGCCACGTGCGCCAT
>CALEHF010000289.1 GCA_937876125.1 uncultured bacterium
GCGTTGTTGGCGAAGCTGTCTCCTTTGGTGATCGTACTCCCCACCGAGACGAGATCGGGCTTCACTCGGCCGATCTGAATGCCATCGTTCGTCGGGCCGCGGCTCGAGTAGGTGTACATGACATTCCGCTGCGCGCCGTTGCGATCTCCGCCAACTGAGATTGCGTTCTTCGCGTGAGCTTCATCGGAAAGTGTGTTGGGACGATAGGGAACGGACGGGGGTGGAATGTTGTTGTCGCCACCGAGGTTCCCGAAAGCAAACACCTGCACGCTGTCGTAGTACTGCGGGTCCTTCAGAAAGCGATCGATCAACTGCGTGCGGAACGAGTAGGTACCGTCGAAAGGGTTGTTGTACTGGTTCCCGTGTCCCCAGCTCGAATTCTGAATGCGTGCACCCTCGTTGTAGGCGCGCACGAACAATTCAGTGATCCAGTCCGAGGGAAGCGAGACGGAATCGACGAAGTACCCAATGTCTTGCATGATCAGCTGCGCGTTGAAAGCAAGGCCATCGAACTTGTTCGGGGTCCCGTAGACACCGGGGAAGGGACCGACCGACGAATCTCCGAGGGCGCTGACCGCGACTGCGTCGCCATGCCCGTACTCATCTCCGAGAATTCCGCCGCTCCCCGTCGGCACGTACGGCGGGAGGAAGAACTTGCCCGGTGCGGTCATAGTCTCGTGAGTCTGCCGAATTCCTTCGTCAGAGATCGCGATGACTGCTGTCGAACCGTCGACTCCGATCAGTAGATCGGGTTGTAGAACGACTGGTTCGCCCCTTGGACCACCGCGTCGGTCTGGAGAAGCACGCGCATCTCTTCGTTGAACGTACCGCCCGGGTTCTCATCATCGATCCATTCGACTTCAGGGAAGCTCGCGAGATTGAGAGCGGTGGCGACTGTCATATTCCGGTGAGCAGAGTGCGCCCGAAGATCGAGGTCACCGTGGGGCTGCCCATCGCCGCTTGCACACGCGCCGCGCTGAAGCCTTCGAAGATCAGGACCTCAGCGAGGAAGCTCGCGCTCGCGACCGAAGTTCCCAAGCGGGGGGCGGTCCGTTCGATCGGATCGACGTAGACCACGGAGTAGACGAAGGGGAGGGCCTGGAGAGCGGCGAGGTTGTTGATCGGGAGGTGGATCAGCGCTCCGTACGGCGGCATCCCCCCGATGATCTGTGCTCCGACCCCCTGCAACTGCGCCGTCCACTGCGACTGCCAAACGCCGTCGGTGCAGACGAACAGAGGATGCGATTCTCCAGGGAAGCTGAGAATCTGGGCATTCGTTGCCGGATCGACCTGGTTCTGAAGCGGGTTGATCGTCGCCTCGCGCAGGAACAGTTTGCTGACCTTCGGGAGTTGGTGAAAAGTCACTCCGAGGTTCCGCAGGTTGTGGATGGCGGACTGAGTCGCGCGAATCTCCGCGCTCAAGCCAAAGTTGTTCAGAATGACGATGCCGAGGCCATTGAGGTATCCCCACTCCGTTGCGTTATCGGGATACACCATCGCGCAACGGTCGAAATTGAAAGGAATCGCGAAAGCCCGGGTTGCTGTGGGTCCCGGGACGACTTGCCCTGAGACCGAGTTGCCGAGCAACGCGAGCAGAATCAGAAAGAGAGACAGTGAAGTGAGTTTGAACACGGATTGTCCTCTCCGCTGAGCCGAAATAGCGAGTGCCCCGCGCAGAAGAGGTCGCGGCTACCGAAGGAGTGACGAGAGCGGGAACGGTTCACGCGTTCGTGCGCGACCCTCGCTCGGAAGTTTCGAGGAAGTTCATTTGTGTCGATGGTGCTCAGAATGAGAATCAAATCGAGCACCAGCCCCTCGATGGCCAGCTCGTACTCTGCGGTCAGTTGCGAATCGGCTCTGATCGTGGCGCCAAGCTCGAGCATTCTGTTGAGATGTTGATCGCAATCCTGACTTCACTGCGCTGTCGATTGAGGCTGCGCGATCGAAGGCGCCCGCCGATCGTCTGCTCGTATCGAAAGAAAGCGTTCTTGACTCGCGCCTGCTGATGATAACCAGACTGCTACTTCCACTCTCGTCAGCCGAGTTCGTTGACTGCCTCCCCCCGTCGCATTTCGCCCCCTTGCCCCAGCAGTATCGTCCTTCGAAACTCGAGCGTTTTTCACTGAAGAACAGGGTCCTTCTCCGGTGATCTGCAGACCACTGCTATCGACGAAGATATGCATTGGATGCCCGGACCGCCGTCTGCTTTTCGCGTCCATGGCTCCCAGGGTACGCCTCGACGAACTCGATGTTCTCCAGTGGTCTCAAAGGGTCAAGTCGGGCGAGTTAAGCCACTCCCCCACAAGAGCCTATGCAACCTTCGTGGAGTGGTTCGAAGTCGAGGCTGGGTCCGTGATCACTGACCTGGAAGTGGGTCCGACCCTCCATCAGGATGAATCAGCGTACACAGGACGAGGTCCGGATTCCGAATCCCTACGTCCGGCTCTCGAGCGCTTCCCACCGCCCATACGTGGTCGCCAGCCTCGTCTCGGCCGCCGCCAGCGCCGCCTGGGCCTGAACGATGGAGTCGCCACCCTGCTGATAGAACGCCGGGTCTGACATCTTCTCGTGCCAGCTCGATACTTCGGCCTCGAGCTCCTCGATCAGGGGCGGCAGCGTCTCCAGCTCCTGTTTTTCCTTGTGGCTCAGTCCACGGGAGCCCGTGTCTCTCTCGGTCTTGCGAGTGGCGGTGGCGCTCTTCTTCGCGGCCCTCGAGGCGTCGGTGAGTTTCTGCTGTCGGGCACGCCTTCTCATCCACGCCCCGTAGCCGCCCACCAGCTCGTGTACTTCTCCTTCGCCGTCGAAGATGAAGCTGGAAGTGACCACGTTGTCGAGGAACTCCCGATCATGGCTCACCAGGAGCACGGTGCCTGTGTACTCGATGAGGAGATCCTCGAGGACCTCCAGCGATTCGATATCGAGGTCGTTGGTCGGCTCATCGAGGACGAGGACGTTGGCAGGGCGGGCGAACATTCGCGCCAGAAGAAGGCGGTTGCGCTCGCCGCCGGAAAGCTCGGCGAGGCGGCCGCGGATGCGTTCCGGGGTGAAGAGGAAATCCTGGAGATACCCGGTGATGTGCCGCTTGATACCGCCGACTTCGACGAAGTCCTCGCCGTCGGAGACGTTCTCGATGAGCGTCTTCTGCTCGTCGAGCTGGGCGTGCAACTGATCGAAGTAAGCGACGTCGAGCTTCGTCCCGTGATGAATTTCGCCGGTGCGAGGCGTGAGCTCGCCGAGGAGTAGCTTGAGCAGGGTTGTCTTACCGGAGCCGTTGGAGCCGATCAGGCCGATCTTGTCCCCCCTGAGGATCTTGGCGGAAAAGTCGTTCACGATGGGCTTGCCGTCGTAGTCGAAGGCGATGTTCTTCGCCTCGATCACCTTCTGTCCGCTGCGCTTGCCTTCGTGCACGGTGGCCTTCAGACGCCCGGTGCGCTCCCGGCGCGCACCTCGTTCCTCGCGGAGCTTTTCGAGTGCGCGGACCCGACCTTCGTTCCGCGTGCGGCGGGCCCGGATGCCCGTGCGGATCCACACCTCTTCCTGGGCCAATCTCTTGTCGAGGCGCTCCCATTCCTTGTCCTCCGCGTGGAGTACTTCGGCCCGGCGTTCGAGGAACGCTTCGTAGCCGCAATCCCAGCTCCGGAGCTGGCCACGATCGAGCTCGAGGATGCGGCTCGCAATACGCCGCATGAAAAACCGATCGTGGGTGACGAAGAGGAGCGTTCCCTCGAAACGCAGCAGGAACTCCTCGAGCCAGGCAATGCCATCGAGGTCGAGGTGGTTGGTAGGCTCATCGAGGAGGAGCAAATCGGGTTGGCTGATCAGCGCGCGAGCGAGGAGCACGCGGCGCTTGTTGCCGGCGGAGAGTTCCGCGACGATTGCGTCGGGGTCGAGGGAGAGCTTGGAGAGTGCCCGATCGACGTCACGCTGGGCCTCCCAGGCGCCGGCGGTGTCGATCTCGTGATGCAGTTCCTCGAGCGTGGCCAGGAGAGCATCGTCGACGGCTCCGGCGGCGAGCGCCTCGGTCACCTCGTGGTGGCGGCGCAAGAGATCACCCCGCGCTCCCAGTCCGGCGGCGACGACCTCGTAGATCGTGCCGGTGAGATCCCCGGGGACCTGCTGCGAGAGGATCGCGACGCGGAGTCCTTTTTGACGGGCGATGGTCCCCGGCGGGGCTTCGATTTCCTCGCCGATCAGGCGGAGGAAAGTCGACTTTCCCTCGCCATTGCGCCCGAGAAGGCAGACCCGCTCTCCCGCCTCGATCTGCAGCTCTGCCCCGTCGAAGAGGGGGTGGCCGGCAAAGCCGAAGGTGAGATCCCGGACACTCAGGATGGCCATGGTTGGTGCGCCGGGCGGAGATCGGGAACCTCTTCGCCATCCTGGACCCGGAGCCAGGACTCGAGCATCAGGAGGGTCCACATCTGATCGGCCAAGAAGCCCGTCCTATACATCGACTCATCCTTACGCAGGATCAGACCCAAATCCAGTTCAGTGACCAAGGACCAACCTCGAATTCAAACCACTCCGTGCTTGCCTGAAGTATCGACGGCGCGGCCAGGCGTTCATTTCAGGGAACCACACCATTAAGTTCTTCCTCGAGAATGTCGCGGTAGGTCTTCTTGAGTACCTTCTCTGCCTGAGCCTCACTGGCATATGGAATAGCAGTACTCGGCAATCAGCGATAGTCGATCGATCAGCCTACAAATTGGTCCATCCACTCGACTGGCACATCGGCAATTTTCTTTGCCGCAACGGCAAAGTAGTAGAGGGGATTCCCCTCAATCGAGAGGCGGTGCCGGTAGCGTTCCAGATGGTATAGATCCAGATACTCGGAGAAAATCAACTCCCTGATCATACGAGAAAATCACCGGTAGGAAGTCTCGACTCAAGAGCTGGTGAAATCAAGAGTTGAGTGGGC
>CALEHF010000290.1 GCA_937876125.1 uncultured bacterium
GGGCTCCGGGAGGAGACGACCGGCGGTGTCCCGTCCCTGCACGGCTCCGACTTCCACGCGCATTCCAGGGCCGACGCGTCGCCGACCTCGGGACCCAACGCCCCCCGCCAGTTCGTCGTCGCCTATGACGGGAACCTGATCGGCACCTACCGCGGCGAACAGCGGACCCCGGACGCGACTGTCTACCAAATGGTGGCAGAGCAGCTCAGAGGACAGATCGCGGAGTTCGAACCGGAACGGATCCGACTCTTCCAGCTGACGGAGATCCCGCGAAACGGGTCGCCGGCGGGCTTCGACGGCGACCACGAGTCCGATCGCGCCCTGGCCCCGACACTGTAACGGGGCGCCATCGCGGCGATACGGACCCAGAACGACCGATGAGGCGGCGGCTCGGGCCGGAGGGGATTCCCCTTTCGGCCCGCTTCACATCGCGGCAGGCGTGAAGCTTCTCTGAAGACTAAGGTGCCTCGGGCTACCCCCCATCCCCCAGCGCGGATATCCTGAGTGCTGAGAGGAAGCGCCATGCGCATCCTCAGGCGAGAGATCCCCCCAAAACCCGATGTCCTGGAGCACCTCATTAGTCTCCGGCACCTGGAGGTCCTGTGAATCAGACCGTGACCCGACTCCCCATCTGGATCGCGCTCTTCTGTGTGACGCCTCTCTTCGCAGACACGACGACGTGCAGTAATCCCGTGCCTCCAAATGTGATCTCGGAGAATGCACTGGCCCCGACCGAGAACGTCATCTCTCTCGGCACTGCTGAGACGCTGACCGACGTGAACATCAGCGTCGACATCACCCACGATTTCATCGATGACATCACACTCGACATCGAGAGCCCGGGCGGCACGGTGGTCCGCCTTCATAACATGACGGGCACGAGCGACTTCATCATCATTACGTTCGACGACCAAGGAGTCTCCAACGGTTCGGTGGAGTTCGACTCTGGCTGCCAAGTGCAACCGAGCGGGCCCGGCACGCTTGGGGACTTCAATGGGCAGTCGAGCCAGGGTGACTGGACCCTGCGCATCCTCGACAACTTCATGGGAGGGGCGACCGGCATTCTCTCCGCCTGGTGCCTCGAGACGTTCAACTCCGGCATCAACCCGCCGGTGCTCCCGGTCGAGAATCTACTCTGCACCTCGGTGGGCGCGACCGGCATCGTGGATCTAGAGTGGACGAACCCGTTGCCCTACTCGTCGATCGATATCTCCAGTGGCGGAGTAGTCATCGGCTCGGTCGCCGGCACCCAGACGAGCTTCTCGAGCCCTCCTCTCACCTTCGGACAAGTCGCCGAGTTCTCGGTCGTCGCAAAGATCGGAACGGCAACCCCATGTTTCTCTCCGACCTGCTCCATCACTCCCCAGAGCAACGCCGCCGACTTCGAAGTGTGCAGCGTGCCCGGTTCTCTCATCAGCAACAGCGCGCCGCCGACGGTCGACACGATCCTCGTGACCACTGACATCATTCTTGCGGACCTTCAAGTGCAGGTCGATGTCACCCACCCGTTCATCGGGGACCTGACGATGGATCTCAATCACGGTCCAGTGACGTTGCGCTTCCATGACGAGGTGGGCGGCCCGCTGACTCGAGTTCAAGCTTCCTTCTGGGATCTCGGAATCGTGAATGGAAATGGGGGCTGGGACTGCGGTTGCCTCATGATGCCTTCGGGCCCCGGCTCGCTCTCAGACTTCTTCGGACTGTCGAGCCTAGGGAGCTGGACCCTCACCGTCGCCGATGTGTTCAGTGGACCGACCAATATCGGTGAACTGGCGAGCTGGTGCGTTCGCGGGTACGAGACCGGAAGTGTCAACCAGCTCAGCTGCGTTGCGACCTCCGGATCGAGCACGGCGAACTTGTCGTGGACCAACCCTCAGACCTTCGACTTGATCAACGTGTACGCCGACGGTTTGCTCGAAGCGGTGCTCCCTGGCACGGCGACGAACTACGCGGCCGTCGCCCAGCTGATCCCCTCCACAGTGGACTATTGCCTCGAGCCGATCCTCGCCGGTCAGGCCCTGGGGCAGAACTGCTGCGTCGTCGACTTCTTTGTGGAGCCCGTCACGGTGGGTCAGTGCTCGAGCGCAACCGGGAGCGGCTTCGTTGAGGTCAGCTGGACCAACCCCGCGGTCGTTTACGACTCGATCAGTGTCAGCGTTAATGGCCAGCTCGAGGCGACTCTCTCCGGAACCGCCACCAGCTACACGACCGCCCCCGTGGGCATGGTCCCCTCGACCGTCGAGGTGTGTATCGTCGGAACTCAAGGGAACGCAACCTCCGCAGCCGCCTGCTGCAGCATTCCGGTGCTCGCTCCCGTGGACCTCGAGGTGTGCCGCACGCCGGGCGCGCTGGTGCCGATCAATCAGTCGGTGAGCCCGGTGACCGATGTGATGTTGGTTCCCTCGAACTTGCTCATCGGAGAGCTCAATGTGCTCATCGACATCTCTCACACTTTTGTGGGTGACCTGATCGTCGACCTCAACGGCCCGAACGGGGCGGTGGTGCGGCTACACGACGAAGAAGGGGTCTCGGACGACGATCTGGTCGTGCTGTACGACGACCTCGGGGGGCCGAACACCGCGCCGTACAACTGCGGTTGCCCGATGGTGCCAGCCGGCCCCGGAACCCTCGCCGACTTCTCGAACATCGCCGCGATCGGCGCGTGGTCCCTGCGCATCGAGGACACCTTCGGTGGCAACACCGGCTTCCTCGACAAGTGGTGCCTGCGGATTGTCGCGGGTTGCCAGGTCACGCCCCCCACCGACACCTCCTGTGTTTCTGACGGGACACAGATCCAGGTGCAGTGGACCAACGGTGCGGTCTACGACGCGATCGACATCAATCGTGACGGCGTCGTCATCGCGACGATCGCGGGGACCGCGACCAGCTACCTCGATCTCACCCCCGGAATCGGCGTTCACGAGTATCGGGTCTTCGGCGTCGACAACGCCCTCGGCTGCTCGAACGCCGGAGTGCCTGCGAAAGGCGGCGCTGGGGTCACAGACATGATCTTCGCCGGCGATACCGGTGGCGCGATCTCGAGCCCCGCCGATCTAGAGCTCAGCCTGTTTGCAAACGGTCGAATCCCGATGGTGATCGACTCTTTCGATCCCATCGCTCTCAGCACGGTCGGCACCTTCGACATCGCGTGGATCTGCCTCGGCACATTCCCGAACGAGCACGAGCTCTCGCCCACAGAAGCGCTGCTCCTCGCCGAGATCCACACGGGGGATGTCGGGCTCAACGGTTCGATCGATAACCCGCCAACTGCGGTCTACATTGAGAGCGCGGACCATTGGGCGTTCGACCCATCGACCGTGTTCGAGAACTACGACGGAGTTGAGAACGACTCGTTCGGAAACCTCTCGAACGGAAACGATTCGGTCGTCAACCTTGTCGGCAAAGACACCGCGCTCGGCGGATTGACGCTAGTCGGTCTCGACGGGATCTACGTTCAAGACTCGGGTGGAAATGATTTCAGCGATCGATTGGTCCCCTGCTCAGCGAACCCCGACTTCGGCGGGCCCACCGCCGCGGTGACCTGGTCCGCAGATGATTTCGGCAACCCCTACGACGTTGGCGTGTACTACCTCAGTACCATCGCACCGGTGATCACGCAGAGTTGGGAGTTCGGAGGCTATGGTGCGGACCAAGTTCTATTGGCCTCGATCTATGTCTCGGCTCTCTCCGCGGGGGTTCCGCCGCCAACCGACGCCTTCATTCGAGGTGACGTCAACGACGACTCGGGCGTGAACGTCGCGGATGCCATCTTCCTCCTGAACTCGTTGTTCTTGCCGAACCAGGACTTGCCCCCCTGCCGACGCTCGGCGGACGGAAACGACGACAACTCGGTGAACATCGCGGATGCGATTTTCATCCTGAACGCGCTCTTCGTCCCGAACTCGGACCCGATTCCGCCGCCGAATCTGGTCACAGGGTGCGCCGATGACCCAACTCCCGGGGGACTCCCATGCCTGTTGACGGGCAACTGCCCCTAACAGCCTGTGGAGAGAGTCATTTCGCTCGAGAAGCCGAGCTTCCTTCGCCCAGCACTCCCGGCCAAACTCGAAGTACGACC
>CALEHF010000291.1 GCA_937876125.1 uncultured bacterium
CGATCACTTCGTAGAAGTTGATCCCTGCGATCGGAATCGAGTCGACGTAGCCGGTGGCCGCTCCCGGCAGAGTTACGTACAGCACACCATTTCGCCGGACGAGGATCTGGTCGTACGTGTCGCCGAGTGACCAACTCAGCACGCTGGTCCCGCTGTTGGGAGTGCATGTGAAGTTCAGCACGGCATCGGGGAGCGGGTCGAGTGCGAAGGGAAGATTCCAGCACGTGAGCACTTGCTCGACGAAGTCTTGGCGGGAATCAATGCCGTCGGTCACACCTGCGAGCTCCCAGCTCGCACCGATCGTGTTGTAGCTCGGGGTCGAGTGGGCCACGCCGACATTGAAGGCAGGCGTCTCGTTTTCGAGGATCACTTGGGCGGATCCGAGCGGGATCAGCCGATCGATCCAAGCGTTCTCTCCCTGGTAGTCATAAGTCATCGATTGGAAGTTACAGGGGCCGAGAGGGCCGGCGCCGTGAACCGTACCGAGATTCTGGCTCGGGCTGAACTCGCCGTCGCTGATCGCGCCGATCTCGAACAAGGGGTGCAATGGGGTAGGGGGATCGAAGAACCAAGTGTCCCCCCCCTCGAGATAGAGGGAGCGCCCCGTGCCATCGACCGACGAGGTCAGGTAGGTCTTGAGGTTGTTCCCTTCGGCAGCGGTGAGAGTGTGCTTCCCGGGGAAGACTCCGAGGTTCACCCAGATCGATTCGAACTGATCGAGTGGTCCCGCGGCGGCGAGGTCGCCAACGACGACCGGGAACCGACCGAGGTTCAGGAGCGCGTCAGCAATGGGCGTCCCGCCGGGGTTCGATCCGGTCACGGGAGACCAAATGAGATCGGTCGCGGCTCCCACGACCAGTGCCGTACAGGGCACGCGCGGGCTCGGTCCGTTCGCCCCGACTCCGAGCACTCGGTACACGTAGAGACCGAGACCGGGCGCGACGTCGGTGTAGCCGGTCGCATTTCCGGCGAGCGTCGCGATCGGAATTCCATTGCGCGACACTTGGATGCTCGTATAGATCCCGCCGTTGAACCAGCTGAGCTCCGCGTCGAGCGAATTTGCAAAACATTGCAGGCTCTGCGGGGGAGGGGTGGTCGAGCCACTGATCACGAGAAGTTGGAGCAGGTCGAGTCGACCGAACCCCATGAAATCATCCGGGCCGGGAACATCCTCGCTCGGGTCTCCCACCTCGTCCTGGGCGCTCATGCGGAGGAACTGTCGCACTTCGGCAGCGTTGAGTGACGGATCCACGGACAAGAGGAGCGCCGCTGCGCCCGCCACGTGGGGGCACGCCGAGGAAGTCCCGCTGAACTGGACGTAGTTTCCCTGCGTGTATCCCGCAGAACCGGAGTTGTCGGTGGTCGTTACTTTGGGACCGGGGGCAACGAGGTCGAGGTTGCTGCCGTACTGCGATCCCCACCACCACTCCCCGTCGCAGGAGGAGCTGCTCTTCCGCTCGTCGCAGGGGCTGGTCGCGCCAACCGCGATCGTGTCGTCGTAGCCCGCGGGGAAAGCGACAGTCGCCACGTCGCCGTTGCCGGAAGAGAAGCAGACCGGGGCGCCGAGCCCGCCACGGCCATTGGTCGTTGCGTAGATGATCGCGTTCTCCTCGGGGGTCGATTGGGGACCGCCCCCCCAAGAGTTCGAGAGGACGTCGGCGCCCATGTCGGTCGCGGCGGTGATGCCTGCGATGATCCAGTCGTTCTGGGTCCAGAAGTTTCCGAACCCGATCCGGATCGGCATCAGCCGCACGTTCCAGCAGATCCCTGAGATCCCCTGACCGTTGTTCCCTGTCGCTCCGATGATGCCCGCGCAGGCTGTGCCGTGAGCATCTTCTGGTCTTGCTTGTCCTGGGATGTTTCCGGGAGAAGTCATCGCGGTGACGGCGTCGAACCCAAGTTCCATTTGATTGATGAGATCGGGGTGCAGCGTGTCGACCCCTTCATCGATGACGGCGACGGTGATGTCCGGGGAGCCGGTGGTGATGTCCCACGCTTCCACTGCGCGCATGTCACTGCCGGGGGTTCCACCAAACTGTCCCGTGTTGTCGAGATCCCACTGCGTGACGAACAGCGTGTCGTTCGGAGCGCCGTGAGAATCGAGTTTGAGAATGAAGTTCGGCTGCGCGTGAATCACGCCGGGGATCTGCATCAGCTCGAGTGAGCGAGCGAATGTGTCGATCGGCGACCCATCGAACGAAAGCAACCAGGTCGGTTCGATGGCCGGGAATGCGCGAAGCGGCGAGAGGTCGCTCGGGCCGCGGTCACCCTCCGCGATCAGTGAGTCGAGAGTGGCGTTCGCGCTCGCCGGGTCGAGGGTGACGAGAATCTCTGCGCGCGGAATGAGGATCGCGGTGCCGTGAGTGAAGTACCCACTACTCCATTCGATTTCGCGTCGAGTCTCCAGTTGTCGCAAAATGTTGAGGCGTTCGGTGGCGGGAACCGATGTCAAGAACCGCAGCGTCACGAGGCCGGGGTATTCGAACATGTCGGCTTCTTGGGGGGCCTTGAAGATCGCGGGGTCGTGCATCAACTGGAGCTGCTCGAAGAGCCGGGCCCGATCGGTCTCTTTGAATTGCACAACGGCTTTTCCGATGTCGATCGAAAGGGGGATCATCTCATCCTTGTATCGGTACCCCCACGTCGACTCCGGCTCGCCGGCAAATCCACGTGGTGTTGGCCCGACCCCGAGCATCAAGATGCCGAGGAGAATGATGTTCGCGATCTGAATGCGACCGCACTTCCGCATGCTGAGCCCTTCGGCGGGTGACCTGGGATCAGGCACGAACTGCCTTGACCGATCGAGGAAACCTGGTGACGCCGGATGATCGCACGAAGCGGACAACCTCGCGAGTCCAAGGTCGTGGCTGTTTCGATCCGGTTAGATTGTCGAGAGACATCGAGCCACTGCTGCTCACCCCAGAGTGCGCACGGTTCCACGCCGGGACCCAAAGAAACGAGGCGAGGAAGGTGCGCTTTAGGAGGTCCCTATTCTATCACTGGGATCACCTGTCAACTATCCCAGAACTAGATCAGAGACCACGATTCGGAGCAGCCTCCGGCGCATGGAGCGAGCCGTGAAGGGTCGCCAGGCCTGATTTCAGGTGAGAGGGGAGGTGGAGTGGGCGATTTCGGGCGGGCCAGGCGCTATTTTTTCCCGATGACGGCGAGCTTGCGCTCCAGCTCGTCGATCCGAATCTTCAGTTCGATAATTCTGCGCGGGTAGCGGGAGAGGGTGGTGGTGCGATCGCCGTCCCCAGAGCTCAACTCGAAGTTTAGCTTCTCGGAGAGGTGCTTGAGCTCGGTTTGGAGCGCATCGAGCTCGTAGCTGATCTCCCGACGAGCGAGATCGTGGTCTCTGACTCTCACAGCCTTCTTTTTTTTACCAAATCCGAACACCACGTGCGGCCCCCTCTCTAAGTGTCCTGGGTCAGGAGTACAAAAGTACTGAGCCAGGCAAAGGCCAAGGTCCAAGGTCCAAGGTACCGCTCCTGACCTCGGAGGGCACCTGGTTCTTTGAGGTCGGCTCCTCCGAGGGACAGTTTCTTCCGAGGAGGATGCTTCAAACATCCGTATCGGTGAGGGCGAGTCGATTCTGGAGGAGGGGTCAGCAAAGTGGCACCGGAAGGGCGGTGGGGTCGTTTGGGACTCGGGACTTCTGAGCGGGGTCGTGACCCCGCTCGGGGAGGGAGTTGGGGTAGGTTTGTCGGGAGGGAATCGGGCGGGTCCGCCCTCCGGTGCCAACAGCGGGAGAGCACCCGCGGTGCCGATTCGAGGTCGATCTCGAGCTGCGCTCCAAGTGACTCTCGTGTCGGGGGATCGGGGATGAGAACAGGGGAGCGCAGGGCCTTGCCCGCGCTCCCCTGTTCCGTTTTCGGTCTCGCGGACGTCCCTCGACCGGGTCGAGCACTTTGCTGCGGTTGGGCGACTACTCCGCTCGAGCCGCCTCCCGAGCATTCGATTTATCTGTATCTGAATGGGCATGGGCGTGAGCTCTGCTGGCGCCCTCTGCCTCGAGGGGCGCGTTGCCGTAGAGCGATCGGACCAACCCTTCGAGAACTGCACCTGGGCACGCGGTTTCTTTGAGGTCACAGTGTGGGTAGATCTTCGCCCTCGAAATCTTGTGCTTTTTCGCGAGAGAATCGACCACCGATCGCAGCGATCGCAACTGCTCTCTCGTCGGAGACTTCGACTCGAAGTTGCCGATCAATGCGATCCCGATGTTCTCGCGGTTCGCAGCATTGTCTCCGGCGTGTGCACCCTGGTACACGAGTGGTCGGCCCTCGTAGCACTGGCCGTCCTTCGCGATCAAATAGTGGTAGGGGAGATCCGCGTACCCCTTTGTCTTCTGGAAGTACTCCTGCAGCCGCCTTAAGTAGACGGCGGTGTCGTCACTTCCAAGATCGACCATGTTTCCTTGGTCTGCGGTGTGGTGGATCGTCAGCTTGGTCAAGCCACGGTTGCGCACCACGTTCTTTAGGGTCGGGCGCGCTTTCCACTCTTTGCGAGCGATGACACGCGCCGGCCCAGTCGACGAAGGACTCGGATTCGGCGATTTCACGATCACAGGGATCGGCGGGGGAGCCTCTTTGACCGTGTACTTCGCGAAGACCGAATCGTACTCGGGGAAGTGGGCGGAGCGGGCGAGAGCGGTGAGGCGCTCCGGGGCTGACTGACCGAGAATCTCACGCGTCCGGGTGATCAGGTACGCCGCGCGCTGTTGATCGGTCTTGGCGACAAGATAGGAGAACGCGTTGTCGAGGGCATCGATGCCGCTCTGCAAATGTCCTGCGCGAATGTGGGCCTCGCCATAGAGCAGCTCGGCGGTTGCCCAGAGCGGGCTGCGCCGGAGCAGGCTTCGCGCATCGGAAAGGTGACGCAAAGCTTGATGGTTCTCCCCAGAGCGCAGCGCGATGCGCCCGAGTCCGAGGGTCGCTTCGCCGCGCACCGTCGTCGCGTGAGCCGGGCCGGTGAGCGATTCGTAGATGAGCTGTGCTTCCACGATCATTCCGGCTCGGAACGATTGCTCCGCGCGAGCGAGATGATCCGTGTCCGCCGTCGTGGGCAGGGCTTGCGGTTCTCCCCGACGGTCCGCCGTGCCGCAGCCGATGACGAGCAGCAGGCCTACGATGACCGATCCACGCGCGGCGTGTTTCCACGTCGCCCGCGTTCCTGATCTGGTACGGAACAAAAACCCCTCCTCCCCCGGCAGGGGACGGCGCTCCCCTTCCCGGCATTTGAGGCGGGAGGATAACGACTCCATCTCCCCACGGAAAGGGAACAAGCGGGTCGGAACTTAAGGATCCGGGTCCATCGCTCGTCACGGTGTTCGGGTTGTGTTAGGGTTCTCGCCCGCGGGTGAAGCAACCGGGCAGGATGAGGGGAAGGGGTAGACTCGATGACCATTGAGCGAGGCTCTGGTGGGATTCCTGGGGCGCTGGATTCGCCAATGGGACCCGATGGATGGGCGCCTCGAGGATCGCGACCGCTGGGGGGGGTGCCGATCGAGGAGGCGCTCGAGTCGATCCGTCGTCGGCAAGCGCGCCCAGAAGAAGTGCGCGCGATTCACCATGTCGAGGGGTGCGATGCGCGCTACGCGACCTCAGTTCCCACCCTGGATCCAAGGCTGCTCGAGCACCTCAAATCCCGGGGCATGTGGCCCCTGTACCAGCACCAGGCCGAATCGATCACTCGGACATCCGAGGGAGAGAACGTTGTCGTCGCGACCCCGACCGCAAGTGGCAAGAGCCTCTGTTTTCATCTCCCTGTGCTCGAGGCGGTGCTCAAGGGCGAGAACGCCTACGCCCTCTACCTTTTTCCAACGAAAGCACTCGCCCAGGACCAGAATCGATCGATCGCGAGTTGGATCGAGGCACTCGACCTCCGGGTCGAGGCGGGGGTCTACGACGGCGACACCGAACCGGTCCTCCGTCGAAAATTGCGCCGGGGCGGCCGGATCATTTTGACCAACCCCGACATGCTCCATGCGGCGATCCTCCCGCACCACGGCGGGTGGGCGGGACTGTTCGCGAACCTTCGCTACGTGATCGTCGATGAGCTACACACCTTGCGCGGCATCTTCGGCTCCCACGTCGGGAACGTGATGCGGCGGCTGCGACGGATCGCCCGACACTACGGTTCGGACCCGCAATTCATCGGAGCGAGCGCGACGATCGCAAACCCAGGCGAGCATGCTGAGCGGCTCTTGGGCGTGCCGGTGTCGGTGGTCGACGACGATGGCGCGCCGCGCGGTTCGAAGGAGATCGTCCTCTGGAACCCGCCCTTGGTCACGAAAGATGACGGCACCCGGTTTCGAAAGGG
>CALEHF010000292.1 GCA_937876125.1 uncultured bacterium
GGAATCCTGCAAAGCCTTCTCTCCTAGTCACTTGACGTGGCTGAGCGTCGCGATTGAGAGCAAAACCTAGGGCCCGCTCACGGCGCGTTTCGTCCCGCTTCAAGGACGGAGCGTCCCGCTTCAAGGAGGGGGCGAGACCCGCGGCACCCCGCCTGAGCCGTGGGTCGGAGGACGGTAGAGTCTGCTCCGGGGGGTGTCAAGCGACGGGAAGTGCCACCATCTTTTTGGCTGGGGACGGTGAACTGGGGGCCAGACAGGGCTTTACACCCGGATTGGGTCCGATAAAATCGTGACGCCGGACCTGGAGACTTCTCTCATTCTCTAATCCGGGAATTGTGAGTGGACCCCGCCGCTGGAGCCTTGCTCGGCAGAAGATGGATCAGGTCGAGGCCGCAGGAGCCGAAGTGCCCAAAGGAGCTCCTTTTCGTTCGTCGAGTTCCAACCGGGCTTCTTTCGCTCGGACCCGGTAAGATCAGGGCGAGCCGGAAACGCGTCTGTCGTCTCGTGAGTCGCAGGACCGTGTAAGGATGTTCTGGTTGCAGATGAGTAACCGCAGAGTGATTCCTGAGTCTGGACAACTGTGCTCCGCTGAGTTCGGTTCGGTGCGTCGTTACGTGAAGCCTTCTCTCCTCGCCGCTTGCTTCGCCTTACTGTCGAGCCTCTCCTTCGGTTCGTCTCTCGAGGCACAGCCGACTCCCCCGCCCTACCTCATCGAACTCGGTCACGCGACGGTCTTACCCGGATCCTCCGAGGTCAGCGTGCCGGTGTTCATCACCAACGCGGAGCCTCTGGTTGGTTGGCAGATGGGTCTCGACTACGACGACCTGCTGCTCGGCTTGATCGGTGTCACCACGCTCGAGACGTTGAGTGAACCGCTGAGTCCACAAATCTTCCTTACTGGTAACTCAACCGCGTACGCGAGCGTCTCCGTGATTTACTCGGCACTCACTCCTTTGCTACCCGGCACGGATCAGCTGGTTCTGTGGCTGACGTTCGCGATCCAAGACCCGACCCTGATTCCGGCCGGGACAAGTATCACGGAGATCATCAGCATTGTCGCAGATCCGATCCCGATCTCCTTTGATCTGACCAACGGCACCTCCGTCGTGCCGGCTGTCTCCAATGGAACGATCGCGCTCTACGCACCCCCGCTGATCAGGGTTGGGCGCAAAGTGGGAACGCTCTTCGACCAGCATATCCTCGTTCCGATTGAACTCTGGTCTGCTGGACCCGCAACGATTTTCGAGATGGGTCTCGACTACGATGACCTGCTCCTCGGTAGCATCACGCTCGTTGGCGGAGAGTTTGAGTCACTTGGAAACCAAGTGGTCGCCACCATGGCGCCGCACCCCCTCGGACACATGACGGTAGTCATCGAAGTCCTCGGGGGTCTGTCGCTGCCAACGCTGACCGGTGGACTGGTCGGATACCTGGACTTCACGGTCTCTGGCGGCCCGATCCACTATTCGCAGTTGTTCACCGGTGCGTTCTCGATCGATTTGGTCCCCGGCTCTTGCTGGATCGACTCCACGGAAATCTTGAACACACTCGACGGCGAGTTGGTGATCGAAGATCAATTCATTCGCGGCGACGTGAACTTCACCGGGGACACGGACATCGCGGACGTTCAAGCGCTCCTGAATTCGATCTTCGTGGCGGGAAAAGAGCTCCCGTGCAAAGAAGCTGGCGATGTCAACGATAGCGGCGAAGTGGATGTTTCGGACGCGATCTCTCTGGCGGGATACCTGTTCTCCGGAGGAACCTCGCCACCGCCTCCGTTCCCCACGCCGGGTGTCGACCCCGACCCCTCTGCGGGGCCGGGTTGCTTCTAAGTACGGTTGCTTCTGAATTCGACGTCCGTAAGACGGATATGATTCGCGCCGCGACACCCGGAAGGGTTTCGCGGCGCGGTTCGTTTGATACGTTTGGACCCGCTTGTTCCAGGGCTAGTTGACCCTCCTCCACGGCGTCGATACTGTGCCCCGGTCAAACAAGACCGAACGAAGTTCAGCGAGGCCGCGCTGTCATCGAGCTCATCTCCACCCCGGCCTCCACGTGATCGGGCCCGAAGGGCCTACGAAAGGAGCCAGCGATGGCTTTCTCTCTCCCTCAGCTCCCCTATGCCGCGGATGCTCTCGAGCCGCATATCGATGCGCGGACGATGGAAATCCACCACGGCAAGCACCACAACGCTTACGTCACCAATCTCAATGGTGCCCTCGAAGGACACGGCGATCTCGCTGCAATGGAGATCGGAGATCTCTGTCGGCGCATGGCTGAAGTTCCCGAGGCCATCCGCGGCGCGGTGCGCAACAACGGTGGCGGCCACTTCAACCACTCTTTGTTCTTTAGTGTCATGAGTCCCACCGGAGGAGGCACGGCAAGTGGTGACCTCGGCGCGGCGATCGATGCGGAGCTCGGCGGGTTCACGAAGTTCCAGGAGGCATTCGCGAAGGCGGGCGCGACCCGCTTCGGCAGCGGTTGGGCCTGGCTCTGCGTGGACAGTTCGAGAAAACTGTTCGTGAGTTCGACCCCGAACCAGGACAACCCGCTGATGACCGGGCTCGTTGACCAGCCGGGGATTCCGATCCTCGGACTCGATGTTTGGGAACACGCCTACTACTTGAACTACCAAAACCGCCGCCCCGACTACATCGGAGCGTGGTGGAACACTGTCGACTGGAACGCTGTCGGCGAGCGCTACGCGAACGCGAAGTAGCGTTTCTCTCGTCAGTTTTCTGTGGGGAAATGGTACGCTGAGTCGGTTTTCCAACGAAGCGACTCGGCGTACCGGTTTGCCGCTGTCGAGTCGTAGATCCAAGGATGCTCGGGAGAGCTAGCATTTGCCTGTTGGGGGGAGTACATGAGGGATTGGCTCGTCGACGCTCCGACCATCCTTGAGTTTGTTCCGCCCCCCAAGCGGCTCGGGCTCGAGGGGCTCGAGAAGCGACTTCGCCACCTCGAACGCCTTCTCGATCAGCATCCCTTCTCTGCGATCAACTTGCCGGAAATTCGCGAAGAAGAATCGCGCAGCGCTCTCGGGGAGCGCACGACTCCCTACGAGCCTCGCTTTTCCGCTCGGGAGATTGCACTCGAAATCCGGCAGCGCTTCGCGATCCCTGCGATCGTGAATCACGTCGTCGCGAGGCAATCGGCGACAGACCTCAGCCACTGGCTCCGCGAAACTCACGATCGCTTCCAGGTCGAAGATTTTGTCCTGGTGGGCCCGGCTCGCGGGAACGCGGAGCGCATCGGCCCCTCCGTACCTGAGGCGAACGAGATTCTACGAAGCGTCCTTCCTGGGAACGTCACCGTCGGCAACATCTGTATTCCTGGGCGGCGGTCGGGGGGCATCGAGGAAGCGGATCGAATGGAGCAGAAGGCCACCGTGGGGGTCGACTTCTTCACCACTCAAATCGTTTATCACTCGACGCCGTGCGTCGAGCTACTCGATACGATTGCCCGTCGTTGCCCTCGGGCGGCACTCACGCCGATTTTGGTCAGCCTGTGCCCTCTTCGTCGAGCAGAGTCGATCGGCTTTCTGCGATGGCTCGGGGTCGAACTCGACGAATTGACTGCCCAGCGACTGACTCGGGACCGCGATCACGTGCTCGAACGATCGATTCAGCACTTGGTGGCGGTGTGGAGGAAGATCTGTGAGGGCGTGGAACGCGCTGAGGTCGTGACACCCCTGGGCCTCAATATCGCTCCGGTAGGTCCCATGCCGGCCAGCGCAACGGTCCGCCTGGCTCAGGCCCTCGCCTCTCCGATCACCGAACTCTGAACCCAGTCCCGCCGATTGCTTTGCAGCTCTCCTGCAGAATACGGCCAGATCGTCTTCCCCTCGATGTCCGCACATCCTAGAATCCCCCCCCGCAACCCCCCGAAGATCGGTCCGTCCTCTACTTTCAGGCCATTTTCAGCGGAGTTGTTCTGGGGGATCTCCGCGAAGTGATGTCGTCTTTCTTGATTTGAGTGTGGCTTCTGGAACACCCAGGAGAGGTGAAGATGCAACTTTTCCACGGCTCCATTTTCGAGTTCCCTCTCGACCTGTTTTCAGGAGGAGTGCTCTCCGCCGTCGCGCCTCCCAACCTCATGGCCTTCGCGCTCTACGCGGGGTTGGCTCTCACGGTCGGCGTGGTTCTGATTGTCGCGAGTGAGCTGATCGGCCCCCGCCGGAAAGACCCGGAGAAGCAGACCGTCTACGAATGCGGAGTGCCACTCTTCGACTCTGCGCGCGAACCGTTCACGATCAAGTTCTACCTGGTTGCGATCCTGTTCATTCTGTTCGACATCGAAACTGTCTTCTTGATCCCCTATGCCGTGATCTACAAAGAGCTCGGCATGGTGGGCCTCATGGAGATGGGGGTCTTCCTGCTCGTACTCGGCGGCGGTCTGGTTTATTGCTGGCGGAGAGGAGCGCTCGAATGGGACTAGAAAGCATGATCGGTGGCGAGGGGTTCCTCACCACCAAGATCAACGATTTGGTCAATTGGGGTCGTAAGAACGCCTTGTGGCCGATGCCATTTGGCACCGCGTGCTGTGCGATCGAGATGATGGCGACCTTCTCAGGGCGCTATGACATCTCTCGGTTCGGTGCTGAAGTGGTGCGCTTCACTCCTCGACAATCGGACCTCCTGATTGTGAGCGGCCGGATTTGCCTCAAGATGATGCCCGTCTTGCAAAAGATCTACCGTCAGATGCCGGAGCCGAAGTGGGTGATTTCCATGGGCGCCTGCGCCTCATGTGGCGGGGTTTTCGACACCTACACCATGATCCAAGGGGTCGATCAGTTCATCCCTGTCGATGTGTACGTGCCCGGTTGTCCGCCACGACCCGAGTCGCTCCTCGACGCTGTCTTCGAAGTACAGAAGATCGTTTCCGGCGAGAAACTCGACAGCGGAAAGCACGGGAGCTAATCGATGAGCGATGACACGCCCCCCCCGGAGACTCCTCCCGGAGACGCGTCTCCTTCGAACCAACAGCCGGCACCGCATCCCGTGCGCGCCGCGCTGCCCCCTCTGATCGAGAGCCGCATTCTGGACGAGGTCACCCACGGGGGCCAAACCGGGTTCATCGTGCGAACTCCCGATCAGCGCGCCATTCTCGAACACTTGCGTTTCGAACAGAACTTCGAGTTTCTCAAAGACATCACGGCCATCGACTTTCTCGGGCGCGACACGATCGAGCGCTTCCAAGTCGTCTACGTCCTCTACCGCATCCCTGACAAGCTCAACATTCGACTGCACGCCTGGCTCCCCGAAGAAGTTGAATCGGTGCCGAGCGTCGTCGACCTGTGGGATTCGGCGCGGTGGAGTGAGAGGGAAACCCACGACATGTTCGGGATCGTCTTCGACGGCAATCCGGACCTGCGGCGCCTGCTCATGCCGGAAGACTTCCCCGCATTTCCGCTCTTGAAGGACTACCCCCTGAAGGGGCGTGGCGAACGTCGCCAGTTCCCGCTGGTGCGCCCACGAGGCAACGAAATGGTCGAAGACGCGCCACTCCCCTACCCGGTGTCGATCGGCAGGGGTATGCACACCCCCGAGTACGTCGAGGAGGTGCAACGTGAATCCAAACCGCGGAAAAAGTAAGGCGCCCGACCGCAGGGCCAGCGCTCCTCTCCCCTCTAAGCGAACTCTCGAGAAGGAGCTTTCGAAGGGCGCCACCGGCGAACACCTGAAGAGCGTCTTCCAGGTGGAAGAAGAGCAGGACGAAGAAGACTCTCAGCGCCTGATCATGAACTTTGGGCCGCAGCACCCTGCGACCCACGGGACTCTTCGGAACATCTTCACCATCGAGGGGGAGACGATCGTCGAGGCGGACGTCGAGATTGGTTTCCTGCATACCGGGTTCGAGAAGCTCGCCGAACACATGACCTACCAGCAGTGGGTCACGGTCACCGACCGGATGAATTACCTGTCTGCGATCAACAACAACGTCGGCTATGCGGTCGCGGTGGAAGAATTGCTCGGAATCGAAGTGCCGCCACGCTGCCAAGCGCTGCGCGTGATCATGAGCGAACTCTCCCGAATTGGAGACCACGTGCTTTGCGTCGGTCTTCAGGCGATGGACCTCGGGGCCTTCAGCGTCATGTTGTGGGCGTTCGAGAAGCGCGAAATGGTCTACGACATCATCGAAGCAGTGTGCGGCGCGCGCCTCACGACCTCGTGGACCCGGGTCGGCGGCATCATGCGCGACGTCCCGCCGAATTTCGCGGACGAAGTCTATCGCTTCCTGGAGCTCTTCCCGCCACTCCACGCCGAGATCCACTACATGCTGAAGACGAACCGGATCTTCAAGGATCGGGTACAAGGGGTGGGTGTTGTCGATACCGAAACCGCCCTCAGCTGGGGGCTCTCGGGACCGATCGGGCGCGCGAGCGGCGTCGATCTCGACGTGCGCCGCGACAAGCCCTACCTCGGCTACGATCAGTACAACTTCGAAGTGCCCATCCAAGATTCGGGAGACTCTTGGGCGCGCTACCTCCAGCGCATGGACGAGATCGAGCAGTCTCTCGAAATCATTCGTCAAGCGATGGCGACTCTCCCGAGCGGCCCGGTGGTTCACGAAGACTTCAAGACCTCGTTGCCGAAGAAGCAGGCGGTCTACACCGACATGGAGTCGCTGATTCACCACTTCAAGCTGGTGATGCTCGGTCACGGGATTCGCCCGGAAGAGGGAGCCTCGATCTACTCTTCCACCGAAGCCCCCTGCGGCGAGCTCGGCTTTTTCGTCGTTTCTGACGGTTCTGACACGCCACTGCGCATCCGTATTCGCCCGCCGTCATTCTACAATTACGCGATCTTCCCGCGCCTCGTGGAAGGCGGGATGATCTCGGACTCGGTGGCGATCCTTTCGAGTTTCCACGTCATCGCAGGGGAGCTGGATCGATAGCCATGAGCGATTTGAAGTTCTCCGAAAAGGGGATGAAAAAGTACGAGTGGCTCCTGACGCGCTACCCCGACAAGCAAGCGGTGCTGTTGCCCGCTCTGCGCATCGCGGAAGCAGAGTTCGGTGAGCTCGGGATCCCCGAGATGAAGTACGTCGCGGATCTGATGGGGATCTCTCCGGCCCGCGTCTACGGAGTGGTGACCTTCTACACCCACTTCCGACGCGCCGGAACCGGCACGTTCCACATCCAAGTGTGCAGTACTTTGTCCTGCGCGCTGCGTGGGTCGCAAGAACTCGCCGATCACATCGCGAAGCGCCTCGGGATCGAAATGGGCGAGACGACGGAGGACGGCATGTTCTCTGTCTCGAAGGTGGAATGCCTCGGTTCCTGTGACACTGCACCGATGTTCCAACTAAACGACAACTACCACGAGAACCTCACTCTCGACGACGTCGATCGGATCATCGAAGACTGCAAGAAAGAATCGGCGCGGGGAGGTGCTCGGTGAGCTTTCGAAAGATCTTCACGCCCCACCTCGGCGACCCCAACTGCCATACCCTCGAGTTCTACGAGAAGACGGGCGGTTATGAGGGCGCGCGTAAGGCGCTTCGAGATTGGGAGCCGGACGCGCTCATCGACGAAGTGAAGGCTTCGAGCCTGCGCGGTCGCGGCGGAGCAGGGTTTCCCACCGGTGTGAAGTGGGGCTTCGTCCCCAAGCAGACCGACAAGCTGAAGTACCTCGCGGTCAATGCGGATGAATCGGAACCTGGCACATTCAAGGACCGCGTGTTGATGGAGCGCATGCCCCACCAGCTCATCGAGGGGATCATCATCTCGTGCTGGGCGGTCGGGATTCACTCCGCGTACATCTACATTCGCGGTGAGTACGTTCACGCGTACCAGCGTCTCGTCGCCGCCTGCGCGGAGGCGTACGACAAGGGAATCCTCGGTTCGAAGGTTCTCGGTCACGACTTTCACCTCGACATCACCGTGCACCGCGGAGCGGGCGCGTATATCTGCGGCGAAGAGACGGGCATGCTCACCTCACTCGAAGGAGAGCGCGGTCAGCCGAAGTTGAAGCCGCCGTTCCCCGCGATCGAAGGATTGTTCGGCTGCCCCACGGTGGTGAACAACGTCGAGACCATTTCGAACCTTCCTTACATCATGGAAATCGGCGCTGAGGGGTACAAGAAGATCGGTCCCGAGAGTAGCCCGGGACCGAAGCTGTACTGTGTCAGTGGCCACGTCGAAAAGCCGGGGACGTACGAGCTTCCGATGGGAGTCAATCTTCTCGAGCTGATCAACGATCACTGCGGCGGAGTCTGGAAAGGGCGCAAGCTCAAAGCCGTGATTCCGGGTGGATCCTCCGCCCACGTACTCAGCGCCGACGAATGCGACGTCGCGATGGACATCGAATCCCTCGCCGCGGCGGGTTCTATGCTCGGCTCCGCGGGCGTGATCGTCATGGACGATCAGACCTGCATGGTGAACGCCCTTCTCAACGTGATGAAGTTCTACCACCACGAGTCGTGCGGCCAGTGCACCCCCTGCCGTGAAGGCACCGGTTGGCTCGAAAAGATCGTGCACCGGATCGCCTACGGCCACGGCAAGCTCGAAGACCTCGATCGGATCGACACCGTCTGTGATCGCATGGTCGGGAAGACGATTTGCGTCCTCGCGGACGCGGCCGCCTTCCCTGCATGGTCCTTCACCCAGAAGTTCCGCGACGAGTTTATTCACTGCATCGAGCACGGGGGCAGCCCCGAGGTGAAGAGACGTCACCCGGATCGAATCGGAGGCGGCCTCCATGTCTGAGGCGACGAACCCCGAGACCCCCCTGGTCAACTGGGTCCTGAACGGTCAGCCGGTCCAAAGCCCGGCTGGAATGACGATTTTCGAGGCCGCCAAGGCGCTCGAGACCACCATTCCCAACTTCTGCTATCACCCGGGCCTGACCATCGCGGGGAACTGCCGCATCTGCATGGTCGAGTCGAACCGATCGAAAAAGCCGGTGATCAGCTGCTCCGAGCGGATCGCGGAGGGGCTCGAGATTCAAACCGAAAGCCCGATGGCGATCGAAGCCCGGAACGCCGTCATGGAGTTCCAGCTGATCAACCACCCGCTCGACTGCCCGGTCTGTGACAAGGCGGGCGAGTGCGATCTGCAGGACTATTCATACGATCACGGCCCCGATCGGAGTCGGTTCGACGAAGAGAAGAACATCCGGCACACCAAAGAGCTCGGCCCCACGATCGACATCTGGGGAAACCGCTGCATCGTGTGTACGCGCTGCGTGCGCTTCTGCGACGAGATCTCTGGCACCGGTGAGCTGTGTGTCGTCGAACGCGGCGACCGCTCGGTGGTCGATGTCTTTCCCACAGTGCCGATCGACAACCCACTGGCGGGGAACGTCGTCGACATTTGCCCGGTCGGCGCGCTCATCTCGAACGATTTCAAGTTCGAAGCGCGGATCTGGAACATGCGGAAGACCGACTCTGTGTGCGCAGGGTGTGCGCGCGGGTGCAACGTCGAAGTGCAATCACTGGACGGCTTCGTGAAGCGCCTCGTCCCGCGCGAAAACATGGAAGTCAACAAGTGGTGGATGTGCGACGAGGGGCGCTACGACTACCGCTATCTCCTCGCTGACGAGCGGGTCACCGCTTGCACGAAGGATGGCGAGCCGGTCGAGGATCACGACGCACATGAAACGCTCGCCCACTGGCTCCAAGACCCTGGGGGCACGCTCGGCATCCTGGTCGATCCCTACATCACCTGCGAAGAAGCGTTTCTCGTCGAACAGATCGCGAGCCATGCGAACAACGCCTTGGTGGGCGGTTGGAAGCCAGCGGACGGTACCGCTCAAAGCTTTCCCGGCCAGTTCACCATCAGTGGTGAGAAAGCGCCGAACCGCCTCGGAGTCGAAGCGGTGCTCGGAAAGCTGGTCTTCGGCAGTCAGGGGCACGCGCTCCGGACCGCGCTCGAGAAGGGTCAAGTGTCGACTCTGATCGTATTCGCAGGCTTCCCCCACCCGGATCCAGATGACGCTTGGGTTCAGGCGATCAGGAAGGCGAAGCGCCGCGCGGTGTTCGCACTCCAGGCCGGAGCGTGGACCGAGGGCGCTGGGCTCGTGATCCCCGGTGCCTCCCCGTTCGAAAAGGACGGTACCTATGCGAACGAAGATGGCCGCCTACAACGGGTCCGAAGCTTCCATGCTCCCGGCGATGTGGAGTGGAGCCACGACCTCCAGCGACTTCAGGCGGTCCTGCGAATCGCGGGCCTTCGCCCGCGGAGCCTCTCCTCGTCCGCCGTGTTCCGCGAGCTCGCCGATGTGAAGAAGCCGTTTCACGGCCTCTCCCACTCCACGCTCCCGGCCACCGGTGCGCCACTGCCAGGCTTCATTCCGCTCCCGGTGGGAGTGGAAGGAGGTTCGGTATGATCCACGACATCATTACGAACCCTTACGTCATCCAGATCTTCAAAGCGGTTCTGGTGTTCGGAGCTGTCCTTCAGATCGTTCCCGGGCTCGTCTACTTCGAGCGCCGGATCGCGGCGTGGATTCAGGACCGCGTGGGACCCAACCGCGTCGGACCGCTCGGTGCTCTGCAGCCGGTCGCGGACGTGATCAAACTCGCGTTCAAAGAAGACATTACGCCGGATGGCGCGGATCGCTGGATCTACCGCCTCGCTCCGCTGCTTGTCTACGCCCCGGCGATTCTCGCGTTTACCGTGATTCCGGTGGGACTCGATACGCAAGCCGCCCACTTCGACCTCGGCATCGTCTTCTTGCTGACGGTCGGGAGTTTCGGGGTGTACGGGCTCGCCTTTGGAGGCTGGGCCTCGAACAACAAGTACTCGCTGATCGGAGGTCTCCGCGCCTCGGCGCAGATGATCTCATACGAGGTCGCGCTCGGACTTGCTGTAATCTCTGTCGTCATGACCGCGCAGTCCATCGATTTGCAGGTCATCGTCCAACAGCAGTACAGCGCTGGCGGCACTTTGCTCGGGCTCCACTTGTTCGGGTTCGACGGGTTCTTGTCGTGGAACGTGTTCCGACAGCCGCTCGCGGCCATTATCTTCTTGATCGCGAGCTTTGCTGAGACGAACCGCCTCCCCTTCGACTTGCCCGAGTGCGAGGCCGAACTGGTCGGGGGTTACCACACCGAGTATTCGTCGCTGAAGTTCGCGACATTCTTCCTCGGGGAGTACGTTGCCATGCTGACCATGTCGGCCCTCATGGTGACCCTGTTCCTCGGCGGCTGGCACATGCCCTGGCTCGACGTCCCCGCCGTGATGGGCGATGCGAGCATTTGGACCATCCTCATCAGCATCGGAATCTTCACCGGCAAACTCACCTTCCTCCTGTTCTTCTTCATCTGGGTGCGGTGGAGCTTCCCGCGCTTCCGCTACGACCAGTTAATGCACCTCGGTTGGAAGATCTTGATCCCACTTTCGCTCGGCAACTTGGGACTGACCGCACTGGGCGGAATCCTCGGGTGGAACTGGCTGATTCCCCTCCCCTTCTGAACCTGAACGGAGCATCGATGGCGCACGACCACGACCACGACCACGACGATGGCCCCGCAGAGCCAAAGGGCCCGGGGCTCGCCGAACGGACTTACTTCGTGCCCCTGATCAAGGGGCTCGCAAACACCTTGCATCACATGTTTCGGGTCGATGCGAACACGCAGCACTACCCAGAGCAGCGTCGCGCGCCCGCACCGGGGTACCGCGGCGAGCACCGATTGAAGCGGGACGAGCTGGGTCGCGAAAAGTGCGTCGCTTGCTTCCTCTGCTCGACCGCGTGCCCTGCGCATTGCATTGAGATCGTCGCGGAAGAAGCGCCCTGGTCCGATCGCGAGAAACGCCCACGGCTCTTCAACATCGACATGATGCGCTGCATTTACTGCGGCATGTGTGAAGAGGCGTGTCCGTGTGATGCGATCGAGCTGACGCCGGTCTTCAACATTCCTTCGCGCACGCGCGGGGAAAAAATCTACGACAAAGAACGGTTGCTCTCGAACTGAGTCGGTTCCGGATAGCGGTCGAATCGATTTCAAGAAGAGAGGGACGGGGAGAATCATGAGCCCCTGGTTGCAACACACGAGCTTCGCGATCATCGCTGCCATCGCAGTGTTGGCGTCGATTCTCGTGGTCACCCGGCGCAACCCGATCTACTCGGCGTTGTTCCTGATCGTCCTCTTCGGCGCGATGGCGATGATATTTTTGCTGCTCGAAGCCGACTTCCTGGGCTTCATGCAGCTCCTCGTGTACGCCGGGGCGATCATGGTCCTGTACCTGTTCGTGATCATGTTGATCAACCCGCGCGAGGGGGACCTCCCTGAAGAGGGAGGAGCAGTAGATCGAGTCGTGGCGGGCGGAACGGCATCCCTGGTGTTCTGCCTCTTGTGGTTCGCGATCCACGAATCCGCGTTGTTGCACCCAGAGCTCCCCGCGGTGCCCGTGGTCTTTCCGGAACTCGCTTCGCTCGGTCCAGAACACGGAGGAGCCGCGGCTTTCGGAAGGGAGCTCTTCCACGAGCACCTTCTGGTCTTCGAACTCGCTTCGATTCTGATTCTCGTCGGCATCGTCGGCGCCGTCCACATCTCACTGAGGACCCGCCGACGCGTTTCCGCCGGCAATGGTCTCACCCCGCCTGCCGCTCGCGCTGAGGAGGCCGCTCATGTTTAGCCTGACCGCGTGCCTCTACCTCTCCGCGTTCCTGTTTAGCGTCGGGATCTACGGGGTTCTCGCTCGCCGCAACATCCTGGTGATCCTCATGTCGCTCGAGTTGATGCTGAACGCGGTCAATTTGGCGCTCGTCGCCTTCGGTCGCGCCCATGCGGTCGCCGGGGCGGCAGGAGAACACCGTGGACAGGTCTTTGCGATCATGGTCCTCGCGGTGGCCGCTGCGGAGGCGGCGATCGGACTTTCGCTCCTCCTCCTCATTTGGCGCAAGTGGCGAACGATCGATGTTCGCGACCTCTGCCGGATGAATGGTTGAGGGGGACACCATGGAATCAAACCTGATTTGGATCCCGCTGCTGCCGTTCCTAGGCTTCGTCGTGAATGGCCTGTTCGGTAAGAAGTTCGGACCCAAGTTCGTCTCTTGGGTCGGCGCGCTGGCGCCGATCTCGGCCTTTTTTGTCGCGGTCGGTGTCTTTCTGCACTTGAGTCGAGCCCAGGGGGACGGCCACGCAGGAGCGCTTCACCAGCACGTCTTCGATTGGATCAAGGTCGGCGATTTCACCGCCTCATTTGGACTCCTCGCCGACAACCTGACCTCAGTGATGTGTCTGGTGATTCTCGGTGTCGGGTCGCTGATTCACCTCTACTCCATCGACTACATGCGCGGCGACAAGGGCTACTACCGTTTCTTCGCCTACTTGAATCTGTTCACGGCATTCATGCTGCTCCTCGTCCTCGGCGACAACTTGTTGCTGATGTTCGTCGGTTGGGAAGGCGTGGGACTCTGCTCCTACCTCCTGATCGGCTTCTGGTTCGAGGACAAAGCCAATGCGCGCGCCGGGCAGAAGGCGTTCATCGTCAACCGCATCGGCGACTTCGGCATGTTGTTGGCGATCTTCCTCTGTCAGAGATACTTCGGGACCATCGACACCCGAGCGGTTGGTGAGGCGTGCGCCCAGGGGCTCGGTGGCGACACCCTCCTTTGGGGTCTCGATCTCGCCACTTGGATCTCGCTGCTCTTCTTCGTCGGCGCGACCGGCAAGAGCGCTCAGATCCCCCTCTACGTCTGGCTTCCCGACGCGATGGCGGGCCCGACTCCGGTGTCCGCCCTCATTCACGCGGCGACGATGGTCACTTCGGGTGTCTATCTCTGTTGCCGGATGATGCCGGTCTTCGAGGCGAGCCCGATCACGCTCAATGTGATCGCAGCGGTCGGCGCGTGCACTGCGCTTCTCGCCGCATTGATCGCGCTCAGCCAAAACGACATCAAGAAAGTCCTCGCCTACTCAACGGTGAGTCAGCTCGGGTACATGTTCTTTGCAATCGGGATGGGCGCCTTCGGCGCGGCGTTCTTCCATGTCGTCACTCACGCATTTTTCAAGGCTCTCCTGTTCCTCGGCTCCGGCTCGGTCATTCACGCGATGCACCATGAGCAGGACATGCGAAAGATGGGAGGGCTCAAGAAGCAGCTGCCCTTTACCTACGTGTGTTACATGGTGGGCACGCTCGCGATCGCAGGAGTGCCGCTCTTTGCGGGCTTCTTCTCGAAGGACGAGATTCTGTTCGCCGGCTTCGAGCAGGCATTCGGAGAGCATCCGTCCTCCTTCGCCGCTGTCTTCTGGGGGGTCTCGGTACTCACCGCGGGTCTCACGGCGTTCTACATGCTCCGCAGTGTCGCGATGACCTTCTGGGGAGAGAGCCGGGTCGATCCGAAGCTGCTCCCTTCGGTCAGGGAGCCGGGTCGCTGGATCGGTTTCGCTCTCTTCTTCCTCGCGCTTCTCGCCATGTTCGGTGGGTTCCTCGGGGTCCCGGAGTTCCTTCCGATCCCGTTCGTCGCGGACAATGTACTCGGCGAATTCACCCACCTCGCGCACGGGCACGGGGACCTGACCGAAGCGCAGCTGGGTGCACTTCATTCGCGCGAATGGATTTCACTGCTCATCTCGGTCTTTGTGGGGCTTTCCGGACTCGGCATCGCCTTCTACTTGTACGGACCAGGGAAGGCGCTCCTCGCGAAGCTCGTCGTCACTTCGCCGAGCGGCCGCCGATTGCGCTCCTGGTCCGAGAACAAGTTCTACGTCGACGAGTTCTACGAGTTCTTCGTCAAGGGTTTCCACGCCGCGTCCCACCTCACTTGGGCGCTCATCGACCAGCTCCTCATCGACAAGATCCTTGTCGAGGGCACGGCCGCGTTCACCAAGGGGACCGGGCACATGTTCAGAAGAATGCAGTCGGGATTCATTCCCGCCTATCTACTGACCTTCGGGTGGGGTGCCCTGGTGCTGATCATCATGCTACTCTTGAAGGATGCGGGGCACTGAAGCGATGAACGGCCTTCCGATCCTCACACTGATCATCTTCACACCAGCGGTGGGAGCGCTTCTGCTCTCGTTCGTTGACCGGAAGAATGAGTCAGTCATGCGCCAAGGCGCTCTCATGATCTCTCTCGTCACGCTGTTGCTCAGCCTCGTCATGCTGACCAGCTTCGACAAGAGCCTGGGCAGTTACCAGTTCGAGGAGATCCAAGCGTGGGTTCCGAGCCTCGGGATCTCGTATCACCTCGGCATCGATGGCATCAGCATTCTGCTGGTTCTGCTGACGACCTTCACCATGCCGCTGGTCTTCCTCAGCACGTGGAAGTGCGTCACCGACCGGGTGAAGGAGTTCCAGATCTGTCTTCTGCTCCTTCAGAGCGGGATGCTGGGTGCGTTCCTCGCCCTCGACCTCATCTTCTTCTATCTGTTCTGGGAGGCGATGCTGATCCCGATGTACTTCATCATCGGGATCTGGGGCGGGCAGCGAAGAATCTACGCAGCGATCAAGTTCTTCATCTACACGATGGTCGGCTCGCTGCTGATGTTCGTTGCGATGCTGTGGATCTACAAGCATGCCGGGACGTTCGACTTGCCCACCATCCTGGCCAGCTTGCAGAGCAATCCGATGGCTCGGGAGGAGCAGCTCTGGCTGTTCGCTGCCTTCGCGCTCAGCTTCGCGATCAAGGTCCCGATCTTCCCGCTGCACACCTGGCTTCCCGACGCGCACGTCGAGGCCCCCACCGCGGGATCCGTGGTCCTCGCCGGGGTCCTGCTCAAGATGGGAACCTACGGGTTCCTCCGCTTCGGGATGCCGCTCTTTCCCGATGCGACCGTGGTGTTCACCCCGTGGATCTGCTGGCTCGCATTGATCGGGATCGTGTACGGCGCGTGTATGGCGTTGGTGCAGAACGATATCAAGAAGCTGGTCGCCTACTCTTCGGTGAGTCACCTCGGTTACGTCGTCCTCGGCATCTTCATGTACCGGCAGGCGAACGGGGCAGACTCCGTCGAGGGGATCGTCGGTGCGATCCTTCAAATGGTGAACCACGGCTTATCGACCGGGATGCTGTTCCTGTTGATCGGGATCATTTACGAGCGCAGGCACACCCGTCAGCTCGCGAACTACGGCGGGATCGCGAAGGTGGTCCCGATCTACAGTGTGTTCTTCATCATCGCGACACTCTCGAGTATTGGACTCCCCGGCCTCAACGGGTTCGTGGGAGAGTTCCTGATCCTCCTTGGAGTGTTTAAGGTCGAGCCGCTCTACGCAGTGATCGCGTCGACTGGCGTCGTTCTCGGCGCCGTGTACATGCTCACGTTGACGCGGCGGTTCCTGTTCGGGCCGCTCGTCCACGAGGAGAACGCTCATATCGCTGACGTGTCTGCACGGGAGATCGTCTACCTCACGCCGATCGTGGTGATGATGGTGTGGATCGGTCTCGGGTCGAAGTCGTTCACCGATCTCGTCGAGCCGACGGTGATCCAGTACCTCGATCTGCTGAGATAAGGACCTGCCATGGAAGAACTAGTCTTCTCCAGAGCCGAGTTCGAGGCGGTCCTCCCCTCGGCGATTCTGTTTGCGACGGGGCTGTTACTGCTCCTCATGGACACGTGCTTCGGCGATCGTGACCCGAACGAGGATAGTAGCCCGAAGACTCACCTCGTCCTGACCGGGGTCGCAGGCGCGCTGTTGGCGTTCGCCGCGCTGAGCGTCTCTGCGGGGGATACTTCGGTTCGCTTGTTCGCGGGCGCCATGACCGATGACCTGTTCGGGCGATTCGCCGCGGGGATCATCATCTTGGCGACTCTGCTCACCTCGCTCGCGGCGGGGGGATACCTCTCCGGCATCGGAAAGCACCGAGGGGAGTTCCACGCTCTGATCTTCCTCGGAGCGGGTGCGATGGTTTTGCTCGCTCAGGCGACCAACTTGATTTCGATCTTCGTTGCCGTCGAGACTCTCTCTCTCGCACTCTACGTTCTCGCGGGGTACGTGCGCGCCTGGCGGGAGAGCGCCGAAGGCGCCTTCAAATACTTCATCATGGGCGCCTTCTCGAGCGGATTTCTGTTGCTCGGTATGGCGTTCCTCTACGGCGCGAGCGGCGGCTCGATCCAGCTCGCAGACTTCGGTGATGGGCTCGACCCCGTCCTCGGATCGGTCGGCACCTTGCTCGTCATCATCGGCTTCGCCTTCAAGGTCGGGGCGGTTCCCTTTCACTCGTGGGTCCCGGACGTCTACCAAGGCTCCCCGGTGCTCGCCGCGGGGTGGATGGCAGTTGCCGTGAAGGTGGCGAGCTTCGCTGCGCTCCTGCGGCTGGTCATGGCGACCGGAGACAGCGCCAACATGGCGGGCTTGATCATGGCGATCGCAGTGATCACCATGGCGCTCGGGAACCTCGCCGCGCTGAACCAGACCAACTTGAAACGCATGCTCGCTTACTCGGGAATCGCCCACAGCGGCTACCTGATGATCCCGGTCGGACTCGCCCTCCATGAAGGTAGCGTGAACCCAAAGGTGCTCGCAGGATCGCTCTTCTACCTCGCTGCCTACCTGGTCACGACTCTCGGAGTGTTCGTCGCGCTCTCGTCCCTCAAACATGGGGACCGCGACTGCGACACCCTCGACGCGATCAAAGGACTCGGGCGCCGCCACCCGCTCATCGCCTTGGCAATCACCCTTTCGATGGTCTCCCTCGCAGGGATTCCTCTGACCGGTGGATTCATGGGCAAGTACTTCATCTTCCGTGATGCGGTTTTGGGTGGGTACTGGCAGCTGGCCGTGATCGGGATCGTTACCTCGATGGTCAGCATCTACTACTACCTGCGCCCAGTCGTCGCCATGTACTTCCACGAGCCGTCGGAGAAGATCGAGAAGGTTGAAGCGGCGTGGGGACTCCACCTCGCGCTCGGTATTACTTCCTTCGGGATTCTGTATCTGGGAGTGATGCCGGAGCGCCTGGTCGCTCTGTCCCTCAGGTCGGTGGAGAGACTCGGCATGTGATCAACCCCTGGCGCGGCTCGTCGGAACGAGACGAGGGGCGCTCCGGAAACCGGGGCGCCCCTCGTCGCTTGCGACTCAGCCTGGAAGAAATGCTGATCGCGGCTGCGGC
This sequence comes from uncultured bacterium, assembly GCA_937876125.1. Classification (GTDB taxonomy): domain Bacteria; phylum Planctomycetota; class UBA8108; order UBA1146; family UBA1146; genus JAFMMO01. The sequence goes on from CALEHF010000292.1 coordinate 18,003, forward strand.
TTGTCGACTCGCTCGCGATCAGCGCTTATTCCAGGTCGGGGAGGCAGTTTCCCGACAGCCTTCTTGGCCATCGCCAGCGTGCCCGACATCGGTGACAATACACCGGAAGGAGAGAACCATGTCCAATGCACTCGTCGTTCTGATGACCGCGGGCAGCTCTGACGAAGCTCGGGTGATCCAAGCGGTCCTGCGCGCCGCGGGAATCCCGGCTGTCATTGAAGGGGACTCCCTGATGGATGAGTGGGCGGTCTCTCAAAAGATAATGGGGCGGATCGGGAGCGAGGTCAAAGTACCGGCCTCGGCGGTCGCTGAGGCAGAACGGGTACTCGAGGAAGCGCACGCCGCGGGAATCGAGCTCTCCCAGCTGCCCGAGGACAGCGACGACGACCCCGCTGGGGACGGCGACGGCTAGTTCGACGCCCCTTTATTGCCCCCGGGGCGATGAACTGCTCCGCGCGCGCCCGCGCTCAGACGCTCTCTTCCGCTTTCGCAAAGCAGGCGTCGATCCGCGCTTCCAGATCGGTGTCTATTTTGATCTCGAGTGCTCCACAATTGCTGTTCACCTGCTCCGCACTGGACGCGCCGGTGATCGCAGATGTGACCCCTTCACGGGAGAGTAACCACGCCAGAGCGAGCTGTCCCGGCTCGTGACCTGCTTCGCGCGCGAGCCCCGTGAACCTTCGACAGCGCTCCAGGTTGTCATCGGTCAGCGACTCTCGCATCCAATCCGACGTCTCGGCACGGCTCCCCTGGGGAACCCCGTTGTCGTACTTGCCGGTGAGCATCCCTTGGGCGAGCGGGCTCCAGAGGACGACGCCGATGCCGAGACGGCGCGCGGTGGGCAGAATCGCTTCTTCGATGTGACGATCGAGCAGGTTGTAACGCGGTTGCTCGACCGCGGGGCCGTTCTGATGACGGGCATTTGCCATCGTGGTCGCGAGTTCGAGCTGCTCCGCCTCCCACACGCTCGTTCCCCAGTAGAGAATCCGACCCCGGCGCACGAGATCCGTCATCGTGTCGACCGTCTCTTCGAGGGGCGTCTCCGGATCGAACCGATGGCAGAAGTAGATATCGAGGTAGTCCATGCCAAGGCGTTCGAGCGTGTTGTCGATGCTCTGGGTCATGTGCTTCCGTCCGAGCCCGCGATCGTTCGGACCATCCCCCATCGGCCAAAACACTTTGGAGGAGACCACGAGGTCCTGACGACGGTAGTCGCGGAGGACCTCCCCGGCGACCCGTTCGGCGTTGCCGCGGGCGTAGACGTCCGCGAGGTCGATGAAGTTCATCCCTTGGTCGATCGAGGCCTTCACCACCGATCGGGTGCCTGCTTCGTCGAGGCTGCCGCCGAAGGTGATCCACCCTCCGATGGAGAGGGTACTGACCTTGAGTCCGTGTCTTCCGAGATTCCGATACTCCATAGCTCCTCCTTCTGAGAGGGAGCCACGATACCGGAGGAGAGGGTCCGTTCAGAGAAGAAATGGTGTGAGGGATCGGGGGCATACTCCCGAAAGGCCCCGCTCCCTAAAAGTACTCCTTCTTCGGTGGAACGGGCTCGACCGGCTCTTCGGGGGTGGCGTCTTTCACTCGAATCACCTTGTCTCCCCACCGGAAGTACATTGACCGCCCGCGCGCGAGGATCTTCTCGACCCCGGGGTTGTCGCGGAGGAACGTGAGGTACTCTGCGCTGAGGTAGGCAAGCTCGAGATCGGGCTCGGGCACCGTGTTCAAGTCGCCGAGGTCGGCGTCGAAAATAGTGCCGTCGTCATCGCCCAGCGGATGGAAGGTCTTTCCACCGCGCTTAGTCAAGCCGAGGCGTCGATCGATCGACGACTCACTCCCTGGAGCCGCGGAGAGCCCGGCGGCTTCTCCCCCCGAACCTGCCCGGCGACGCGACTCAGCCGCGCGACGCGCGTAGTCGAAGGCTTCGTCACCCTGGTCGCGCTCGAACCCGGAAGCCTCGCGATCTGCACGTGCCTTCAATTCGGGAGAGATGTTCACCATGCGACCCAGGCGTTGGCTGATCATGCCACGGGGCGCTTCGCGGATCAGGTACGAAGTGTACGGCGTGACGATTCCGTAACGGAGACTGAGCTGGACCAGCTCGTCCTGGAGCAAAACGCTGTCGGCGGGTCGATCGCGCAACTCTTCGAGGAGCCGCACGATGCGCAGTTCCGCCCACAGATAGGCGGCTTCATCTTCTCCTCCGTGAGCCGGGAATTGTGCAGGAAACGTCCACG
>CALEHF010000293.1 GCA_937876125.1 uncultured bacterium
TGGCATGCTGAGGGGCTCTCTCGATGGCGTCGATCGAAAGCTGCTCGACGCGGCGGTGCGGGCGGGGCTCCGCAATGAGGATGGCCGCGCGCGAGGAGCTCTCGGATCGGTGTACCGGAAACTCTCCTTCGAGGAGATCAAGCCGCTCTTGCCGGCGATCCGTCAGGCCGTGATCGAGCCGGCCCCGAGCGGCATCATGTTCGCCGACGACGTCCGGCTGAGCGGTCTCGAGATTCTCGCGAAGCATCGCATCGAGGAAGGGCTGCCGCTCTGCGTCTCCTTGATCGAGCCCAGTCGCTGGGGACTCGGCAATCGGATCAAACGATGCCTCGCGACCCTGCGCCTCTACGGAGGCGCCGCCAAGTCAGAGATCCCGCGACTCCGTCGCTTGGAAGAAGAACTCGCGGCCCAAAGGTGGAAGGTCGATGCGATCGAGGCGCTCGGGATCCCCGCCCTGATTCGGGAGATCGAAGAAGACGAAGATCCACCGGTTCTGCGTTCGCTCCGCTCGTTGGAATCCGGTTCTCGATCCCCGATCTGAACCTGATCGTAAGAGTGACTCTCTAACCTTTCGCCACCCATTGCGCGGCGCCCGCGGCTCCCCCATCCTCTCCCCCCACGAACAGGAGCGTGTCATGTCGACCGAAGGAAAGATCGTCGGACTCTGCATCCGCCCCGGCCGGCGAGAGACCCCCGAAGAGCGCAGGGCGTTGGTTCTCGTCCCGGGCACCGGCGTCGTCGATGACCACGGCACGTCGGAGAAGCGGCAAATCACAATCATGGCTAAAGAGGCGTGGACCGACGCCGCGAGTACCGTCGATGGCACTCTGCCGTGGACGGCGCGGCGCGCGAACGTACTCGTCGAAGGGGTCGACCTCGGGAGCTTGCTCCTCGGTGGGCGCCTCACCCTCGGTGCCTGCGAGATCGAAGTGGTCGGCGAGACCTATCCGTGCGATCAGATGGATGAAGCGTGCGATGGCCTGAAAGCCGCGCTCTTACCCGAGACGCGCGGCGGCGTGTATGGGCGGATCGTGGCGGCGGGAACCATCGCGATCGGTGACGCCGCGGGGGTGGCCCAGGTGGGGAAGAAGAAGCAGCTCCCGTAGACGCTACGTTCCTCGCTCGCGCACAGTCGAAGCATTCGCAGTCCCGCCCAAGGAGAACGAGCCCACCGCTCATGAACCGGCGCCACTGCGGGGGAGGCCATCCTCGCTCCTGTGTCTCGATCATCGCGACGAATTTGGCAAGAACCCCTCGAGCTCTTTCGGATCGTCGAACAACACCCAGCGCTCCGCCGCAATTCCTTCGAACAGCCGCGCAAACCGCGCGTCGTCTCGCCTCGCGCCGGTCACATTCCGGATCGCGACGCGCACCACCTGCTCGGGGTGCGCGCGCAGGAGCGGCGCATAAACCTCCGGATCCGCCTCCCCCGAGTCTCCCACCAAGATGAAGGTGCGTTCGGGGAACGTGGCCAACACCTCCGCGAGCATCGGCGGCTTCGTCTCCGACCCCGGCGCGATGAGATCGAGGATGCTCGAGTCCTTCAGCCGCACCACTTTCAAGTGGAGCGACGCGTGCGGGAGCTTCGCGCGGTCCAGCCACTCGACGAGGGGCTCATAGAGCTGCCAGGGGCTCGACGAGACGTAGTGAAACACAACTCCCTGCTCGCGCCACTTCCCGAACAGCTCGGGCATCCCCGGAACCGCTTCGAACTCCTCCCAGAAGGTGCGCGCGAGGAGGCGCTTCTTGTTCCCGACCTCGCTCACTTTCACGGTGTCATCGATGTCGCTGATCACCGAGATCCCCTCGCGCTCGACGAGCCGGAGTCGACCGCGAAACACCCGGGCATCCGCAGCGATCGTCTCGACGCTCAGAATCCCGTCGACCGAATTCGCATCGGCCTTCCCGGCAGCGAGTTCGACGCTCCCTCGAAAGTGCCCATTGGGGAGAGACGCGGGGAGGAGCCTTCCGCCCTGCCCCCCCACTTCAACGGTCAGCTCTTTCCCGTGCTCGTTGTCGACGAGGAAGAGCCCGATGCGACGCTCGAAGCGGGCGCGATCGTTCGCGGGGATCTCGACGTCGGTGTACGCCTCGAGTGTCTCCTCGATCGCCTTCATGCGCACGACACTCGACACCGGCTCGTGGATCCAACCGTGAATCGGGACGATGCACAGAGGGGCCCTTCGATCGATGACCGCTGTTGTTTCGAAGAGGACCACGCGCTCGTCGGACTGGATCGGCGAAGGGGCTGGAGCATCCGGGAGAAGAAACGCCCCCAGAACCACCACCAGAGGGAGGGCCACGATCCAAACTCCACGCATCGAAACGATGAGCACGCGAGACTCCTCTCTTAGAGTTGATCATTGAAGATCGTCGTGGGAAACGCCCGATAGGGTACCCCGCCCCGATTCCAATTCGAAGGTGCGGATCCTGCCCTCGTCACTCGCAAGAGGCTATACTCGGGCCTCCCTTTGAACAGTCAAAACCCGTCATTAGGAAGAGGTCTCGATGCGAAGTCGTCTCAGCCGTTCCGGTGTCATGGGCTTGGGTCTCCTGATCTTTGCCGGCACCCAGCTCTCGGCTCAGCCCGCGAACGACACCTGCGCGAACGCGAGCCCCATCACAATTGGGACGACCAATTTCGACACCACGGGGGCGACGACCGGGACCAGCGCCGCGCCGAGTTGCGCAACCACTTCGGGGTTCGATGTCTGGTTCGATTTCACCGCGCCGAACAATGCGACCTACCAGTTCGATACCATCGGCTCGGGCTTCGATCCGGTCATCACCATCTACGATGCCGCGTGCGTTCCGGGAGTCCTCGATCAGCTCGTGTGCAACCAGGGTCTCGGCGGCGGCAGCCCACAAGCGCGTGCCTTCATTCTCGCGACCGCAGGCACGACGTACCGAGTGCGCGTGAGTGGCCAGACCGGCGGAGCGCTCCCCGCGTTCGGACCGGGCGTCCTGAACGTCGTCGAAGTTCCGATCCCGTCGAACAACAGCTGTACCACGCCCATCGGATTGAGCATGGGCCAAACCGTCACGGTGGATACGACCGCCTCGACCACTTCACCGAACTACTCTTGCCCGATGGGGCCCGACCTCTGGTACTCGGTGACGGCGCCCGGAAACGGCCTCCTCGTGGTCGACAAGGATGTCCTCTACCACCATGCCATCTACGCCGGCGGCTGCCCGAGCTCGATCTTGGATGAGCTCTACTGTTCGCTCCAAGAACACACCGCCTTCCCCGTCACGGCTGGGCAAAACCTTCTAATTCGCGTGGCACCCAACGTGCAATCGACCAGCGCCGCGATCGGCATTTTGACGGTCGACTTCCAAACGATCGCCGCCAACGACGAATGCTCCCAAGCCGCGCCATTCGCCCTCGGGAGCACCCTCGCCATCGACTGCATCAACGCCACTCTCGACCCATCGATCGAGATCACCTGCAACCCGCCTCCCTTCGGTGACAATCTGCTCTACGCCGATCTCTGGTACAGCATCACTGCGCCGAACGATGGTGTCTTGACTGTGGAACTGTCGAACGATCCCCAGGCGACTCCGTACCACGTGATCTACGACGGCGGCGGCTGCCCGTTGATCGGGGACGAACTGCAGTGTTCGCAGCCGTCATTCTCCTCGACCTCCGTGACCCAAGGGCAGACCTGCCTCATTCGTGTCGGCACCTCGTTCGACGCGCAGTTCTACACGGGCGACCTGACGATCGATGTGATCACGGGGAACAACAACGACGAGTGCACCGGGGCGACCCCGCTCGTCTCGGGAGTGCCCACCGCGGTCGATACCTCTTTGGCATCGATCTCGAGCGGTTACAGCTGTCAGATCGAAGGAGACCTCTGGTACGAGTTCCTCGCGCCGAGCAACGGATTCCTCGCGACGACGCTCGACATGACTGCGAATGCGAGCCATGTCGTCTATCACGCGCCGGGGGGGACGGGGACCTGCCCCACGAATGGGGATGAGCTCGCCTGCGTGCAGTTTTACAACCTCTCATCGGTCGCGGTCACCGGGGGTGAGCTGTACATGATCCGCATCTCGGGAACCCAATTCTCGGGACCGGCGATCGGCACGGTTCAGGTCGACTTTCTGACCTCACCGGCGAACGACGACTGCACCACTCCCGATCTGATCGCGTCCCCGGGGGTCTATCCGTTCTCCACGATCCCCGCGACGGGAGGGACCCCAGGACTCTCCGGCGACTGCCTGTTCCCGATGGACAAGGACATTTGGTTCGCCTACACCGCGCCCGCGACCGGAATCTTGATCCTCGACTTCGACACCAACCAAGTCGTCCACGGCATCTACACGCGCCCTGCCGGCGGCGGTTGCCCCGCGAGCGCCGACAACATCATGTGCATCAGCGCACCGTTCTTGTCGAACACTCCGGTCAGCGCCGGCCAGGAGTATTTGATTCGCCTCGGTGCGTTTGACGGCAGCCCCGGCACAGCCGGGAACATGACGCTTGATTTTGCGGGCCCCCCCACCAACGACGACTGTACCGGGTCTGACGTGATCACCGTGATTCCCTCGACCACCGCATGGGACACCGCAGGTGCGAACGACGATACCAATGGCCTGAACGGCGGCCCCGGCTGCCTGTTCGGTCCCTTCGAGGACGTGTGGTTCACGTTCAACGCGCCGGCGACCGGCCTGATGAAATTCACGTTCACGGTCGGAGGAAGCGGTTGGTCGTCGTTCGTGATCTACGAAGACCTCGGAGTGCCCTGCCCCACCAACGCCGATGCGATTGCCTGCCGCCAAGGAGGGGACTCAGACACCTTCACGGTCCAGGCGGGCACGAACTACTTCGTCCGCGTCGGCAAGGGGGGCCCGACGAGCCAAGTCCCCGCGGGCGAGTTCCTCCTCGAGTACCTCCTCGCGGATCCGGCCCAGTTGATCTGCGACTCGAGCGTTCCCGATCAGATCACCGGCAGCTACGTCATTCCGGTGGGAAGTGACTACGACCTCGGGGTCGAGGTCACCGTTGACGGCGCGTTGGTCGCGACGATTCCGCAAACTCAGACGAGCTACACTCACCTTCTGTCACCCGGCACCGTCGGGGTCGTCTCCATGGGCTTCCGAGGGCTCTCCTCCGCGCAAGGCTCGACCGCAGTCTCCTCCTGCAATGCCGCCTTCGGTGCCCCCGCGAACGATCTCTGCGCCCTGGCGATCCCGATCGGGGTCGGCACCATCGCGTTCGACAACTCCGGCACCGCAACGGACTCGACGGCGCCTCCCTTCTCTTGCGGCCAAGGGTCGAGCGATCTCTGGTATTCCTTCTTAGCCCCGAACTCGGCGCTCTACCGCGCGAGCACCTGCGGGTCGACGCAGTTCGATAGCGTAGTGGAAGTATTCGACGGCTCCGGCGGCTGCCCGACCTTCGGATCGACTCCGATCGCCTGCAACGACTTCAACTCGAATTGCCCGCTCAACACGGCGCGAGCAGAGTGGAACGCGGTCGGTGGAGTGACCTACTTCATCCGGGTCGGCGGCGGAACCGCGTTCAACGGATCGACCGGTGCGGGCGACCTCACGATCCAGGAGGATTGCTTCGACGTCACCGGGCTCGTCTGCGACTACGACTGCACCACCAACCAGCTCTTTGTCAGCTGGGATGCCGGCGGACACCTCGAATACTCGGTCGAGGCGAATCCCGGCGGAGTTCTCGCCACCGGCTTGACCGGAAACAGCTGGACCGGAACTGCGCCGGTCTCGGGCGCGATGACGATCACCGTCACCGGGCTCTGTAGCATCGGCGTGATCTCGAGCACCTTCTGTGAGGTGACCGCCGTCGATCTCGCCTTCCTCAACACCGACATCATCTTGGATCTCGAGGGACCGGCGGGCGCGGTGCAGAGTGCGCCGGCGATCGAGAGTGCGCTGCTGGCGAACGGGATCGATTCGAGCGTCCTTCGGCTCTTCGACTTCGACAGCTTTCCCTGCTTCAGCACGTTGACCGACGCCGCGACCCGCATCTGGATCGTGAATGGCACCTACCCCGACGACTACCATCTCACCGAGGCGGAGGCGAACACGATCGTCGCGCTCCTCGACGCCGGGGTTCACGTCTACCTCGAGGGTGCGGACCACTGGGGCTTCTTGCACGTCCCGAGCCTGCTCGACGATGTCGATGGAGTGGAGCTCGTGAACGATGGCGACGGCAGCTACACGACCATGGTCGGGGTCGACTCGGGGCTCGATGGCGCGGACTTCTCCGGCTACACCGCGACGCAGTACTTCCAAGACAGCTCGCTCTTCGAGAACACCGACCGCCTCGCGGTGGACCTCTCTCCTCCCGGTCTCACCGCGGGTCCGATCTGGCAGAACGTCCCGGACGGTACGTTTGTGGGCGAGACCAACTACACCACCGCGATCATCGCCCGACGCCCGGGCAAGGGCGCGATGCTGTCGTCGAGTTTCGAGTTCGGAGGATTCGGGGGGGACCGTGACGCCGTGATGGCGGACTACCTGCTCGCGCTCACGACGCCGGCTGTCGTTGGACAACAGTTCCGTCGCGGCGACTGCAACCACGACGGAGGGAAGAACATCGCGGATGCGATCGCGTTCCTCGGCGTGCTCTTTCCGAATGGGTCGGGCAGTATCACGATCACCTGCGATGATGCGTGCGACGCGAACGATGACGACGGTCTCAACATCGCCGACGCGATCGCGATGCTGAATGCGCTCTTCGGAGTCCCCGCGGTCCCGCTCCCCGCGCCGAACGAGTGCGGGCTCGACCCGACCGACGGTCCCGGTGCGCTCGATTGCGCGACCTACTTGACGTGTCCGTAAGCTTCCAGGGCTAACAGTCTGTTGCCTTCGAGAAAAACGCATCGCGAATCACCTCACCCAACACCTCATAGCCGGCTGCGGAGAGGTGAACGCCGTCGCTCGCCATGCGTCCACCGCGATTCTCCCCTTCTTCATCCACAAGAAGCGGAGTGACATCGAGCCAGCGGACCTTCGGACCTCGATCCCCACCGGTAAGGAGAGAGTTGAGCGCTCGGCTCTTCTCGCGCAGCGGATCGGCGCGGGTCGTGCCGCGGGGGGGACAGCCGAGTAGAAGAACCGTTGCCTCCGGCAGCTGGACCCTCAACTCCAGAAGGATCGCCTCCACCCCGAGCGCGATGTCCTCGGCGGAGTCTTCTGGCAAGTTGTTGGTCCCGATCATCACGACGATGAATTTCGCCGGACAGCCCGCGAGCATTCCCTCCTTGAGACGCCAAAGAACATGTTGAGTGCGGTCCCCCGCGATGCCGGCGTTCAAAACCGGTCCGAGAGGATCGAGCCAACGTTTCCGCGCCGTGGACCCAGGACCACCCACCGATCGCCCCGCCCCCGCCCAATTCTGAGTGATCGAGTCCCCGATCAGTACGATCTCTGGTGCGAGCTCGCGCGCGCCCCGCCGGATGTCGTCGACCTGATCCAACCAAGATCGCTGACCCCATCCCGCGGATTGGGTTCTTGTTTCGAGGCTGGCAGTCGGGATCACGGTCCCTGGCAACAACGAGGCGGGGCCATCACCATCGAGCGCTCTCGAACCGGGGGACTGGCAGCCGACCGCGAGACTGAGAGCCACGTACGAAATCCACTTCATCGTTTCTCCTTTGCCCGCGACTCGCGGCCGATCTCGAGCCAGAGGGGCAATCCCACGGTGAAGAAGAAGAGCGCGAAGAGCCCCGCGACCACACCAAAGGTCAACGCGTACCCCTCTCGATCGTACCCCCACCCGAGCGCCGGCCCGAGCATCACGAAGAACACGCGCACCCCAAGGCTCGAGAGAGAGTTTGCGGTGGCGCGAAGTTCGGGGGGGATCCGTTCGTTCATCGCGCCCTTGACCACGACCTGGTTCAACCCGCGCCCCACCTGGAACGCGAAGCCACAGATCACCCCTCCGACCAGCGCGAGCCAGCCGGGGACGATCTCCAGCCCGAAGAGCGCCATCCCGCCGTAGCCGACGACCGGCAAGATCGCGATTGCCAGAATGAGCCACTGTGCGCCGACCCGCCGCTCGAGTCGGTGCGCGGCGCGACCGACGAGCGCGACGGTCAGGTTGTACGCGCCCCAGATGACACCGAACCAACCGAGCGACAGCCCGAGTGACCGCCAGTAGCCCTGGAACGACCACACGGCGAGAAGGGTTGCGAGACCGTAGGTCACGAGGGCGATGAAGGTGAGCCTGAGGATCGGTGAGGTGCGAAAGATCACCGAGAGGATGCGTCGGAAGTTCTCGCGGTGGCCGTGGCCGAGCGTCTCGCGCGGCGGCTCGACCAGGGTCCACGCGACGAAGAGAGGAAGCCACGCGACCCCCGCATTGATCAGCGCGGGCCAGTGAAGCCCGGCCAGAGCCAGCGCCCCGCCGATCGGCGCCGCGACCGTTTCACCGATCTGGGCCCAGAGCAGTTTGCGCCCGAGAGTGTGGGTGCCATCGCCGCGCTCGCCGAGTGCCGCTTCGGTGTCGTAGAGCAGGGCGACGTCGCTCCCCGAGAAGAAGCTGTTTCCGAGGGCCGCGAGGATCTCGAACACGACGAACGCGGGGAAGCTCTGAGCGACGGCGAGGACCGTAAACGCAGCGCCGTGGAAGACTCCGGCAAGGATCAGCGAACGGCGCCGGCCGAACAGATCTGCGAGATAACCCGACGGCACCTCGAGGAGGACGATACACCCCGCGAAGATCGACTGGAGCCAGAACACCTGCTGCATGTCGAGTCCGTGGCTCTCGAGGAGCGGCACGACGACCGGCATGATCACCAAGAACATCCAGAAGCTATTGAGGATCATGATCTTCGGCACGTTTGCCCGGAGGCGCGCGCGATCGAAGGTGCTCGGGTCTTCTTCGCTGGTCGGTTCTGCGCTCACGTCTCATCTCCGCGCCTGGGGGGGCGGGATTGTGGAGAGTCGAGGCGGGAAGAACAACCGCAAGCGCTCTGACGATTCCTTCTCGAACGCGAGGGGATGCTCTCGAGAGGTGCCTGGCGGCAGCTTGCTCCGACTATGCGACGAAGCCGATCGAACGCCGCAAACTCCTCGACGAAATGGTGACCGCCCACCAGGGGAGGATTGCAAATCTGTAGAGAGGTGCTGGAGCGCTCACTCGGGGGGGCATCGATCTGCCTGCCACCCTCGACTACAGAGAGAGCGAACGAACGAACAAGGCGAGCAGCTTCGGATCGTAGGCCCCCGGGTCGTCTGAGATCATCGAGCGGAGGGCATCGAAGCTGTTGAGGATCGCCTGACCGTCCCCATCGACGGTGCGGCGATCGAACTCGTTCGCCACCGCCGCGATCCGAGCGAAGGTCGAGATCTTGTCGGCGGGCAGGTGATAGCGGCCATTGCCGTCGAGCCGCTCGTGATGGTGCTCAATAACGTCGCGCGCGACCAAGCCGATGTGATCGACCGACTGGATCCTGCCCAACCCGAGGAGCGGATGGTCTGCGAGCTTCGGGTCGGCCGTGATCTCCGATCCGCTAGGCCCGATCTTGCCGAGATCGTGCAGCATGAGGCCGACGCCGAGATCCGCGAGCTGGCCGGCATGATCGATCCCGAGACCGCGGGCGAGCTGCAGACCATAGAAACAGACGCGCATCGAGTGCGCTCGAAGAGCCTTGAGGCCTGGGGTGCCCGCTTGGATGCAGGCGAGGACGCCTCCCGGTCGGGTCGTGAGGTCGATCGCGTTGTCGATCACCTCCGAGACCAGATCGAAGGCCGGCTTCGACTCGGGGCGATCGATCACCTGCCCCACCGCCATCACCGAGACATCGTGGAACCCTCCGAGATTGGGCGCGTCACCGTCGAATCCGGAGAGGAGCGCCTTCATGTTTCCCGCGAGATATTGGTAGTACCGATCGAGATCGGCGCGGCGCACCATGAGCTGCGCCAAGCCGGTTTCGCGAAGGGATCGGCGCAGCTCGCGCGTGAAGGCGTCCCCTCCCGCTCGGTAGAGGAGCGCGGCGCCGTCGATCTCGGTGAAGAGATCGAACTGTACGATGGTATCCACCACAAAGGTGGAGACCGGGACTCCCTCGTACATCGTGCCGAGATGGGCTCCGGCGATCGTCTGGGGGCTCTCTGCGCTCATCGTTAGCTCCTCGGATGGGCCACCCACGACCGCTGGCAGTCTGTTGAGAAAGTGCTTTCGATTCGAAACGACTTTTTCAACCGGCTGCTCGGGACGATCGCGATGCGAGGCGCGAGGAGGGTCCTTCCTCCACGCTCTTCTATTCGAAGACTAGCATCCTCGGACACTTCTGGTGGGTTAGCGGCTTTTGCAGCCTGGTCCCCCGCGCCTCAAGGGGTGTGGGCGGTCGCGATCTGATCTCGAGTTTGACGCGCAGCGTCACGGACCGCTTCTTGCCAATCGACCCCCGGACGCGATTCGTGGGCGAGGATAATCCCTCGACTCGAATTGACCACGGCGCCGAGACCGCGCTCGTCGAAGGCGGAGGCGACGTCCCGGGGATCCCCTCCCTGAGCGCCGATCCCCGGAACCAGGAGCGGTGCGTGGGGGGCGGCGGCGCGAATCTCGCCGAGCTCGGCGGGGAAGGTCGCCCCGGCGACGAGACCGACCGAACCATAGCCGCACTCCCCGATCTGCTCACCCTGCCACTTCTCGGAAGCCCGAGCCACCTCGAGATAGAGCGGCGAACCCGCCGGTCCGTGCCCCTGAAACTCTCCCCCGCCGGGATTCGAGGTGCGCGCGAGCACGAACAGCCCTCGCCCGCCTTCGACGACCCGCGCAAGGAAGGGGGCGAGAGAGTCGCTGCCGAGATAGGGGTTGATCGTCAAGGCATCCACCGAGGCGCCGAGCGAGCCAGGCTCATCCCCGAGGAGCGCCCGTGCGTACGCGGCCGCGGTGCTGCCAATGTCGCCGCGCTTCGCGTCGAGGATCACTGGAATCCCTCGCTCGGCCGCCGCCAGGCACACCTGCTCGAGGGCGCGCCACCCGCGCCAGCCGTGCTGTTCGAAGAACGCGACCTGCGGCTTGACCGCCGCCGCGAACTCACCTGCGGCCTCGAAGATCCCGATCGCGTAGGCGACCAGGGCTCTCTCGACGTCAGAGCAATCGATGGCGGCGGGGAAGCGCTCGATGAACGGATCGATCCCCACCACCAACCGCGTGTCGAGAGACTGGACCCGAGCGAAGAGACGATCGGAGAAGGGGACATCGAAACGACTCACAGGGCAGATCCTTCCTCGAGAGAGGCGAGATGTTGCTCGGCTTTCTTCTTGTGCGTGCGGAAATGGTCGCGAACGGCTTTGTAGCCAGGGTCGAGATTGCGCTTGGCGTTCGGAGCGATCCCCTGGAGATACTGCTCCCCCGCGTCGAAACACTGAATCGCGAGTTCATAGAACCCCGAGTGATAGAAGGAGTCCCCCGCCCCCTTGAACCCCTCGAACACTTTGGTCTCTCCGTACATCAGCTCATAGAACCGAATCAGCCCGCGATCATACGCGCGAGAGACAAAGCGTTCGCGGTGCAGAAAGAGCGAGCGGATCAGCACCTGATCGTCGAGGTAGCTCGGCAGGATCCGTTGGAGCCGCGACAGGGCGACGTCGTACAGGTGGTTCAAACGGTGCACTTTCTGGGGAAAAACATCGTGCACCTCGTCGAGAACGGCGGCCTGTTCACGCGCGAGCACGCCGCCGGGCTTCGGAGCCGCGGTGTTCGCGTCGTAGGTGAGCACGTTGTAGTGCTCCTCCTTCAGAATGCTCAATTCGTGGAAGATGTCGTTCACGACCCGATCGAGGAGCTCGGTGGTGTCGCGGGTTCGGAACACCGAGTGACACGCCTCTTTGAGCGGCTCGAGGTACTCGTCTCGGAGCACCTCCAGCTCCTTGTAGCTGAGGAGCTGGCTCAGCTCACGCGGGAGCAGACGGATCTCTTCGCGGGGGCTCCCTCTCTTTTCGACGTACTGGGCGACCAACTCCTCGTAGCGATCGTGAATCCTGAGGAAGTGGAAGCGCGAGCGGTAGAAGCGCTCGACGATCCGCCAGATATAGGAGTACCCCGGGTAGGGCTTGTGCCCGTCAGTTGCCTTATTCCCGTCAGTTGCCATTGGGGTTCTCCGATCGGGGACAGGGAACTCCCCCGAGGAACGCGCGAAGAAGCGCGCTGCCGTCGGGGGTCATGAACGATTCGGGGTGGAACTGCACCCCCCAGGTCGCCTCGCCCGGAATTCCGCACCCCATGATCGTGGGCAGAAGCTCGCGGCTCGAAGCCCGTGCGACCACCCGCAAGGTCGCGGGGACACTCGCCTCTTCGACTGCCAGCGAGTGGTATCGCGCGGCGAGAAACGGGCGCGGCAACGCACTGAAGATGCCTGAGCCGTCGTGATCGATCCAGTCTCTCTTCCCGTGGACCGGCGATCCGGTCGGCAGAACCCGAGCCCCCATCGCCAATGCGAGCACCTGGTGCCCGAGACAGACCCCAAGCCACGGGATCCGGCCACGACACGCTTGAAGAGAATCTCGGGAGATCGCCGTCTCCGCAGGGCTCCCCGGACCGGGCCCGACGACAACGTGGGTGGTCCCCGACCCCGCCTGGATCCGCGCGAGGTCGAGGCTCTCGGCCCGCACGACCTCGACCTCCGCCCCGAGCGCCAGGAACGCCTGGGCGAGATTCCAAGTGAAGGAATCGCGATTGTCGATGAGTACGAGCTGTGGGGATCCCAGCGGAGTGCTCCGTCCAAAACCTGGTCAGACTGTCCCGCATCGAAACCGATTGCCCACTGACCGCAAGCGATCCCGCCGAAGGACACCCAGGATCCGGCTCGGGTGGGTCGATCCCATCCCCCTCATCCGGCGAGATCCGGCGATTTCTCGCCTCCAAGCTCCGAAGAGTAGAACTGGGCCCGTCCGTTGCCTTTCTCAACCTAGAGAGAGGAGACCCATCATGGCTTGGAGAGGCTACTGGGCTGCCATTGCAGCCGTTGTATTTTTGGCGGGTTGCGCACCGATTGAGAGTGAAGTGGACTTCGTGTCCCCGGCTCCCAACGCTGTCACCGCCGCGTCCACGTTTACCATCGAGGTCGGTTTCGACCATACGATGAACATCGAGTCCATTACGAACTCGACCTTCTTCGTCACCGGATCCCAAAGTGGGACCCACACGGGAGTGTTCAACTTCCTCGACAACAACTCGCGAGTCGAGTTCGTTTCTGCCGTGGCCTTCATCGAGGGCGAGACGATCACCGTGCGCTTGAGCGACGGGATCCGCAGTCTGTCCGACAAGAAGCTCGATCCATACAGCTGGACGTTCCAAGTGGCACCTGCCGTGGTCGTCGAGCTCGATCCGCTGTTGATCACCTCGCTGAACCCGTCGATCGAGACGAACGCCGGGGCGACCACGGGAACGATCTCGGTCCGCCTGAGCGCCGTCTACGACCCTTCGACGATCCTTCCCGGCGTGGTTGTCGTCGAGGGCTCACGTAGTGGTCAGCGGGATGTCACGTTCGACGCCCTTTCGGTCCTACCGGGGCTCAACGTCGTCTTCACCGTCGATCGCCCGTTCCTCGCGGGGGAGCGCGTGACGATCGCCGTCACAACTGATCTGCACGGTTTCGCCGGTGAGATCGCATTGCCGTCCACCGTTCAATACCTCGCTCGCAACAACGGAACCCTCTGGCCCCTCGCCACCCATTCGAGCGGCACCGGACTCGTCGGAGGGCACGTGTGCTTCTTCGACGTCGACGCTGACGGACTCGAAGAGTGGGCGACGATCGCCGCCGACGGCACCGTGACGGTGCAAGACGTCGACGCGACCGGCCTCACCGCGGTGAGCACTTGGAACCTCGGCGAACCGGTCGCTGGCGCCGCAGTCGGAGACTTCGACGCCGACGGTCGCAGCGACCTCGCAGTGCTCGCAGCCGCGGGAGACGTCGTGTTCCTGTTCACCGGATCCCCGAGCATCGCCCTGATCCTCGATCCACCCGTCTCGATCACGCTCGATCGCCCGGCGACCGGCCTGGTTGCGGGACACCTCGACCCCGACGGTGTGATCGACCTCGTCACCTACGACGCGGCCGGCGTGGCCGTCGCCTGGGGTGGCGCGAGCAACCCGCTGGTCACTCAGGTCACGTTGCCCGCGGTCTCCCCGATCGCGGCCCCCGCCCTCGGCGACTTCGACGGAGACGGCCTCCCGGACCTCGCCGTGGCTGTCACCAGCGGAGAAATTGACATTCTGATCGGCCAGGAGAACCGCGGGTTCGCCCCCGCCGTCACTCTGATCCCGACCCATCCCGCGACCGGTGTGGTCGCAGTCTCCCTCGACGGAGACGACATGATCGACCTAGTCGCAACTGCTGCCGTCGGCACCATGGGAACCGCGTTCCTCCCCGTCGGCGCCATGGACTTCGACTCGATCACGCTCTTCGCCGACGCGGCGGGTACCGGCTCGATCTCCGCGGACTGGGACGGGGACGGGAACGCTGACCTCGTCTGCCCGGTCGCCGGCTCGACCGACGTGCGGATCTCACTCGGCGACGGAACCGGCAACCTGCTCGTCCCCACCGTCGAGACCGCGAACGGCAACGTCACCAGGGTCAACCTCGGTGACACGAACGGCGACGGAGTGTTGGACCTCGCCCTGGTCTTCGACGACGGGGCCTATGAAGTGGCGCTCGGCGACGCGGCGAACCCGCCGCTGGTCGACCGCGTCCGCCTCGAGGATATCGCGGCGGTGACCGCCGGAGACACCGGTGTGCCCTTCACCGTGCTCGCCGACGCCGAACGCGATATCGAGGCGTACACTGTGGTGCTCGCGTTCGATCCCGCACTGGTCCAAGTGACCCTGTTCGAAGTCGACGGCACCGACGCCGGCGCGCTCAGCCCTGACTTCAGTGCTCCGAACATCGACAACGTCGCGGGTTCCGCGATCCTCGGTGTGATCTTCGACTTCCTTCCGGGAGCCACCCCGAGCCTGCTGCCGATCGGCACCGGGCACTCGATTGCCGCGGGCACCCTTTCGATCAATGCCGCGGCGCCGACCGGAGTCACCCAGCTCACGCCGACCGACGGCCTGGGTACGCCGGCGAACGACAACGTGTTCGTCAACGGAGGCTTGTCCTACTCGCCCGAGCTGGTCGGGACGTCGATCTCGATCACCGGTGTGGTCACTCCTCCGCCGGTCGACGCTGACTTCATTCGCGGCGACGCCAACTTCGACGGCACCGTGAACCTCGCCGACGGTTCGTTCCTCCAGGATTACGTCGCGGGAACCGGAGGCCCTGCGCCCGCCTGCTTCGACGCCGCGGACGTGAATGACGACGGGATCCTGAACATTGCCGACGTGATTGATCTGTACGACTTCCTCTTCTCCGGAGGAACCGCCCCCAATTCGCCCTTCCCGCTGGCCGGGTCCGACCCCACGACGGACTCGTTGGACTGCACTCCGTAGTCGCCGGCACCGACGCGGCCGGGATCCAACCTCTGGAGCGGACACCGAGGATCTCCCTCTCCCACTCCTCTCCACCACTTCCCCCTCGGGATCTGCTCAAACCGGGTCCCGGCCGTGCTCCCTTCCTTTTCGACTGTCCGAAATTTGCCGAGCGAGGGTTTTCCCCTCGCTCGGCTCTCTTTTGGCCAAAAAACTGGTTTCTGGGGTCGGAGCTGCCCCCGAACCGCCCCCGAGCCCCGATCATCGTATTCTTTGGTGACCCGGCGCACTCCGATGACGGAGCCGCGGACAGGGGAGTGTTGCCCGACGGAAAGACCACGCGAGGCTCTCGTGAAGTCGAACATCCTGAGAACCGCCGCCCTTTGGGGCTGGGCCGCTCTCCTCTTCATCCCCACAGCTCGCGTCGCTCACGGCGACTGGATCCAACTCCACAACGGGGTCCAGATCCATGGTGAGATTCTTCGTCAAGATGAGGATGAGGTGACCCTCGAGCTGACCCGAGGCGGCGTGTCGAGTTTCGACATGCGACTCATCGCGACGGTGCATCGGGCGAAGCTCGAAACCCGGACCCGGCTGCCGATCGGGGACGAAGTCAAACCGGCGGAAGTCCTCCCCGCTGGCCTCCATCCCCGACCCGATGCGATCCGCAGCGTGCGCCGCACCGTGCCGGGAGGAACTCTACTCCTCCCCGAGAACGCAACCTCCGAACCGATCCCGAACGCAGCAGCCCCGATTCAGCAGCCAGCGGTCGGCACCCCCGATCCCGATCCCGCCCTAGTGAAGCCGGTCGGCGGCGCCAACGTGGGCGCTGGTGACCCGACCCCTCCCGTCAGAGCCGGCTGGCCCGGAGTCCGGCGCCCCGACGCGATCTATCGGGTCGATCGGGAGGAGATCTTCGTCAGGATCGGACGCGAACCGGCAGCCGCTCACGATGAGGATCAAACCGACAATCTCCGCGCTCTCCTCAAGGAGCACGGACCGGACAAACTGCACGCCCTCGAGCTCCATCGCATCGCGGGGCTGACAACCTGGATCGCCGAGCGCACCACGGGTCCCGAGAGTGCTCGGATCCGGCAGGTGATCGGCTGGGTCAGGCTCGATGCCAACACGGTCGAGGTGATCGAGGTCGAGATCCCCGAGCCGATGTTTCGCCACGACCCCTACCGCTACCGAGTGATCCCTCGCTCCTACCGCCCCGGTACCCAGGGCACCGCCCCGAAGGACCCCCCAGTCCAAGCGGACTGAACCAGCGGGCGACCGGCTCGCGGGTCGGCCGAGCGGTTTCGGAACGGGAGTCCCCAGGGAGTCCGCCCCGGGGCTCCACCTGCCCGGGGTCCCCTATGACCCAGGTCCCATCTGTCCGAGCAAACTGCCGCCCCCCTTCGAACCCATCGGTCGGTGAAGACGCCCCCCCACCCCGGGCGAGTTCTCCCCTGTCGAAATGGCGGTCCCGGGGATAGCTCCCCAAGTCCAGGTCCTATCGACGATTGGGACAGCGCTTCCAGTTGCCCACGACTTGGGCATTGATCCAATCGAGCAACAAGATATTGTGTCCATCCGCGCGAGCGAACCCTCTCCCTGGAGAAACTGTCTGTTTCTCCCCCTTCTTGAGTTTTGCCCTGGAGAGGTGTCGTTCAAAACCGCGGTTGTCGTCCTCTGCGGTCCGATTCCCCCTCCCGCCTCGTGCGAACTCTACGGAGGAGAGGGTGTCGGCTCCCAGATCGGTTATCGGAACATCAGTGTTCCGAGATGTCCGTCGCGAGTTGTTTACAGGTCATCTCGCGGGCGGCAGTCTTCATTTGATTGCGGCTTCATTTGATTGCGGCTTCATTTGATTGCGGCTTCATTTGATTGCGGGGTCTTCAAAACCTCGTGTGTGCTTTGAATTGAGTCGTTCGACGCGACTCCAGGCGTGTGTCTCAGTCACCGTGTGTCTCAACCGTGTGTCTTAGGTCATGTCCGGAGAGGATCGCACCGACCGAACTCCGATGGGGAAATGCCTCTTTCCGGTGGACGCCGCCTTTTCGGCGTCCGCTGACGGGAGGTATTGGGAAATGAAACGAGTTCGGGTCGAGGGAGAGCGGTTACCGCCACACGTCCCACCTCGATCTGACAAACGCAGAGCTTGGATCCGGCTTGTGGAGACCTCGGAGCTCTCGGTGTGCCGTCGAAAGACGCGCTCCCCCGGGAGTATTTCGTCGTCTCTTCGGACTGCGCTACTCTTGTTGAAGCCGCGCATTCTCGATCTGAGAAGTGTTCTCGGAACGTGAGATTGCTCATGCCGGCGCGCGGGTGAGGTACGCACCGCGCGCGTCTCATCCGGCACCGTGCTGGTGAGCCGACAGGGAGAGAGTCGTCCGAATTCGCAGCTGGATTGAGAGACCGTCCAGGAGGAAGTCCGTTGAGAATCAGTCGTCGTTTTACCCGCAAGGGCCAGAGCCCGTACGCCTCGTTCCCGTGGGATCGCAGGACCTCCGAGATCCGCAACCCCGATGGAACCGTCGTCTTTCACCTCGACAACATTCGTGTGCCGTCGCATTGGTCGCAGGTCGCGACCGACGTTCTCGCGCAGAAATACTTCCGCAAGGCGGGGGTCCCGCCGGTCGATGACCAAGGCCGCCCTCTCCCGAGATCGGCCGATGAGAAGCACGAGTCCGGCTGTGAATCCGACTCGCGCCAGGTCTTCCATCGACTCGCCGACTGCTGGCGTCACTGGGGCGAGACTCACAACTACTTCGACACCCCCGAAGATGCCCAGGCGTTCTACGACGAGCTCTGCTTCATGCTCGCCGATCAGATCGCCGCCCCGAACAGCCCGCAGTGGTTCAACACCGGACTCTTTCAGTCCTATGGCATCACGGGCCCGCCCCAGGGACACCAATACGTAGACCCGAAGACCGATGAGCTCAAGCGCGCCTCGAGCGCCTACGAGCGCCCGCAACCCCACGCCTGTTTCATTCAGGCGGTCAGCGATGATCTCGTCAGCGACGGCGGGATCATGGACCTCTGGCAGCGCGAGGCGCTCTTGTTCAAGTTCGGATCCGGCACCGGCTCCAACTTCTCATCGCTGCGCGGCGAAGGCGAACCCCTCTCGGGTGGCGGCCGCAGCTCGGGATTGATGTCGTTCCTCAAGATCGGCGACGCCGCTGCCGGCGCGATCAAATCGGGAGGCACCACACGCCGCGCCGCGAAAATGGTCTGTCTCGATCTCGACCACCCGGACATCGAAGAGTTTGTCACCTGGAAGGTGCGCGAAGAGCAGAAGGTCGCGTCGATGGTCGCGGGATCGAAGATCTGCGCGAAAAAACTCAAAGAAGTCTTCGATGCGTGCCAAGTACGCCACGAAGAGGGCGGCCTCGAGATCGACGGAGATCCGCGCACCAACGAAGCGCTGCGCACCTCGATACGCGAAGCGCGTCACTCGCATGTGCCCGAGGGTTACATTCAGCGGATGGTGCAGTTCGCCGAGCAAGGCTTCCGCAGCTTCGAGTTCGAGGAGTTCGACACAAACTGGGAATCCAAGGCGTACCAGAGTGTCTCGGGTCAGAATGCGAACAACTCGGTCCGCGTCCCGAACTCCTTCTTCGAAGCGCTCGAAAAAGACGACGACTGGAATCTGATCGGCCGCACCGACGGCGAGGTCATGCGCACCATCCCCGCGCGCGAGTTGTGGGACACCATCAGCTACGCCGCGTGGAGCTGCGCTGACCCCGGCCTGCAGTATGACACCACCATCAACGAGTGGCACACCTGCCCCACCGATGGACGGATCAATGCCTCGAACCCGTGCAGCGAGTACATGTTCCTCGACGACACGGCGTGCAACCTCGCCTCGTTGAACCTCGTCAAGTTCACGAACGAGAACGGCTCCTTCGACATCGAAGGCTTCCGTCACGCGGTGCGTATTTGGACCGTAGTCCTCGAGATCAGTGTGTTGATGGCGAGCTTCCCGAGTGAGTCGATCGCGCGTCGGAGCTACGACTACCGTACGCTCGGCCTCGGCTACGCCAACCTCGGCACTGTGCTCATGCGCCTCGGGATCCCGTACGACTCTCAAGAGGGGCGTGCGATGTGCGGCGCGATCACCTCGATCCTCACCGGCGAGTCCTATGCGACTTCGGCGGAGATGTCGAAAGAGCTCGGACCGTTCCCCGCCTACGACCGCAACCGCGATTCGATGCTGCGGGTGATCCGCAACCACCGTCGCGCAGCGTACGGAGCGCAGGAGAGCGAGTACGAAGACCTGACCGTACCGCCGGTCGCGATCGACCCCGACTTTTGTCCCGATGCACTGACGCAATCGGCGCGCGAGTGTTGGGACCGAGCGCTCGCTCTGGGAGAGAGTTTCGGCTACCGAAACGCCCAGGCGACCGTCATCGCCCCCACCGGCACCATCGGTCTCGTGATGGATTGCGACACCACCGGCATCGAGCCCGATTTCGCGCTGGTGAAGTTCAAGAAGCTCGCCGGCGGCGGTTACTTCAAGATCATCAATCAGAGTCTCCCCGTGGCGCTCCGCCACCTCGGATACACCGATGAGCAAGGCCAAGAGATCGTCGACTACGCCGTCGGCCTCGGCTCACTCACCGATGCGCCCGGCGTCACCACCGCCCGTCTCCTCGGACTCGGCTTCACCGAAGCGCACATCGAGAAGATCGAAAAGGCGCTTCCGAGCGCGTTCGATCTCAGCTTCCCGTTCAACGACTTCACACTCGGGGAGGGCTTTGCGGAGAACGTGCTCGGCCTCGAAGGGGAAGCGCTCGGACAGTGGGTGGCGGATCCCTTGCGTGCGCTCGGATTCTCCGACGAGGAGATCGAGGCCGCGAACAACCATGTCTGCGGCACGATGACGGTCGA
>CALEHF010000294.1 GCA_937876125.1 uncultured bacterium
GGTGCGAGAGGGGAAAACTCTCCGAATCGTGCCCTCTGATTTAGTAAAAGTACATTGTGCGAGTCAGGCCCGGATGCTGTATCCGACCGGCTCGGCTCGCGAAGAGTCAAACTCGAACCGCCATCGAGTCGCCCGTTGCTCTGACCTCGGCGCTCGATCCAAAACTCGCTAATGGGCGAGGCAAAAGAAAGGATGGACATGAACTGTAAGTTCATCACCGCACTGCTGACGACCGCTGTCGTCCTCAGCGCCGGGGTCGTTGGGGCCCAGACCTATTCGCTCAATGTCGTCGGGCCGGCATCGGTCGGCGAAGGAGTCACCTTCGATGCGAGCGTAACGCTCGACTTCACGGGTGGCGACTCAGAGGGATGGTCCTACGGAATCTGTAACGACACCGCATTTGTGACGCTCCTCTCCGTTGTCGATGGAGTCGTTCCGATGACGGTGGCCGGCGGAGGTGCGGCTGCTTTCAACCAGCAGGCCATGGATGCGAGTGGTTACAGCGTCGGCCTGGTGATCAGTCTCGTCGGGGCGTTTACCCTCCCTGCAGGGACCGGTTACGACCTGACTACGGGTACCTACTCGGCTGACCTCGAGACGGCGTCCACGACGATCACGCCCTGTGACACCTTCGGTATTCCTCCGGTGGCGACCGTCATCGTCGTCGGCGGCGCGTCGTTCGTTCCGACCTTCAACGGCCTCACTTTGGAGATCGTCGGCGTACCGCAGCCCTCGTTCTCGTACCTGGCGCCGACGCCGAGCGTGAACTACAACCCGGACACCGGCGGAGATGCCAGCTTCACGATCGGCGTCTCGGTCGATCAGGATGCCAACGGCGCGCCGGATGCGCTGACCCAGGGCTTCTCGATGGGCCTCGGGCATGACTCCAGCATCATGGAAGTTACCGGCGTGACCACGGATGGTTTGACCGCGGCCCTCGGGCAGGCGCCTGCCTTCGCGACCGTCGGTCTCGACGATACCAACGGTTGGACCATCGGCGTGGTCTACTCGCTCGTGGGAGGTCTGGATATCATTCTCCAGGACGCTGTCGTGATGGAGGTCGGCTACGCCACCGTGTCGCCGTCGCCTTTGGCGGGTGACCTGGTCGGTGTGACCACCCCGCTCACCTTCAGCGATGGACTCGGCATTCCGCCGGTCGCCAACGTTGTCGTTGTCAACGGTGCAAGCCTCAACGCCACCTTTGTGGACGGCTCGGTCACGTTCGTTCCGCAAATCATCACGGTTGTCGACTTCCGTCGTGGCGACGCGAACGAGGATAGCATCGTGAATATCGCGGACGGTATCTGGATCATTAACGATCTCTTCCAGAACGGGCCGACGATCGACTGCCTCATCGCGAGCGACGCGAACGATGACGGCCTGGTTGATCTCTCCGACGCCGCTTACATCTTCGGTTACCGCTTCAGCAACGGTCCGCCGCCGCCGGCGCCGTTCCCGGCCTGCGGTATCACCCCGACGCAGCTGCCTGCGCCGGACGACTGCAACAGCTACAACGCCTGCTAGTCGGCTTTTTGGGCTCGCCGCGGGATGGTGCGCAAGCGCCACCCGCGGCGAGCTCTATTCTTAGGATCGCGATTCTTGGGATCGCCGTGGGATGGTGCGAAAGCGCTCCCCCGCGGCGATCCTTTTTCGTCGTTCGCGCTCGAGTCGCCGCGACGGAGTTCTGCGCTCACCCCTGATCGCGTGGCTCGGCAAACGGAGCTTGCGTGGGGCGCGACTGCACACGCCACGAGCTCCACGCCGCACTCTGAGCCCCCAGAAGGGCTCGTGTCCTCCGAGTCTCGCGGCCGACAACCTTGTGGCGCATTCGGCTCACCCACCAGGGCTGGGCGGCCGCCCAGGGCCCTGAAGCGTATTCCATCCCACCCATATATGTCCCTTGGACCCTCACCTGCCCCCCGTTCCGAAACGGTCCGGCGTCCATCATCCGAACTTTCTTACTGACAAACTTTGTCAGCTCGCGTCTCGTCGAAAATCGTAAGTGCTTGGTAGAAAGTGGTTTGAATCTGGTCGTTCGAACTTTGCGGATTAACAAGCTTGCGTCGACGGTGTAGACGAATTGACAAGCGACGCTAACATTGGATCACCAGCAGAGACCTCCGGGTCTCACACACACCTCATTGAAAGACCAAACCTCCTCTTCCGATCAAGCACACCTCGACCTTCTGGGGAAGGCGACCCGCGAGGCATCCGCACGGCGGATCCCGTAGGGAAGCCTAAGGAAGCCGTGGCTCACTCAACCGATGCCCCAAACGGGCGGCGGGGTGTGGTCTCGGCCCGTACCGAGGAACGAGGAGAAAAATGCATCGCATTCTCGGCACCCGTCGGATCCTGTTTGCTCTGATGCTCTGCGTCATGGCCATCGGATCCGTCGACGCACAGCAGTCTCTCACCATCACGAGTGAGAGCATCCAAGGATCGGCTTCGGCCACGCTGGACATCGATTTGACCAGCACCGCCGACACCGAAGGTTTCGTATTGGCGATCGGGATCGACCAGACTCTCCTGGCCGTGAACGATCTTTCCATTCTCGGCACGGCTACTGACGCTGCGGGCGCTGAGCTCGCTGTTGCTGAGGTCTTCGCGAACGGTGCTACGCTCGGCGTGGTGCTCGACTCGGTCACCCCCTTCAACGGACAGGTGATTGCGGCTGGAACCGACCAGACGATCGCACGCTTGAGCGTCACTGCTCAGCAGCTCGTCACCGTGTCGACCGACACCGCGGTCACGTTCCTCGATGGCGTGCTGAACAGCCCGCCGTTGTCGAACCTGCTCGTCCAGGGCGGCCTTTCAGTCGACGCGAACGGTGGATTGGGCCTCAATGACGGCCTCGTCACCTTGCTCCCGCCGCCTCCCTCGAGCTTGATCATCGAGAACGCCTCGGTGGATTCTGATTCGACCGGCGCGGTGCGGATCCTGCTCGACAACGACGGTACCGACACTCAGGGCTTCGTGCTCTCGGTCGCCCACCTCGCTGCCGACGTCACCCTCGAGAGTATCGACATCTCCGGTACTGTCACCGAGACGGTCGGCGCCGAGCTCGTCGTCCCGCAGATCTTCCCCAACGGTGGAACCCTCGGAGTCGTCCTCGACTTCTCGGCTCCGTTCGGCGGCCAAGCGATCCCGGCCGGACTCGGAACCCACATCGCGAACTACAACTACAGCTGCAACGCGACGATCGAAGAGCCGGCTCCGGCTCTCACGACTCCGCTGAGCTTCGCTGACGGTCAGTTCGGGAGCCCGGCTCTCGAAAACCTGCTCGTGATCGGCGGAACTTCCGTCAACCCGGGTCTCACAGGTGGCACCCTCACCTGCGACGCGGTTCCGCCGCCGCCGGCGAGCGACACCGTCTTCAGTGTTGGACCGCGCGAACTGCCGACGACTGGCGCGGCAATCGGCGAGTGCTTCCCGGGCGAAGAGTTCGAACTCTGCCTCTTCTACACCGATCCGACCGACAGCCCCCAAGGCCTTCAGATGGCGCTCTGCTTCGATAGCGACCTGACCATCGTCGAGGGATCCTTCACCGTTGAGGGCACGATCGTTGACGAGATGGGCGCCGAGTTCATCAACCAGAACGTCGACAACGACCCGAACGACGGAGACGGCTCCGAGCTGCTGATCGGTATCCTCATGGACGCCCTCCCGCCGTTCGAGAACCAGATGCTCCCCGCAACCGCGACCCCGCTCATGATCGGCTGCGTCCAGGCGATCGTCAGCCCGACCGCCGCCTGTGGCGACGTGCTCGCGATCGACTTCTGCAACGACATCAACGGCGCGGGCTCTGTCGATCTCAAGAACATCGCCGTGATCAACTACAACTCGGAGCTCGGAATTGGCTTCGAGGGCGGTGGCTGCATGATCGTCCCCGAGACGGTCTTCCGTCGTGGCGACTGCAACATGGACCAAATGCTCGACCTCTCTGACGCCGCGACCACGCTCGGCTACCAGTTCGAAGGACTGATCGTCGGCTGCAAGGACGCGTGCGACGCCAACGACGACGGTAAGCTCGACCTCGCCGACTCCGTCTACATTCTGAACTACCTCTTCATCTTCGGACCGACGATGCCGGCCCCGGGTCCCTTGACCCCCGGCCCGGACCCGACCGAGGACAACCTCGGCTGCGCTGTGACTCCGACCTGCTAGTCACGAGCCGGCTCTGATCACCCCATTCAAACCCTACAAATCCAAACGATAAGACGAAGAGAGAGAGCACCATGAAAAGACTCCTAGGAGCCGTAGCACTCAGCGCCGCTCTGGCGGTCGGCGGAGTCGCGCGAGCTGGAACCGCGGACTACACTCTGTCGGTACAGGGTTCGACGACCCACAACGTCAACTCGAGTTTTGACCTCAGCGTCCAGTTGGAGAACACGACCACCGATGTCGTCTCAGGCTGGTCCTTCGGCCTTTGCCACGACGCGACACTGTTCGATATCACGGGCGCAGCGGACGGCGCCACTACGGCGGTCGTCAAGAACGGTAGCCCGCCGGACTTCAACCAAACCAATGTCATCCCCGGGAGCGGATTCACCGTCGGACTCGTGATCTGCCTCACCGGTTGTGCGACGCTCGCTCCGGGCACCGGCTACGAGCTCAACGTGATCAGCTACGACGCTGGTGCAACCGAGGGCACTGGCGACGTCAACTTCTGCGATTCGATCGGCATCCCGCCGGTTGCCACCGTGATCGTTGTCGGCGGCGCTTCGATCGTTCCGACCCAGCTTGGCGCGACCATCGAGCTGGTCACGCCGCCGCCCGCGGGCTTCGACTACGTCGCTCCGAACCCGACCGCTACCTTTGACCAGGCGTCGGGCACCGGCGCGTTCACCACGCAGTTCTCGATTGCCGAGCAGGCGACGAGCGCAGGCTTCCCGAACGAGACGCAAGGCTTCTCGATGGGCGTCGCGCACGATCCCTCGATCCTCGCGATCGCCGGCGGTCCGACCCACGTTCTACCGTTCTCGCCTGACTTCACCGGCCCGACCGTTCTCGCGAACGGCTGGACGATCGGCGTGGTCTACAGCTTCACCAGCTTGAACGTCATGATCTTCGACGTCGCCAAGCCGGTCATCTCGGTCGACTACACGATCTCCGGTCTCGCCGGCTCTGCCGCCTTGACCACGCCGCTGACCTTCTCGAATACGCTCGGCGTCGTGCCGGTCGACAACGTGGTCGTCGTCGCCGGTCTCAGCCTCGACGCTGGATTCATCGACGGTGCCGTCACCCTCGAGCCGGTCACCGACACCCCGTTCGTTCGCGGCGACTGTAACGCCGACCAGAAGGTCAACATTGCCGACGGGATCTGGATCCTGAACTTCATGTTCCAGGAAGGCCCGGAAGGGACTTGTGCCGAGGCGTGCGACGCCGACGACTCCGGTGACCTCGAAATGACCGACGCGATCTACGTGATTCAGTATCAACTCCTCAACGGTCCGGCCCCGGTTGCCCCGTTCCCCGCCTGTGGGATCGAAACGGGTGCCGACTGCGACGCGAGCGCTTGCCCCTAGGGTTCCCGTCAAATCGACCGACTCCTCAAACGCCCGGCGCGCAGTGCGCGCCGGGCGTTCTTTGCATCAAAACGGCCTCCCTCCTCGGGGCCGTTTTCGGCCGTTTTCGGCCTCTTGAGTACCGCTCCCGCTGATCCGCGCCCTTGCTGGGGGTCGCAGATCCTCCCAACTCCCTCCAGGACCTGCGTTTGGGCTCTCGATCCCCCCCCGGGCGAGTGCTACGATACGCAGACGGGGCCTCGCCCGAGATCGGCGACCATTTGTTCACTGGGTCAACCGCCGATTTCTGCGAGGCCGCGTCGTCTCGACCCCCCTGGGAGGAAATCGATGCCCAAGATGTCTCGCTTGAACCGTGTGCCCGCCCTCTTGCTGCTGGCACTCCTTGCGCTGCCCCTCGTCGCTCTGCCCATCGGCTGTGTGAGGGCGCCCGATGTCGACTTCACCATTCCGGCAGACGGGACGTCAGGAGTCGATGCCTCGACGGACATTACGGTCGCGTTTACCTCCCAGCTCGATCCCGTCACCGCGACCGAGGTCGCGAACTTCGTGGTGTCGGGATCGGTGTCGGGTCCGCACTCGACCGCGGCGACTCTCGACGAGACGGGGAAGACGCTGACGATTGTCGTGACCGATCCATTTTCTTCGGGGGAGACGGTCACCGTTGCGTTGACGAGCCGGATCACGACGTCGATCGCCATCGCCCTCGATGCCTACCAGTTCTCGTTCAGAATTGCGGGGGTCTCCGCTGCACCGGAGTCGTTCGATGACACGACGGGGCAGTTCCTGCTCAGCTCTCTCGATCCGGTGAACGGTTCGATCGCGCTCTCTCAACGTCCCGTCATCCGCGCGGAGTTCGAGGGACCGGTGTTCGTCGACACTGTGGTCGAGTCCAACGTGACTCTTCGCGGCGCGCTCTCCGGATTGCGGAGCGCGCAGGTGAGTGTGGCGGATGCGGGTGCGGGAGGAGTCAACCAGACGGCGGGCAAGGTCCTCGTCCAGCTCGGCGCCTCGGAACCGTTGTTCGAGCCGGGGGAGCGAGTCACGGCGACCTATGCCAGTGGGCTCCAATCACCAGCAGAACTCCCGAGCGATCCCGCGCTCTCGCTGCGCCCGTACGTCGCGACCTTCGAGGCGCACAGTGGGGTTGTCGGCAGCTTCAGCGAAACGCTTCCCCTCACCATCGCGGGTGAGGTCCCCGATGCACCGGCGGTGCAGGCGCTCTTTGCGGATCTGCTCCCATCGGAGAGTCCAGAGCTCGTTGTGCTCGATGAGGCGGGCGTGATCTCGACCTACGGGCGGTTCGGATCGGCCCCGTACAGTCGACTCGCCGAGCTCCCGATCGGCTCCGCAGTTGCGATCGCGACCGCGGATTTCGAAAATGCCGGGCACTCGGATCTCTTGGTCCTCCGCCCCGGTGGAACGATTGAAACCTACACGCTTGCGGGCCAGACCTGGGTCGCGCTCGGTGATCCCTTGGTGATCGTCGGAACGCAGCCGAGCGACTTCGAGGTCGCGGATCTGAACGGGGACGGGTTCCTCGATATCGTCGTCGCCGTCGCGGAGGGGCTCGAGTTCTTCCAGAAGCTTCCGAGTGGATTGGGGATCCCCACGGGCTTCATCCGCATCGACGGCGATCCCCTGGTCGATCCCGTGTTCGACCTCGCCGTCGGGGATCTCGACAACGACGGGCGTCTCGACATTGTCGCGGAAGTCTCGAGTGGGGTGGTGGTGCTCCGGAACGCGGGTAATTTCCTGTTCGCGAGTGTCAGCATGCTGACCATGGTTCCCACTCGGGGAACCCTTTTGATCGCAGACTTCAACGGCGACCAGTTCCAAGATGTCATCGCCGGGGGAAATGGCGGAGCCTTTGTCCACTTCAACCCGGGGACCGGGATTCCGATGCCGACCTGGTCGCCGACCACGATTCCTCTCGGTCCGGGCGTGGTGCCGACTCAACTCGCGGTCGGGAACTTCGACGGTGATCTGAACCACTTCCCCGACCTGCTTTGGTACGACGCCGACGCGCCTACGCCGTTTGGCATCCGCAGAAAAGTGGGAGCGTCGCTTCTCGATGCGGTGACCGAGCCGTTCGCATTGTCGGCGGGCGCTCCGCTCGGCGGATTCGCGCTCGCTGACGTCAACCGCGACGGCGCGCGCGACCTGCTCGTTTACGGACGCGGAGTCGGCGGCGATGCGACGTATCTCCTTTCGACGACCGTCGACGTCATGGGCGGAGGCGAATCTTCGTTCTCGTACTCCATGACCGGTCCGTCGACGGCGACCCTCGGGGCGGGCTCTATTCCCGTCGAGGTCACGGCCGACATAGGGGAGCAGGTCAGCGGATTCACGCTCGCGCTCCAGCACGACCCCGGCTTCCGAGTCGCCGTCGTGGTCATCGATGAGGAGACCTTCCCATCGGGAGGGGCTGAGGTCACGACGCTCCTCGGAAACGGAAGCGCCATCATCACGGTGGATCTAGGCACCTCGTTCCTCATGGCCGGCGAGGCGATCCCTCTTCTCGAGATTGGTCTCGATCTGGTTTCGGCCGAGCCGGGCAACTACATCTTCTCTCTCGAAGATGAGGTCTCCGCAGCCACCGGGGAGACTGGCTCGAGCGAGTTTCGGCTGGAAGGGGGAGGCGTCGGCATTCCCGACCTTTCCCTCGCGAGCTTGGAAGTCGCGGTCGGATCTTCCGTCACCCCGATCTCCAATCTGGTCTGCTCCCTCTCCGGTGGATCCCCGATGTTGACCTGGGAGCTTCCCGCTCCCGAGGTCCAAATCTACGATGCGGTCCGGATCCGCCGGAACGGGGTTCTCTTAGGAGACATCCTGGGCACTCAGACTGCGTACGAAGACACGGGCGCGACGGGCGGAGCGGTCTACACCGTCGCCGGCATCAGCAACGGCCTCTCTTCGCTGCCGCTCTCCTGTGAACCGCCGGCGGTGTTCGGAACGATGACCTGCACGCGGCAGCCTGGAAATCTTCAGAACATCCGTCTCACTTGGAGTGCGCCGGGGTCGTACACCACGATCACCGTGCGCCGCGACGGTTCCGTGGTCGGGACACTTCCGGGGAGTGCGAGCTTTTTCACCGATGTGACCGGCGATTTGGAGAGCCACTTCTACGAGGTCTCTGGCACGACGGTGACCGGGGATGTTTCGAGTCCGGCGGTTTGTCCCGACGGGGCAGTTCCCGACGTCGGCATTGCGGCGGACTCACTCGCGCCAGTGACTGCGGTCCTGCTCTCGATCGAGCAAGCAAACGCGACTCTGACTTGGATCAACGGCGAGAGCTACGACGCCATTACGATTCGACGAAACGGGTCGGAGCTCACGCAGCTTTCCGGTTTCGCTGCGAGCTTCACCGATCTCGGCCTACCGCCGGCCACGTACACCTACGAGGTGCGCGGCGAAGGAGACGGGAACGACGGAGTGTTCATCTCATCGAACACAGTCCAATCGGGGCCGCCCTCTCCAACCGACGTGACTTGCTCCTTGGGGGGCGGGAACAGCGTGGTGATTGCGTGGGCGAACCCGTTCAACTACTCGGGTTTGGTGATCGAGCGGCTGGGAGAGGGAGGGACACAGTTTCTCGAGGTGCCCGATCCGAATCAGACCACCTATCTCGATGAGGGACTTGCCGATGGTGACTACAGCTACACCGTGATCGGCTCGACGACGATCGAGACCAGTGAGGTTGTCCTTTCGCGCTCTGCTCCGTGCTCGATAGAAGTGCGCAATCTGATCCGCGCCTCTGATGTCACCAGCACTCCGGGGCACCGGGGAAAGATCTCTATCGAGGGGCAGATCCTCGATGCGATTTCGGGGTACGACATCACCTTGCAATATGACTCCTCCCAGCTGACTCTCGGCACGGTGACGTTCCCCGGTTCGGGGCTCGCTCCGATCACGACCGAATCTCCCTTCGATGACGATCCCATTCGGACTCTCACCATCGAAATGGAAGATGCTGGTTTCGCACTCTTGAATGCAGGGATCGGACTCACCTTCGCGGAGATCGAGTTCCAGACCATCGCGAGTTCCGGCGCAGTCGGAACGAGTGCCCTCGTCGTCACCGCGGTGTCTCTCACCCTTCAAAGTGACGGCTCGACGATCACTCCGACTCCGAGCCCGGGGCTAGTGACCGTGGTCCCGAACGGTGTCTTCTTCGATCCTGTCACGGTGACCAGCGGCGGATTGATCGAGGGATGGATCTTCGGTTCCTTCGACACGGATCTCGCCGGCTATCAATTGGCGATGACCTTCGACCCGAGCGTCGTCGTGGTCGAAGAGATCACCTCCGCTGGAACGATCGCCGCGCTGTCGACCGGATTTTTCGCGGCGAACATCGAAAACCTCGCCGGGGGAGTCTCCCTCGCGGGCGTTGCCTTCGGCGAGATCTACGCGGCCCAGGCCCGCGCCCCGCTCGCCTTCGTTCGCATGCAAGTGAGCCCGTTCGCGCAATCGGGCACGACTTTCCTCACGTTCGAGCCATGGGTGAACGCAGGCGGAGACACTCAAGAGAACCTCTTCATCACGACGGCAGTGGAGTCGTTCGAGCCGATTGGTCTCGACGGAGTGATCTCCGTCGTCGGAGAACAGGACCCACCAGTTCTCGATCTCGTCGATCCCGCGATCGGGCCGACCCACGGAGGAGCTGCCGTGTTCCTCACGGGGAGCGGCTTCTTCGGGAGCGTCGACGTGAGGTTCGGCGACAATCTGGCGGTCGCGACCGTACTCTCGAACTCGTTGATCATCGCCATTACTCCACCCGGAATCGCCGGGTCCTTCGATGTGACGGTGACCACCGCGCTCGGATCGTCGACTCTCCCTGCGGCCTACTCGTACGAGCCCCTCGAGGTCACCGGAATCTCTCCCGGTCTCGCGGCGAGTTGCGATGCGACGCCGGTGATTCTCGAAGGAAAAGGATTCTTCGAAGATCTCGAAGTGCAGTTCGGAGAGGCGCTGGGAACCATCCAGCAAGTCGCTGCGGACGGCCGCTTCGCGATCGTCATTCCGCCCGAGTTTGATCTCGCGTCCCCAACGGGCGTCCCGGACGTCGATGTCGTCGTGACCGATCCGGTGACCAGCGAGACGTTCACACTCCGCGCTGCGATTCACTACACGACCGACTTCATTCGAGGCGACGTGGATGGGGACGGCGAGGTCGGCCCTCTCGACGTTTTGTACCTCGCCGATGCGTTGAGCGGCATTGGGACACTCCCTGCGAACATCGATGCCGCAGACACGAACGACAATGGCGTGGTGCACTCCGGCGACTTGATTTACCTGAACGCCTTCGTGAACGGGACCGGGCCCGCGCCGCCGGCACCGTACCCAGCCGCCGGAGTGGATCCGACTGCGGATGGCATCGGAAACTGCTCGGAGTAGCGGCGGGATACGCCTCTCGCTCACTCTTCTTGGCCCGGGAGGGACGTCCGCCGCTCACCGCGGAGGACGTCTCGCCCGGGTCTTTTTTCGCTCCACTCGTTCTTGCAAGTACCCTCAAAGTGCGCAGTCGCGCGCGATCGCGGGTCGGGTAGACTCGCGGCTACCGGCCCCCACGGCGATGCGATCCTCCGACGGAGGATCTCTTGATTCACAAAAGTGTGAGACACGAATCTCGGGGAGATGGGCAAGACCCTAGAGGCCCCCTCTCCAGGAACCCCCTTTCCAGAGACTCAGCTTCCAGCCCTGCTTCCACGCAACTCGCGGCTCCCAGCCCGAGTCGAACCGAGCGAGAGACGAATCCCCATCGGCCTCCAGCGAACTGTGAAGCGAATGATCGCGGGGCTCCCGTACGCTTCGACCCTCTCGTCGATGGTAATGTCTCCGATCCGTTTGATCGCGAGCCACCCCCGGGCGACGAACCGTTTGGATTGATCGCTGCCACCGATCATGCAGTGTCCTCGGGACCGCGCGATCGGTTGTGGGCGGGGGGGGTCTCGACCCTCTCCGACGTCGATCTGATCGCTGTTCTGCTCGGCACCGGCACTCAGGGGCGCTCAGCGTCAGCCCTCGCGATCGATTTGATCGAGCGCCTCGGTGGCTTGCGCGGTCTCGCGGGGGCGCACCCCTTCGAGCTCGCCGCGATCTTGGGGATCGGCGAGGCGAAGGCCGCGCGCCTCCTCGCCGCCGCGGAAGTGGGGCGTCGGGTCGTGGGTCGCCCGTGGCGACGCGGCGATGCGTTCCTCGGAGCCAAGCAGATCTACGAGCACTTCGCCCCGCGGTTTCGGGACGAGCGGCGCGAGTTTTTCGTCGCCGCGTTCCTGGATGTCCGCCAT
The DNA here is from genome assembly GCA_937876125.1 of uncultured bacterium. Taxonomy (GTDB): domain Bacteria; phylum Planctomycetota; class UBA8108; order UBA1146; family UBA1146; genus JAFMMO01. Next base: position 11,810 of record CALEHF010000294.1, read on the forward strand.
CGGCTGATCGGAGAAGAGGTGATTTCTTGTGGGTCGCTGGCCGCGAGTCTCGTGCACCCGCGAGAGGTCTTCCGGTCGGCGATCCGGCACGCGGCCGCCGGGCTCGTGGTCGCGCACAACCACCCGAGCGGTGATCCGACCCCGAGCACCGAGGATTGGGCGGTGACCGAGCGGCTTCGCCTGAGCGGAGAAACGCTCGGAATCGAGCTTCTCGACCACGTGGTGATCGGGGATGGCGCCTGGGCATCGCTGCGGGAGGAGTGCGTTTCTCGGGGTGATGCGCGGTGTGTCGAGTGAGGTGGAGAGCGCTCTTCAAAGGGTCCCGGGGCGGAATAAGGGAGAGTCGCCCCCCCCAGGGGGGGGGAGATCCTCGATTCTCGGCCAGGAGTCCCCCGCGATCGCTGGATTCGATCGGGGGACTCGATACGATCTCCTCACCGATCGGCCCCCCTGGCGGGGGTCGTTTCTCTTTGGTGTCGCGCGTTGACGCGAGCTTACCCTAGTGACCCGCGTCGGCCCCGCGGAGCAACGGATGGAAGGATTGTCGTTGAGAAGAGCCATCATCTCCGACATCCACGCGAACCTTGTCGCCCTCGAAGCGACGCTTGCGGACATCCGCGAGCAGGGTGTGGACTCGATCTACTGCCTTGGCGATGTGATCGGGTACGGGCCGCAACCTCGAGAGTGCCTCGAGCACTGCCGTGCGTTTGACCTCAACCTCCTGGGGAATCACGAAGAAGCGGTGCTCTTCGAGCCGATCGGGTTCAACGCACGCGCGAAGTCCGCGGTTGAATGGACGAAGGAGCAGCTCAGTCTTCCTGAGCATCCACGCGAGGAGAATAGTGAGCTGTGGAACCTGGTCGGGGCCATGGAATCCTCGCATGTCGAGGAGGGAGTGCTCTACGTCCACGGTTCGCCGCGCGATCCGACCCGCGAGTACGTGTTCGTCTCTGATATTCGCAACCCAGAGAAACTTGCTGACATCTTCGCTGCCCAAGATCAAATGACGAGCTTCGCGGGTCACACTCACACCGCGGGTGTGTTCACTGTCGATTGCGAGTTCCTGCATCCGAGTCAAATTGGGAACCGGTACCAGGTGGGCGAGAAGAAGGTCCTCATCAACGTCGGATCTGTGGGGCAGCCTCGCGATGGCGACCCTCGTGCCTCCTACGTGATTTTTGATGGCGAGACCGTCGAGTTTCATCGAGTGAAGTACGACATCGAGGAGGCGATTCGTCGCTTCCGGGAAACCCCGCTCCCCGAAGAACTGGCGCTCCGGTTGATCGAGGGACGCTAAAAAAGAGGCTCGGGCGCTCTACCCCTTGGGAAGTCAGTTCCGGGGGCTCTAGAGGGGCGACTTCCGAAATCCCCACGACTTGAAATCTTCCGCCGGGGCCCCCGACAACCGAGGCCCTCGCTGCGCACCTTGAAAGGCCCTCATTCGATGGAGAAGCGGTTCGTCGTCTTCATCCTCATCTGCGCCGTCATCATTCCCCTGTACTACAACTTCGTGATGCCACCGCCGGTCAAGGCGCCCCCGGGCGCGGTCGATCCGGGCTCCGGCAATCCGGGTGTGGGCGAGCAGGGGTCCGGCGCTGGAAACCCATCGTCGACCACCGGGGGCGGTTCGGTTCCAGCGGGTACTCAGAACCAGGATGGGCAGATCGGCAACGGTGGGGCTCCCACGGTCGGCGGGGGTTCTGACGCTAGCAGCATCGCTGAAGACGGTCAGACGACTCCGCGGTTCGAGGCGCGCACGGTACGGCTTTCGAACCCGCTCCTCTCGATCGATGTGACGTCTCTTGGCGCTGCGGTCGAGCGCGTGGAGCTCCCTGGCTACAAGGAGATGGACGGAGAAAAGCCTCTCGCTCTGATTTCGAAAGAGCTGCAGTCCGGTCTCGCGCTCCTCCTCGAACTCCCAGGAAACGATGTGTCGGCTCCGACGGAAAGCTCCCACTGGGAAGTGGTCTCCGAGTCGGAGGGGGAGAGTATTGCGTTCCGTTATTCGCTTCCTGAAGGCCGATCGGTGCGCAAAGAATTCAGTCTCCCTTCTGATGGCTACGAGCTCGAGGTCGCGGTGACGTTCGAAGGGGATTTCCCCGCAGCGATCGATGTGCCGTATCGGTTCCTCGGCCCGGAGCGGATTCGCTTCGAGACGAACGCGACCCGCCCGAACGCTCGCGTCGCGGGGCTGCGGAGCCCCCAAGGGGGCTTCGGAGGGACCGAGCACGAGAAGGTCGGCGACATCCCCCAACAGACGCGGCTCGACATGCGCCCCTTCGTTTGGGCAGGGCTCGAAAGTAACTACTTCGCCTGCGTGATTCGACCGATCGAAATCGGCTCGGGGAGCGATCCCAAGATGGTCGAGATCGGCGACCCTGATCGCAGTCGCTCCGGCGAGTACCGCGGCTGGCACAAGGCGGGGCGGCAGGAGTTCCCGTACCGAGTCGGGTTCCAGCAGCCCGTCGCCGCCGGAAAGACCGATCGTTTTCGCGTGTTCTTCGGTCCGAAAGACCCCGAAATCCTCGCTGCGTACGAGGAATTCGGCTACCCCGAGCTGATCGACTACGGGATGCTTGGCCTTCTGGTTCGGCTCTTCTTGTTCCTTCTGCGAATGTTCGAATCCTTGGTGGGTTCCTGGGGGATTGCGATCGTACTTCTGACGGTGGTCGTGAAGGCGACGTTGCACCCGATGAACAAGAAGAACCAACGGTCGATGCAGCGCCAACAGAAGAAGATGGCGAAGATTCAGCCGGAGATGAAAGCGCTCCGTGAGAAACACAAAGCGGACCCGCTGAAGGCGAACCAAGAGATCCAAAAACTGTTCCGCGAGCACGGGGTGAACCCTGCGCAGATGGCGGGCGGGTGCCTGATGCTGTTCTTGCAGCTGCCGATCTGGATTGGCCTGATCAGTACATTCCGGCTCGCGATCGAGTTACGCCAGGCGTCGTTCCTCTACATTCCCGACCTGACCGCGCCCGATCATCTTTCGCACTTACCGTTCTCGCTCCCGTTCCTCGGCGACTGGTTCAACCTGCTTCCGATCCTCTACGTGATCGTGACCTTGGTGAACCAGAAAATGATGCCGAAGTCCGACGATCCACAAATGCAGAAGCAGCAGAAGATGATGTCGTACATGATGGTCGCGTTCGGATTCATCTTCTACAACTTCGCCTCGGGACTGCTGCTCTACTTCCTCACTTCTGCAAGTCTGGGGATCCTCGAACAGAAGATCATCCGGGCGGAGTTGAAGCGCGAGGAGGAAAATCCTGATGTGGTGGTCACCGGCGGTCCCGCTCTGCCGCCTCCGCCGAAGCCGGGTCAGCAGGTGAAGCGCCGGTCATGACCGGCGCCAGGCCAGAACCCATCGCCGCGCTCGCGACGGTTGTGGGGGAGAGTGAAACAGCGCTGGTTCGGATCTCCGGTCCTGGCTGCCACGCGATCCTTGCGCAGATCTTCGTCGCTGGCGGGTCTTCTAGTGGAGGCGCAGTTCCTCCGGGACCAGCCTCTACGAAAAAGGGGGCGGCTCCTTCGATCGAGCGGGGGGCGCTCACTCTCTTTCCCGGCGATCGACCTCTCCTTCCCGCGATCGTCGTTCGATATCGGGAAGGGCACTCGTACACCGGCGAAGAGTCGGTCGAGATCCTCCTCCCCGGCGCACCGATCTGGGCGCGGGCGCTCCTCGCGACGCTCGAGGGGATCGGGGTGGGGCCCGCCGGTCCCGGAGAGTTCACCCGACGCGCCTTCGAGAACGGGCGCATCGATTTGACTCGGGCTGAGTCCGTGGCGGCTCTGATCGCGGCCGAGAGCGCGACCGCCGAGCGTGCCGCCCGCCTCACGCTCGAAGGGGTTCTCGCGGACGCTGTGCGCGCAGTCGCCGATCGGATTCACGATACGATCGCGCTCCTCGAGGCGGGGCTCGACTTCGCCGATCAGGAGGTCGAACCTCCATCCCCCCACCTCGTTCGAGAGACGCTCGCCGGAATCGAGAGCGAGCTCCTCACGTGGCTCTTGCGCCCCGACGCCGGCGGCCGGGTCGGTGAGAATGCTCGGTGTCTCCTCTGGGGTCGCACCAACGCGGGGAAGTCATCCCTGCTCAACGCGCTTTGTGCGGAGGATCGGGCTCTGGTTTCCGCCCGGGAGGGGACCACGACCGATGCGGTCTCAGGGCGGCTCGAGACACCCCTGGGAGCGGTGGAGTTACTCGATCTCCCCGGCTTGAAGGGGCAACACTCTGCGATCGAAGCGCGCGCGGATGATCTCGCTCGTCGCTCCGTCGCCGAAGAGGATCCGATCTTGTATCTGTTCGATGCGGGGCGACCGTCCGCGGAGCTCGCTGTCGAATGGGCGGAGCTGCCGAGTGACCTACGCGGCCGATCGACGCGGGTGCTTCAGAAGATCGATCGGGTTTCTCCCACGGCTCGAGCGGATTGGTCCCGTCGATGGCCCGATGCTCTCCAATGTTCCGCGTTGACGGGGGAGGGTCTCGACTCGGTGCGCGATCGGATTGCGCTGCTCCGCCAAAGTGGTGCGTTTGTCCCGAGCGGATCCAGCCTCCACTTCAACGATCGCCAGCGACGTCGCATCGAAGAGTGCCGCGCGACTCTGCTGACCTTGGCCGACGATCTCAAAACCGCGGGACGCACGGAGCCGGAGCTGGTCGTGGTCGACCTTCGGCGAGCCCACGGAAGTCTGGAAGAGATCACCGGGGAGATCGTGACCGAAGAAACCCTCACGAGAATCTTCTCGCGGTTTTGCGTCGGGAAGTAGCCCGCTGCGTTGTCGCTGTAGGGTGCCTGTGGTACCGTCTCGCACCTTCGGATACTAGGGGTAGTGGTCTGCGGCTGGTCCGGAATCGCTCAGTCCGGGATTGCCAGCCCGGCATTGCTCTTCCCGAGACTAGAGCTTGGGTTCGAGGAGAAGTGAGAGCGGGGGGGACCGAGGAGCCAACGCGATGAAGTGCCCGAGCTGTGGATCGCTCGAGGACCGTGTTATCGATTCCCGGACCGGGGGCGATGGACTTTCGATCCGTCGTCGCCGCGCGTGCCAAGATTGCCTGAGACGCTTCACGACCTACGAGCGGATCGAAGCGCATCGACCCCTGGTGATCAAGAAGGACGGGAGTCGCGAGCCGTTCAACCGTGACAAGATCCTCTCTGGGCTCAGGAAAGCGTGCGAAAAGCGCCCTGTGTCGGAGGAACGCCTCGAAGAGGCGGTCGAGCGGATCGAGCAAACGCTCCAAGAGCGCGGCGAGACCGAGATGGACGCCCGGGTCATCGGCGCGATCCTGGTCGAAGAGTTGAAAAACATCGATCCAGTGGCCTACGTGAGATTCGCGTCGGTCTACCAGGAGTTCACCGACGTTTCCGAGTTTACGCGCTTGGTGACGGACTCGGATGGCGGGGACTCGGCAGGCGGGGACTCGGATGGCGGGGACTCGGCAGGCGGGGACTCGGCAGGCGGGGGATCAGACGATGAGAAGCCCCGCGGCGTGAAAGACACCGATGGAGCTCCATGAGCCTGAGCTTCCGAACAGACCGCCAAAGTGACTGCTTTCCCGAGAACAGGACTTCCCGAGAAGGGGCTTCCCGAGAACAGGGCGTTCCCCAGGGGGGTGACGCGGGGCATAATGGGCCCACGCCGCAACAGATTGGGATCGAGCGCACGCCATTTTTGACTGGAGAGCGCCTCGCGACTTTGAGTCCGATGAGGTGGAGACCAAGATCGGGGAAAACGCACCCGATCGGCTGAGGACTGGCTCACGCTTCGGAAACGGGGGGGACGGGGACCGCAGCGATCCGGTGGGAGGACCACCTCGAGCGCGGGCACGGCGGGGACAGATCTCGATGATCCTGGAGCGGACTTTGCCGCTCCTCCTTCCTTCACAGCACTCCCGATACCGCTGCCTCTACTCCGCTGCCTCTACTCCGCTGCCTCTACTCCGCTCCCCTCTAGTCTGCGAATCGTGCTCACCTCCGATCCGTCCGCGTGAGAACTGGCTGCGCATCGCGAGGACACGCCTCGTTCGACTGCGCGGGAGACCTCGAAGGAGTTTGACCGAATGTACCTGAAGAAGCTCACGGTCGCCGGGTTCAAGTCCTTCGCGGACCCCGTCGAATTTCACTTCCACAACGGTACGACGGCGATCGTCGGCCCGAACGGTTGTGGCAAGTCGAACGTCGTCGACGCGTTTCGTTGGGTGCTCGGCGAGCGCTCCGCGAAAGAGCTGCGCGGCAACGAGATGATGGATGTGATTTTCAAGGGGACCAGCCGAAGAGATCCCCTCTCTCGCGCCGAAGTCTCGCTCCTCTTCGACAACGAAGATGGCACCTTGCCGATCGAGTTCGCCGAGGTGGAGATTTCACGGCGGCTGTTCCGTTCCGGCGAGAGTGAGTACTTGATCAACGGCCAGAAGTGCCGGCTCAAGGATCTCCTCGCGCTCTTCGCCGATACCGGGATCGGCACCGAGGGATACTCGGTGATGGAGCAGGGGAACCTCGACGCGTTCCTCAACTCGAATCCCCAAGAGCGGCGGAAGATCTTCGAGGAGGCTGCGGGGGTCTCGCGCTTCAAGAAGCAGAAGGATCAGGCGCTGCGTCGCCTCGAGCGTGCACAGCGCGATCTCGAGCGTTCCCAAGACCGGCTGGGCGAAGCGGATACCCGAATTCGGAGTCTGAAGATTCAGGCGACGAAAGCGCAACGGTTCGTCGAGGATCGCGATCGACTCACCCGGGTGCGCGCGGTCCTCTCGAGCGAGGAGATCGGAGCCTTGCGCGAAGAGCGCGAGCGTCTCACCTTCGACCTCTTCTGTACCCAGGTGCAGCGCTCCCTCCTCGCAAAGCTCGACGATGGCACAGAGAAGCGTCGCGAGGAAGTCCGGGCAGCAGCCGAGGATGCTGGCAACGCGCTCACCGGATTACGCGGTCACGAGATGGAGTTGCGCGTCGAGCTCGAGGGGATCGGTCAACGCCTCGAAGGGTTCGCCGAGCGCCGTCGCGAGATCGGGGACGCGGGTCGCCGTCGGGGCGAGCAGGAGACGGAACTCCGGCTGAGCGAAGAGAACTACTCCGAACAGCGCGAGCGAATTCGCGCACAGGTCCGCGAGGCGATCGCCTCTTTGCGTACGAGTCGCGAGGAGTCGCGGACGGCGGAAGGACGGCACCGTGAGCTCGAAACCCGTCGGCGCTCTCTCGAGGAAGAGGTGCACACTGCGAAGGAAGATGCGCTCTCGCGCGTCTACCGCGAGACTCAGCTCTCGAACGATCGCACGGCTCTGGAATCGGAGCGCCGAAGCATCGAATCGATGCGGACTCGCCGGGAGATCGAAGCTAAGGAGTTTGCGGACCACTTGACAACCCTCACGTCGGTCGGGGTCAAGGTGCGCGGAGAGCGGGAGGTCGCGGTCGATTCGGCGCGCATCGCTCGCGCCGAGGCGACGATCCTCGAAGACGAGATCGCCTCGCGTACCGGCTTGCTCGACGACAACCGTCGAGAGCTCGCGACCCTGCGCGGAGAGTTTGAGGAGGCGCAGGCTCGTCTGCGGTTCCTCCGCGATCTCGAGGAGCGTCGCGAAGGCATCGGCGAGGGTGCTCGCCGCCTGCTCACATCGAAGACGCCGCTCGGACGCGACGTAATCGGCTTGTTGGCTTCCGGTCTCGAGGTCGAACCGGAGCTGGCCCGCGCGGTCGATGCTGCGCTCGGCGTTGACGGGGAAACCGTAGTCCTCTCCGGCGAGCTCCCGGTCGACGACCGGCTGCGCGCCATCGCGCGCGAGGTGGATGGCCGTGAGGTCACGATCGTCCAGGTCGAAGGGCTCACCACACTTCCGTCGATCGTTGGATCCCTTCCCGAAGGATGTTCATGGCTCTCTGAGCACGTCGGTCTCGAGCCGCGACACAGCGCGTCGATCGGAGCTCTGCTCGAAGGAGTGCTTCTCTGCAGCAGCCTGGAGATCGCCGAGTTCGCTGCGAGAACGGTTCCCGATTGTCGTCGCTGCGTTCTCAAGAACGGCACGGTGATCGAGTCGTGGGGAGCGGTCCATCTGCCCGCGCGCGAGGGGCGCGGGCTCGTTTCGCGCCGGATCGAGATTCGCGGCCTCGAGGGTCGCATCGAAAGCCTGGGTGATGAACTCGATCGCGCTCGCGAGCACGGCAACACTCTCGAGGAGACGATTCAGGCGCGCTGGGTCGAGATCCGTCGACGCCAAGAGAGTGCGCAACGTCACGAGCTCGACGTCGAACACGCAGAGCGAGTCTTGCGCGAGAACGAGGAAGAACGGGAGCGGATCGCCGAGCGGCGCGATGTCGTCGGCGCCGAGCTTGCCGAGCTCGATGCGCAAGACGTTGAACTTGCCGTCGAGCTGGTCGGCAAGGTAGCTGAGCTGGAAGATGTCCAGGGGCAGCGTGCGAAACTCGAGGCGTCTGTCCGAGTGCTCGAAGCGGAGCGCGGCCCATTGGAAGAGGAACTCAGCGAAGTCGAGAGCGCGTGTTCGCGCCTGCGAGTCGAGACGACGCAGACCGAAG
>CALEHF010000295.1 GCA_937876125.1 uncultured bacterium
CCCTTCGGAGCTGTCCCCTTCGGAGCTGTCCCCGTGCCCTTCTGAAAGCGGGCCGCTAGGGTCCGGCATCCCGGGATGAGTGAGGGCGGCTACTTCTCCGCCTCCAGGATCTCGCGAACTTCCTTCAGGCTGTGATCAACCTTGAGAGCTTGGATCCGAGCGAGCCGCTCGAACACCTCTTCGCCATAGAGCCTATGCCCCGACTCTGTACGCTCTTCCTCGGTGATGAGACCGAGCATGGTGTAGTTGTGGAGGGTCTGACGCGAGATTTTGGTGTAGGCCATCACCTCGCCGATCTTGAACAGTTTGCGGATCTTGGGGACCTCGAAGCCGTGCATTCGCTCAGCTTCCCCCCCCCGCTCCGCTCCTTCGGCCATCGCCTCCCCGATCGCTGTTCGGCTCAAGCTCCGCTCTCATCCTTAGCGTCCTGCGGCGGACCTTTGTACTTTATGTTTTGTAAAACGTAAGGCAAGCCGTTTTCGAGGATCTGTCCAAATCGGTCGCGAATGGGGCCGACGAGAGCCGAATGGTGCCACCGTGGGCGTGGCTGCGGGATTTTGGCTGAGGAGCGCGGCTTCCGAGTCCCACGGGACTGCTACTTCGGTGGGGGAGGCGAGGAACGGCTGCGTCGCGGCGGCACAGGGTCGAACCCTCCCCGCGAGAACGGATTGCAGCGCAAGATCCGGAACGCGGTCAGCCAGGAGCCGACCCACACCCCCCGCGCCCGGTACGCCTCGGCGGAGTACTGGGAGCAGGTTGGATAGAAGCGACAGAGGGGCGGCAAGAGTGGCGAGATGCAGCGCTTGTAGCCGATCAGAATGAAGAGGAATGGGCGAACCGCGACCGACGGGGCCTTCGGCGGGATCCCAGCGGAGCGACGCCAGCGCCTGGGGCGGCGCGGTGGGTTCTGATTTCCGCCCTGCTCTGCTCGGGTGGGCCCACGTTCTCCCTCGGACTCTCCGTCAGCAGTCTGGGGCCGAGGCCTCGCGTTCATATCCGCTTCTTTCGCGGCTTCCAGCCCCGGACCAGTGAGAGGAACTGCTCACCGAGGGCCTCGAAGGAGAGTTCGTCCGCCTTCGCCTGGGGGACCACCACAACGTCGAGGTTCTGGGGAAAGAGATCTCGGTGCTTGCGGAAGATCTCACGCAAACGCCTCTTCAGGAGGTTCCGCACCACCGCGTTCCCAACCCGACGGCCGACCGCCAAACCGAGTCGACTGTAGCCGACCTCGTTCTCACGAATCACGAGCCGGAGTTGGGAGGTGCCAGAGCGCCATCCGCCTTTGAAGACGTGCTGGAACTCCCGCTTGCGTCGCAATCGCGCCCGCGGAGGAAGGGATTCCCCCGCGGGTGCGATCGGCTCGATCACTGGGATGGGGCCGTGTCCGGCACCGCCCCATTCTTGGCTTTCGCCTCGGAGAGACGAGCCTCAGCGACTTGGTTCGCCGCTTCTTCGGGCGTGATCCCCTCGCGACGCGCGGTCGCGAAGATCTCTTTGAGCGCGCGGTAGATGTTCTCGATCTTCTCGACCGCGCGGCGCTCGTTGTAGCCGCCGGGGCCGACCTCGATCGCCACGTTGATGATTCCGCCCGCGTTGATCACATAGTCGGGGGCGTAGAGGATTCCGCGCTCGGCGAGCATTTCACCGTGGCGGGCCTCGCCCAACTGATTGTTCGCGCAACCTGCGACGACCTTGGCCTTGAGCCGCGGAATCGTCTCGTCGTTCAGGATGCCCCCGAGCGCCGACGGGACGAAGAAGTCACAGTCGACGTCGTAGATCTCGTCCATGCCGACGACATTGACCCCTGGAAGAGACTCAAAATGCTCCAAACGCTCTTCGTTGAGATCGGTGACCGAAATCCACGCTCCGAGCATCGAGAGCCCCAAGACCACGTCGCCGCCGACATGGCCGAGCCCCTGCACCGCATAGTGGAAGTTGTCGAGACGACTCGTTCCGAACGCTTCCTCGGCGCACGCGCGCAAGCCTCGCATCACGCCGCGCGCCGTGAACGGCGAAGGGTTTCCACTCGAACCGGACTTCCGCGAAAGACCGGTGACATGGGTCGTCTCTTGGCGCAGCCACTCGAGCTCGCGGATGCCGACTCCGACGTCTTCCGCGGTGATGTACTTGCCGCCGAGGGACTCGACGAAGCGACCCATCGCGCGGAAGAGCGGCTCTGATTTGTCGGTCTTCTGATCGCCGATGATGACCGCTTTGCCTCCGCCGAGGCCAGTGTCGGCGCACGCCGACTTATAGGTCATCCCTTTCGAGAGCCGCAGCACATCGCGCAGCGCCTCTTCTTCACTCGAGTAGTTCCACATCCGCAAACCGCCCAGGGCGGGGCCGAGCGTGGTGTCATGGACCGCGATGATCGCGTGGAGTCCAGAGTCAGGGTCTTGAGCGATGACCACGGTCTCGTAGCCGTCGACGGGGATTTCACGGATCTGCATGGAGATCACCTTTCGAAGTCGGTCCGGCTGCGCCTGTCCTTCGATCGGTGCGCTCGGGGAGCGCTGGATCGAGAACGAAGGAAGACGATCACCGGAGAGCTGAACCGCCCATCGAGCCGCATACGCGAAGTAATCGAATGGGCTCGATGGGGCGACCTCACGCAATCGAAAAACGAACCGGCGACCCATCTCCATTCCGACCGTTCTTGATCCCCATTGGGGCTAGAACTTTGACGGTCCCGCCGTACGAGGTTTCACCGGGAAACCGCCGGCGAGGAGATCGGACGCGAGTACACGTGAGGAACGCGCCATGGGATACGCGCGGAAGGATCTTTGGTATCCCGACGAAAAAAACTCTCTCCATTTCCGTCGCCGTCGCCGTCAGAACGGCAGTGGCAGCCACACGAACGGGCGGCTTTCAAAGGTGGATGAGAGTCAGGTCTATTCGTAGTAGGCATTGTACTCACCGTTCAGGGGTGAAGACACCAAATCCACTGAAGGGATCCCGGTTTGAACGGCCCGGAGTGGCGGAAACGGGGTGCCCTGACCGCTTTCCCCCCAATCGAGGGCTTGCGCTCTCGGGGGAGGTACCGTAGACCGCACGGCCCGAGCCCCAGCGCCCGAGAGCCAGTCACCGCTCTCAGAATCGCGATACGCGCAGAACGGACGAGCCAGAGTGCAGTACCACGGTTTTTTGATGAAGCGGTACATCTTCCGCCGCCTCATCCCCTATGCCGCCGTTCTCGCGGTCGCGTTCGGGGTCTTCTCGCTAATTTCCGTCCTCGCCGTCATGGAGGGGTTCAAGGAGGAGATGCGGGGGCGGATTCGCGGGAGCCTCTCTCACATCACCGTGTTCAGCCGCTTTTCGACCAGCCTCATCGGTTCTGGGGAACTTGTCGAACGCCTCCTCGAGCTCGAACATGTGGTCGCCGCCGCCCCCTACGTCGAGGGTGTGGCGATGTACCGCGCCAACTCCATCACGCCGTGCGAAGTCCGCGGGGTCGATATTCTGGCAGAGGCCGAAGTCGGAGACTTTGCGCACTATCTGCTCCGCGATTCTGAGATCGAGATGCTCCTCAAAGACGACACGGCAGCGCTGCCCGACGAGCGCGATCCGCTGACGACCGAGGAGATCACATCGATCTTTTCGAGGGAGCGGCGGGCTCATAAAGACCAGCTGAACAGTGTCTTCGGAGAGGAACGCGAAGAAGGATTCCGCGTCCTTCCACAACCGATCGTGGTGGGCATCGAGGCGCTGAGGCGAAACACGCGCATCGGCGACCAGATCGAGCTGCAATCCTTCTCGCCGCGCACCCTCGAAGCGAGGGTCCAGTCCTTCATCGTCGTCGGCTCGTTCCAAACCGGCGTGTTCGAACAGGACCAAGGGTGGATGTTCATTCCACTGCAGGCGGCGGTGTCGTTCTTCGATCTCTTCGATGAGGAAGAGCTCGACGATCGGGTGAGCGGTGTCTCGGTCCGACTCGACGACTACCGCAACGTCGATAAAGTGCGAGAGACGATTCGCGAAGAAGTGATCCCGTATCTCGCTCACCCCGAGGTCGTCGTGCGCACTTGGGAGGATCAGCGGCGTAACCTGTTGCGCGCGGTCGACATCGAGAAACGAATCATCTCGGTGATGATGATGCTCATCGTCCTCTTTGCCGGGGTGATGATCTTCTTGATCCTCACCCTGATGGTCATCGAGAAGACCCGCGACCTCGGAGTTCTCCGCTCGCTCGGCGCAACTCGAGGCGGCGTGATCTCGCTCTTTCTGCGGCAGGGAATGGCATTGACGATGCTCGGCATTGTCCTCGGATCGATCGCAGGGGTGATTCTCGTCCACAATATCAATCCGCTCCACGACGCGATCTATCGAGCGACCGGCCTCCGGCTGTTCCCTCCCGACGTTTACTACCTCGCAAAAATCCCGACCAAAATGCGCGTGAGCGATTGGGGGGTCGTGCTGATTCCGGCGGTGGTGTTCGGCTTCCTCGGTAGCCTGATTCCCGCCCTCTGGGCTGCGCGTCAAGATCCGATCAAGGCGTTGCACCATGAGTGATTTGCAGGCAGCTGAATTCAGGCCGGCCACGCCCGACGATTTGCCAGAAGACCCGCGCCCGATCGTTCTCGAGGCGCGCGGAATCTCGCGCCACTACCAGCTCGCAGACAGCAAACTCGAGGTCCTCAGAGGGATCGATCTCGTCGTGCGCGAGGGGGAGATGGTCTCGGTGATGGGAATGTCGGGGGTCGGGAAGAGCACGCTTCTCAACATCATCGGCCTCCTCGACACCGCTTCGAGCGGAACCGTGATCTACCACCTCGAGGACGGGCCGGTCGAAGCATCGGGATTGAACGAGCAGCGCCGCGCCGAGCTGCGCAACAATCACATCGGGTTCGTCTTTCAGTTCTACCACCTGCTCCCAGACGTCTCGGTGATCGACAACATCATCTTGCCGGCGATGATCCGCCGCTCGAGTGCGCACTTCCGCCGCGAAAAGGCGGAGATCACCGACCGCGCACGTGGCCTACTCGACCGCGTGGGCCTCGCAGGTCGTGAGACGCAAAGCCCGGGAACCCTCTCCGGTGGGGAACGTCAAAGAGTCGCGATCGCGCGCGCTCTGATGAACCAACCGCGACTGCTTCTTTGTGATGAGCCGACCGGCAACCTGGATGCGCGAACAAGCGATACGATGCACAAGCTCTTCCTCGATCTGAACGAGCGCTACCGCACGACCTTCCTCTTCGTGACCCACGACCCGAGCCTCGCGCGCCGGGCCGAGGTGCAAAAGGTGATGATCGATGGTCGGTTCGAGGACATCACACTCGAGGAAGCGATCGATTGGCGGATCCGCGAGGACGCCGCGGAGTAGTCCTGGAAAAAGCGTAGTCAGCTCACCACTCGTATCGCCGCGCCCCCGGCCACGCCTGATGCGTCGCGATCATCGCTCGCTTCCCGCGTGCGACCTCCGCCTCGATCACCTCCCGCACGACCTCGGCGGAAGCCTCGAACTGCGCACTGGTCGGTTCGTCGAGGAGTAGGACCGGAGGATCTGCAGCCAGCGCCCGAAGCAGTGCGGCGCGCTGGGCCTCGCCTCCGGAGAGCCGATCGGGAGGCACGTCGAGCTTTGCGTCGATCTGGAGTTCGGTCGCAAGGCGAAGCCAAGACTCCGACTCTCCCCCTGCCACCAGGGTCACCTGTCTGCGCACCGTGCAGTGTGGCCAGAGGCCAAGACCCTGGAGCAGCAAACCGATCCCCCGTTGGTGGGGTGGGACGATCGTCCTTTGCCCTTGGCTCCAAATCTGTTCGCCGAAACGGACGAGCCCTCCTCGCGCGGGGTGCAGACCGGCGACCGTCTCGATCAGGGTGCTCTTGCCGCAACCGTTCGGGCCGACCAGCGACACGAGTTCCCCCGCCGCGATCTCCAGGGAGTGTGGCCCATCCGTGAACGCGCCGCGCGAAATTTCGAGTGCGTCGAGCACCAAGGAATCCTTCATGGCCGTTCCTCTTTCTGGGCGCCCACGCCACCAACCACAAGGACGAGCGTTCCGATCACCGCGATCAAGGCCAACGACAGTCGCGCGGCCTGGACGTCATAGCGGTAGTGGAGCAGTTGATGCAGTTCGACCGCGGGGAGCAGCCTTCCTGGCGGCACCACTTGGGATGCGCTCTCCACCTCACCGAGCAAGAGTGCGACCAGGAGCACCGTGCCCACCGCGAGGCCTCCAAGGGCGCGGGGGAACAGCACCCGCCACCGCGCGACGCGGGGAGGGAGGAGTCGCGCCGCATCGCGCTCGGCTATCGGAATCGAGCGGTGTGCCATCGCTCCGAACCACAGCGCGATCCCTACGAATCGGAGCCCTTGTGCGGCATCGAGGGGGATGATCGACCCCGCGACCTCTGGCGGAAGGAACGGGAGCGCTCCCTCCAACCAGACGAGCGCCGGCAAGCAACCGGGGAGAAAGAGTGGCAGGCAAACCAGCGCTGCCCCCACACGTCCCACTCCGAGCGCGAGACGCCAGCCGATGACCGTGAGTCCGAACGCCAGGGGGACCACCCGCACGACGTCCCGAGCGAGCGCCGAAATCCAGCGCGCTGATTCACCTCCACCACCGAATCCCTCCTGACCCGCGTCCCGAACCAGCCCGACCGCCAACACGATCGGGAACGCTGCCGCGAGAAGCCCGAGCGCGGTCACGAGGCCCGAACGGGGAGCGAGTCGATCGCGGCGGAGGAGCACCGCCGCCCCACCTCCAGTCGCGAGAGGAGAGAGCGCGAAGGGAAGCAGAGGCAGCGCGATCAGCAGGCAGAGCCCGCACCAGATCCAACCTTCGAGGTCGCTCCCATCCGCCGTGAACGCGGCAAGCGCCCGCCGACCGATGGTCTCGACGCCGGTGTACGCGGGGACCTCGAGTCGCGGGAGTAGAAGAAGAAACGCGAGCGCGCCGAGGCGCAGAGCGATCGGCCACGCGCGTCGCGCGAGGAGCCGTGCCACCTGGCGCGGGGGCAAACTCGCTCGCATTGAATCCAGCTCAGCGGCGGGCAGACAGGAGAGCGAACGCGTGACTCCCCAGAGGACCAGCGGCGCCATCTGAATGGCGGAGAGCACGATCGCACCGAGAACCCCGCGCACCAACGCGACCAGCGGCCCCCCCGCGAGCCACGACTGCACTCCAGTTGTCACCACGACGGCGGGAAGCAGCAGCGGTGCAAGCCACAATGGCAGCCACCAGCGAGCACCGGGGATCCGATACGCGGTGATCGCCACCGCGAAGAGTCCCCCCGAAACCATGGCGAGCAGCGCACCGCTCCCCGCGATGAGGAGCGAGCGCCCAAGGATTGCTGGCGCACTCGCGAGGCCGGTCGAATGTTGCCCTGGATCGGGATGGGCAAGCCAGACCAGCGCGGGAACCAGGAACATCCCTACGACGAGTCCCAAGAGGAGTCGCGCGCCGAGGTCGCCGGTTCGCATCGCGCTCCCTTCCAGGCGTGCCAGCAGTCCTCGGGTTGTAGGAGCCGATCCATAGGCTCCCTCTACAACCCGAACACCTCCCGAGCGATCTCGAGCGCCCGTGGTAACGCCTCGGCCGCGTCCTCGAGGGACACCGCCTGGCGTGCAACATCATCGAGACGAAGACCGCCCGGAGGAACGATCACCGACGGTCGCAATGGAATCTGCCGCGACGGCGATGCCGCGAGGAGTTCTTCGCGCGCGGGGTCGAGTAGAAAATCGATGAGTGCTCGACCCGCCTCGGGGTGGGGAGCACCGGCGATGAGCGACACCGTGTTCGGCAGGACCAGCGTTCCATCCGAGGAGAAAAAACCCTCGGCGATCGAGTCGCCCGCGCGCCGCGCCACCTCGACATCGTCTGTGTCGGTCAGCCCGAGCAGCGCCTCCCCCGACAGCACTCGATCGCGGCTGGTCGAGTTCCCCGCGACGACCTGAACGTCGTTCGCGACCAGGGACTCGAGGAATGTACGGTACCGGCCCTCTCCCCACTGCGCGAGGAGCGCCCCGAAGTGGCTGCCGGTCGTCCCGAAGCGCGGATCGGCAACGGCAACCTCCCCGCGAAACTGCGGGTCGAGAAGTCCGTCGAGAGTCTTCGGTACTTGCTCAGCCGGAAGCCGCTGGGGATCGAACGCGACGACCCGCGCGCGGGCCGCGAACCCGGTCCAGAGCCCGGCGGGGTCGCGAAACTCGAGCGGAATCCCCAGAGCAGAGGCAGAGACGTACGGTGCAAAATGGCCCGCGTGGGCGAGTCGAATCGTTCGCAGCGGTTCGTTGCTCCACAACACATCGCACGTCGGTCGGGCCCGCTCGCGACGCAACCGCTCGATGAGTCCTGTGGTCTTCGTCGCTTCCGTGTCGAACACCGCGCGCACGCGAATGCCGGTCTCCCTTTCGAATTCGCCGAGCACCGTGCGGCTGAAAACCGGGTCGAGGGAAGTGTAGACCACGACAACGGGGCCGCGTTCTTGGCCGACGAACCAGAGAGCGAGCAGGATCGGCAGAAGGAGTAGCGATCGCGGTATGCGGCGGGGCGCGCTCAATCGGCCCACCGGCCATCGCGCATCGTCAGCACTCGATCCGCGCGCCCGGCGACAGCATCGGAGTGGGTCACGAGGAGCAACGTCACTCCGTCTTCACGGCGCAGAGACTCGAGGAGATCGAGGATCTCGCAACCGGTGCGACTGTCGAGGTTGCCGGTCGGCTCATCGCAAAGGAGGAGCGGAGGGCGTTTGACGAGCGCGCGGGCGATCGCGACCCGTTGCCGTTCCCCACCTGAAAGTTGGGCGGGACGATGGGTGATGCGCGAGGCGAGGCCGACCCGCTCGAGCATGGCGGTGGGATCGGCGGGAGGATCGCCGCCGGAGCGACG
>CALEHF010000296.1 GCA_937876125.1 uncultured bacterium
CGACCTGGGACGGAGACGTCGATCTCGCCGTGGACTACCTTTCGATGTCCGCCTCGGGGAAGAAGGATGTTCTCGCCGCGATCTACACTTGGGACAGGGGCAAGAAAGTCGTCGGAAGCCAGTATGGCGACCAGTGTATCCAGCTCACCCGGAACCTCACTGTCCGGGGCCGCCCCATCCCCGCGGCTCCCCTGAGCCGAAGTTCGGCGGAAGACCGCCGGACATTTGGCGTGCGAATGCGCGATGGCGTCGTGAGTGCACTGCGCAACGGCACCGTGATCGCCTCCAGCCAGGGGGAGGACAAGTTCGCCAAGAATGTCGGACCGGGTCAGGTCGGCCTCGCCTGGAGGGGGTTGATCAACGGCTTTGTGTTCAAGATCGAGGTCGAGGGGAAGCTCTCGAAAGAGTACCTCGCGAAGATTCCCGGCGCGGTCACCGAGGTGGGCGCCGAAACCGCGAAGGCGGACTGAGCGGGCCAGTAGCGATCCAAGAGCATCCATCTGAAGACGGGGCGTGGAGCAGACTCCGCGCCCCGTCTCTCATTCGGGGCGTGTCTTCCGTTCGGGAGCTCTCTTCCGTTCGGGAGCTGCCTTCCGTTCGAGAGCAGATCCGCTAAGCTCGTCGCGGTCCGAACGGCTCATCGGCCCCGGCTCAGCGCCCCCGGACTTGTTCCCGGCAGCCTTCGAACGGTCGAACGGACGAAGAGATCGGGCAGCCGACTTGTCCATCACCCAGGCCCAGCAGCTAGGCCCAGCAGCTAGGCCCAGCAGCTCATGCAGGCGGAGTGCTCGCACTTGATCCTAGGCTCGCTACTCACCCCCTCTCTCGAGCTCGGCATCCTCGGACTCGGAATCATCATGCCGGGAGGGACCTTCCTCGCGCAGGGGGGAATCCTGGCGGAAGATGTCGATCCGGGGCAGATCAGCCTGCTCGTCCTCTACGTGTCCGCGACCCTGGGGATCAGTTTTCTCTGCTCCCTGCTCGAGGCCACACTGTTGTCGGTCTCACTCGCGAGCCTCTCCGAACGCAAAGAGTCGGGACGCGGAGTGCGCTGGCTCTATGAATTGAAGTCGAGCCGCATCGACGACGCGATCAGTGCGATCCTCACTTTGAACACGATCTCGAACACTCTCGGCGCCACTCTCGCCGGCGCGCAAGCACACAAGATCACGGATGACTTCTGGGTCGGAGTCTTCTCCGGGGTGCTCACGTTCCTCATCCTCACTCTGTCAGAGATCATCCCGAAGACCCTCGGCGCGACGTACGCCCGCTCCCTCGCCGGATTCGTCGGCTACTCGTTGAAGACGATGACGGTGACGATGGCGCCCGTCTTGTTCTTCACCCGCGCGCTGACCGGGTTGCTGACTCGAGGAGAAGCGAGCGGAATCTCCCGCGGCGAGCTGGAGGCGATCATCGACATGGCCGCAACCACGGGTGAACTGCGTCGACACGAAAAGGCGCTGTACTTGAACATTCTGCGCCTCGATGAAATCCAACTCGGCGACGTGATGACCCCGCGCACCGTCACCTACATGTTGCCCGCGGAGACGACCATCGAGGAGTTCCTCAGCGATCCCCAGGGGAAGAGCCACACGCGGATCCCGCTGTACGAGGACAATCGCGACAATGTGATCGGCTACATCTTCCAACGCGACGTTCTGCGCGCGGTCACCGAGGGGTGCACCCGCAACGCACCTCTGTCCGAGTACAGCCGCGAGGTGAAGTATCTCCCCGAGATAGGTTCACTGAGAAAAGCTCTCAATGAACTCGTCAACGGCAAGGATTCGCTGGTGATGGTCGCGGACGAGCATGGCGGCACGTGCGGGCTGGTGACGGTCGAAGACATCTTCGAAACGATCCTCGGGATCGAGATCGTCGATGAAGTGGACCAAGTGGCCGACCTGCGCGATCGGGCCAAGTGGGTCAGGGACCGGCGCCTCGCGCGCATCGAGGACGGACTCCAGCTGCGGCTTCCGCTCTCCCCCGAAGAGGGTGACGACGCCCCGGAGAGCCGGTAGCCTATTCCTGCCGCCGGGGCGCACTTCCCCGGGCGGCAGTTGGAGCAGCGTCTTCAGGAGCAGCGTCTTCAGGAGCAGCGTCTTCAGGAGCAGCGTCTTCAAAAAAGCAGCATTTGGGTGGGGTGGCAGAGTGGTCGAATGCTCCGGTCTTGAAAACCGGCGTGGTGTCAAAGCCACCGTGGGTTCGAATCCCACCCCCACCGTTCTCAACGCCCCACGCCTCCTCATGAAGCGTTGTAGTCTCGGACCGGACCCTCGGACGGATCTCGCTCCCCCCCGACGATGAACCACATCCAGAATTTCTAGATTTCCTATTGAGGGAGCACCCAGCAAGGCTATCCTCGGACTACCACGATGATCCACGAGCGGGTCCAGCAGGCTCTTCCGATGTCCCATATCTGGGAGAGCCTCGACTCCTTCGATCGTGACCGTGCACCCGCGAATGGGGCGCGTGAACCCGGATCAGGTCTCATGACTCGTCTCATCATGGCTTGCGTCCCCCTCCCCCGGTTCCGCGGAAGTCTCTCCTCTTCCCGCACTCCCACCCTCCCCATGGCCTCCACTCGATCATCGGACTGCCACGAAACTTGGCAGCTCCGAAGGCATCATCCGCACCGGGTCTCGGTCGGGTCTTGGTGGTTGGTATGAAGAATTCCATCCCCACGACCAAAAGAAGCGGGACGGACTGGTGCCTCGAAAAGATCCAGCCCCCGTGGGGGGACCGCCCCTCGATCTACGACCACATCGCCCAGCATTTCACGACCGACTCCTCGGACTTGCCCAAGCACTTGCAGAAGTTGCCGGACGAAGCGGTCTCCGCGGATGGTTGGGTGTCCGGGGGCGTCGACGGCACGGCCTTACGGAATGGCGACTCAGGATACGAGACCAATCGCGCTTGGGAAGTTGTGCGAGCTCTTCAACGGGCCCTCGAGACCACCAGTGGCATCGGACCACTTCACGATCTTGTGACGAGAACGCCTCGGGAGGACCACCGCGTCATCGGGTACATCGACCGTCTCTTGGAGCTCATCGCGACCCGGGGGCTTCCCGACGAGAGCCGACTCGGTTCACTCGCCACTTGGCTCGTCCGCGGTGCTGCCGATCGCGAAGTGGTGAAGCTCGGCATCGCCCTGCTCGGAATCTGCTCGAAGGGGGAGAACCGAGATCTCCTGACGACCCTGGGACGCCATGAAGAGTTCACGCTCTACGTCGTCCAAGCGCTGACCCGATCGATGCCGGACGCCGAGGCCGCCGAAGACGCGATCTGGGAGATCGCGCAACGCGTCCGCGGCTGGGGGAGGGTCCATGCAGTTTGGAGCCTGGCGAAGACGAAGAACCCTCGGATTCAACGCTGGCTTCTCGTCGAAGGCCGAGAGAACCAGATCGAGAACGAATTCACCGCACTTGCATGCGCACGGGGGGGCGATCTCGTCGGAGCATTCCGCAGCTCGAAAGTGAGTCCGGCACTCCTCGAAGCCGGTTTAGCAATCCTGAACGATCTCTGGTTCCTTGATGAGCTTCAATCCTATGAACACTCCGTCGAGGTCATCGAGTCCTCCATCCGCCACCTGAATCGTCGCCTGGCCTCTCCAGGTCAGTTCCATACAGTGTCGAGCCTCCGAAGCCTCGTCGATTCGAAGGATTCCTTCGCTCCCAAGGGGAGTCCGTGGCGAGCCTGGACGCGCGAACGCAGAGATCAACTCGTCGAGGAGTGTGATCGACTGCTCTCCCGATCGGGACACAAGGCAATGATTCTCGAGGTCTTGCGCTCCGCCGACGGTACAGAGTTTCGCAGCGCCTGCGCGGCAGCTCGAATCTCTGGGGTCGACTCCTGGCCCGCCCTTTTTGAGCGCCTGCAGGAGGGGGGGCACTGTTGGGCGGAGTTGGCGTGGGAGGAGTTAGCGAAGACGACCGATCCCGAGCGATTCGAACGCGTCGTCGCACTCGCCCTCGAGCGACTCTCGCTCGGAGACGGAGAAGATGACGCTGACTTCCCTTTCCGAGTGCTCCTCGCCCAAGTTCGATACCACCCCGGCTTGGGCTGGCCGTTGATTCGAGCTGCCCTCGAGCGCTCGGACTCACGGAATCGATTCGACGCTCTCCTCGCACTCGATGGGTGGGGAAGGGAGCGATGGGAATCGGACGGGGAGTGCATTCTTCAACGAGCGCTCGAGGAAGAGACCGATCCCACCCTTCGCGAGTGGATCGAGATCGTCCGATCGGGGGGCCGTATGCCAGGCCGCCTGTACGACGCGGTCACGGAGGGCCTTGAAGAAGTTCGAGCCGAATTGCGATGCGGTGGCGACCTCCATGACCGCAGGGGGTCCTTCAATGGCGGGACGGCGTTGATGGTGGCGTGCCGTCAGTTCCATGCGACCACCCTCGAAGTCGTCGCCCTCCTTCTCGACGAAGGAGCGGAGATCGACGCGGTCGATGAGGAAGGGAGGACCGCTCTCATGCGTGCGTCAGGCGGACATTCTGACCTCGATACGATCAAACTTCTGCTCGATCGAGGAGCCGACCTTCATACCCGGGACCACTCCGGGTGCAGCGCGCTTCTGCATGCCGCGAGGCACTGGTGGGATCCCGAAGCGGTCGAGCTCCTTCTCGACCGGGGGGCAGAGATCGAGGATCGCGACTCCGATGGCAGGACCCCCCTCATGATTGCAGCGCAGCACTCGAAAAACCCCGGGGAGGTCGCGTCCTTGCTCGATCGGGGCGCGGACCTCGAGGCGCGAGACTCGATCGGTGTCACCCCGCTGATGCTCGCGGCGAGAGAAGCGAAAACGCCAGAGGTTGTGGCGCTCCTCCTCGACCGGGGGGCCGAGATCGAGGCGCGAGCCTCCGAGGGATGGACTCCGCTGATGTTCGCGGCAGTAGGTTGGAAGAGCGTGGAGCATGTCCGGCTCCTCCTCGATCGTGGGGCCGAAATCGAGGCGCGAAGCGAAGCGGGGGTGACGCCCCTCGGTGCCGCGGCGAATGACGCACACAATCCCGAGATCCTCACCCTCCTTCTCGACCGCGGGGCGGAGCTCGAGGCACGTAGTGACAAGGGGTGGACTCCACTCATGCAAGCAGCGTCGGGTACGGGGTCGAACAGCGTCGATCTCGTCGCACTTCTGCTCGACCGCGGAGCTGAGGTCTCGGCGTGCACGGAAACTGGATTGACCCCACTCTGTCTCGCGGCGCGATCCACCCAGAGCCCCGCGTGCCTCGCCCTCCTTCTCGAAGCAGGAGCCGATCTCGAAGGAGCGGTCGACACCGGGCAGACTCCCCTGTTCTTCGCCGCCGGGTGCTCGGATGCTCCAGAGGTCGTGGCTCTCCTCCTCGATGGGGGGGCGGAGATCAACGCGCGAGACACCGGTCGGAGAAGCCCGCTCATGTGGGCCGTGTCGAGGCCGGTGACTCCAGATTTCATCTCACTTCTTCTCGAGCGGGGCGCGGATGTCGACGCGCAAGACTCCCTGGGGGCGAGTCCGCTCATGATCGCCGCGGGGAAGACGTTGACTCCCCAGGTCATCTCCCTCCTCCTGAATTTTGGAGCAGATCCGATGATCGAGGACGGCGCGGGGAAGAAGGCGATCGACTACGCTGAGGAAAATCCTGCGCTCGAGGATTCCGATGCGCTTCGGGAACTCCGCCGCAGGTCGTGAGGATCCACCCCCACTTCGACCGATCGTTGAGGTCGATGAGGAGCGCTTCGATCTGTCCTTGATCGACGGGCACGAGTGCCACGCCGTCCTCCGCATCACAACAACTTGGAGTTTCTTGCGCGAGCCCTCGCCATCGTGTTCTGCGCTCACCGACGTCAACTGGCGGCCCGCTCCTCGTCGACCGAGGTGCGGAGGTCGAGGTGCGAAACGAGGGCGGCAAGACTCCGCTCATGACCGCAAAAGAGCGCGCGAGGAGAACGAGGTGCTCGAGGGAACCGACGCGAAATTGACGCGGGCTCGGCTGCTCGTCCGCGGTAGCGACACGGGAAACACCTGCGCTCCATTGCGGCGCATAGAGGGACGCTACGAGTCCCGACCCCGTGGGTGATTCGAGCAAGGACTCAGGTTGTCCGGGATTTCCTCCGGACTGCTGCGCGCACCCTTGCGACGAGCACCTCTTTCACGATCGGCTTCTGTACATAGTCCACTGCTCCACGGTCGAGGCCCGCCGCCATCCGGCTGTTTCCCGTGTCGGCGCTCAGAATGACAACGGGGATGTTCGCGGTCTCTGGCTCCGACAACAGCTCGCGGCAGACCTCGAATCCGTGACGGTCGGGCAGATTGAGATCGAGCAAGATCACCGACGGACGGAGGCGCCGTGCGGATTCCAACGCCACTTTTGCGTCGTACGCGTGGTGAACGGTGGCGATATTCTTCAGGTAGAACGAGATGAGCCGGCAGATGTGCGGATCGTCATCGACGACCAGGACAGACTCCAACTTGGGGTGCTGTCTCGAATCGCCACGCTTGAGTGCCGACCTCACCCGTGCCTGGAACACCGGACCGTCGAACGGTTTCGTGATGTAATCGACCGCACCGGCTTCGAGACCTCCGACCATCGAGCGAGAATCATCCTTTGCCGTCAGAAACAGGACCGAGATCCCCTTCGTGGCGGTCGAGGCGCGGAGTTCGCGGAGAACCTCGGTCCCACGGAGATCGGGCAACCCGATGTCGAGCAAGATCAAGGTCGGTTGGTTTTCACGAGCCAGCGCGAGCCCCTGCCGCCCGGTGCTGGCAGCCCAGAACTCGTCGACGATCCCCGCCAAGTAGTGCTCGACGAGCTGATGGATTGCTGGGTCGTCATCGATCAGGAGAACGGCGCGTCGCTTCATCGCCTCGTCGACCTCTACACTTCCAGGAGCTTCTTGGACCTGAAGACAAGGAATTCGAATCCTCTCTTCCGTCATCGGCACGCGGGACGGGTCAGCTGAAGTGAGCCTGAGGAGATCGGAGGGAAGATCCAGCCTCGGAGCGGGATCTAGAAATTGCCCCCTACAGAGTCGTTGTAAGTCTAGACGCAGGCAGCATCTCGTGATGATGGGTGGTCAAGATGGGGGGAACCAATTCGCGGGGGCCAGTTTTCTCCGCAACCACCGCCAGATGCACGTGCGACGAATTGATGGACCCCACGACCGATCAAGCTTCCCCCCTCGCCGATCAGTAGTCGATTTCGAATGACTCCACGACAGGCGCTACGGTCTGAGTCGCGTACATGAAGATCCGGGCTCGGATGTACTCCACGCCGTCGAGCAATGAGAGGTCATCGGTCAAGCCGAAGAATTCGCCTGGCTGATCGGGGGCAGTGGCGTCGGGGTACGCTCCTTCGAACAGCGCTCTCACCGGAGCCAGAATCGGTACCTGTTCTTGAATGAACGCAGGCTGAAAAACAGCCGCGCCTCGAACGCGTTCGCCGTCGAGGGTCACGGGATAAGGGAGCGACAGAGCGAGGCTCTCAGAGAACCCCGCAGTCTCGAAAGAGGCCACCGATGGGGCGGGAGAGATCGAGAGACTCGACAAGCCCGGTGAGCCAGGAGTGAGGATCGGCCCATTCGATTCCAAGCGGATGCGACCTGGGGCGCCGTTTCCGCCTCGAAGGGGGTTCGTAGAGCTCGGAGAAGTGATTCCCCCCAAACCGCCTTGGGCGCTCAAGGAAACACTGCTCGCCAATTCGAGGCTCCCCGTCGCGGCGAGGAAGATCGAGCCGCCGGCGCCGCCGCCTCCCGCTCCCGCTTGCGTACCGGCGGTTCCGGTCGCACCATCGCCCCCATTGCAGAGGATCGAGCCGCTGATGGAAATCGCGCCGCGAACGGCGGCTCCAAACGCACCGCCTCCGGCGCCACCCCCGCCGCCGTGCCTCGATTGAAAACTCGTCGCCGAGAGACGCACCGGCGTGGCCCCTCCGCCACCCCCACCGCCTCCGCCATGCAATCGAGTCAGGGCGGTGTCGCCGCGGGGGACTCCTCCGCGACCGACGCGAGCGCTTTGGGACGTCGCCGGGGGGAGGCCGTTCACCCCCGACTCACCCCGCGTGGCATGCCCGCCGCCTCCGCCCGGCCCTGCTCTGGGTATTGATACGGAGGCACCAATAGCGACGTAGCTGGTGCTTTGCCCCGCCTCTCCTCCCATCGATCCTCCGGAAGTGGCATGCGCCAGGGCGAGGACAGATTGACTCGCGACATCAACTGTGACGAAGCCCCCATCCCCTCCCGCAGCCCCTCGCGCGACCCCCGTCCCGCCTAGGCCGCGATCGGAGAAGGATGCCGCGGTCCCATTCCCCCCGGCAAGATCGATGTCCCCATCGATCCGAAGTGCAACGAAACTCGCGCTGCTGTCACCCGAGCAGCGAATCATCAGGGCCTGATCGCCACTGACCGACAGCAGAGCGCCGGCTTCCACGACGAGACTTCTCAAGTGGAACTCGCCCGCGGCGATCCCGGGGTTAACCGGAACGAGATCGATCGGATTCAAAGGATCGGTCACATCGAAGACACCCAAGAAGTCAGTATCTATTTCGAAGATTCCCCCCGCGCCCATCACGACATCGACGCTGCCGTCCCCCCAAGCGGGAAACGCAGGCGCCATTTGACCTGCGACCAGCACTCCGGAACCGTTGCTGTTCCACAGTGCAGTTCCGCTGGGGTCTTCATTCGAGTTTGTTTCGAAGTCTTCCACGATCGAACCGATGAGGGGGGTGCCATTGTCGATGACCAAGCGATCGGTGATCCAGCTGCCCGCACATGCCAATGAATCGATCGCCGCTGCGGGACTCGGATTGGTCGGGCGAATCCTGAGTCGAGTGGTCACTGCACCCGAGCCCCCT
>CALEHF010000297.1 GCA_937876125.1 uncultured bacterium
ACCGACGCCAAGGGAGCGGTGGGTACGATCGAAGCGGTTCTCGATGGGGACAAGCTGCAGTTCAATGATCCGAAGTCGGGATCGTTCACCCTCAAACGTATCTGATCTCACTCGAGGCCGCGCCCGCGGGGATAAGTTTGAAATGAAAACCGGGCCCCTCACTCAGCGGTGAGGGGCCCGGTTTCGTTCGAACTTCTGAAACGCCACACTAAAACGGTGCGTAGAGAACTTCGAAGAAGGAGCTGATTGCCGCCTGTTCGCGAGACTTGTCCCGAAGGGGATCGGCGAGTTCCTCCGTCGATTCAGGCTCGACTGACGCTCGCGGGTTTCGCTCCTTTTGCTCGAGGAGCTTCTCGAGCAACTTCTCGAGTCGCTCGAGTCGGTTCTCGATCTCTTCCGTGCGATCTTCGAACACGGAGGTGTCGACCCTTGGAAACTCAACGTAGCCATCGGGGAGTACGGCAGTCCTCTTCGTCTTCGTGCCGGTAGTCCTGGGAAGCGTGATGCCGCTTCCGTCGAAGATCCGAATATCACGATCACTTCCGTCGCTGGTGATAACGCGTCCACCACCACGAGTACCAGTTCCCCCGGGAAGGATTTGCCCGCCGAGGATCATAGGGCCCGGGGAGTCGGGCGTCGCCGAGCGAGGCTCGAGCGGACGACCCTGGCGATCCACTACTACGTTTCCGCGGGACCCGTACAGCCCACCGGGAAGGGGAGTGACCCCGGGCGGGAAGCTCGCTGTCCCCTGCGCACTGGTCGTGGTTCCACTCCCCTGGCTCTGGCGATGCCAATAGAGGGAAGTCGGATTCCCACCCGCCGAGCCGAAGGTGTAGGAGCCGGCGGGAAGCGAGGCGGAACCCCCGTTCGGCGTCGAGACACTCGCCACGCCGCATTCGGCCTCGAAGGTCTGTCCGGCGCGAACAATCGTGAGCCGTACTTTCCCATCGTCGGCCGTGCCGGCGAGAGTACGCTTCAAGGCCGGGAGACTCGCGGGGCGCTGGCCGTTCAGTGCGACGATGACATCGTGCGACTTCAAGCCGACGCGCTCGGCGGGCTGGCCGGAGACCACGCTCGAGATCAGGATCCCCTCGCCGCTCGCGAGTCCGAGGTGATCGGAGAGCGCGGAGTCGATATTGCCGGTGCGAATTCCGATCACCTTCCGCTCCGAGGTTTCCCCGAGCCACTCCGCCGGACCGCGGAAGGTCCAACCGCGGGGGATCATCACGCGTCCATCGCTCGAAAGGGAGATCGTCGCGACGGTACGCCCCTCTGCATCTTTCACGGTGACGACATCGCCTGAGCGATCCAATCGCTCTCCGGGAACGCGCTGCCCGTTCAAGGTGACCGTGAGATTGCCATTGTCGCTCGTCGCGGTGAGCTCGACGGTCTGCGAGTTGCGTCCGAAGGAGTCGGTGATCCACAGGTTGCTTGTGCCATCCGCGCCGACTTGCCAGTTCAGGTTCCCCGGGAGCGGCTGTGCTCCGTTCTGGCCGTCATAGATCCAGAGATTGCTGGTGGAGGCGGTGTTCTCGTCGAGAAAGAACACGTTCTCTGTGCCGCCGGCGACCGGTTCGTCAGCATCGCTTTGCCCTTGGGCAACAAAAAGGTTGGTGGGACCCCTCTGTCCAGCGATTACGAACGGGTTGGCGCCCCCCGGCGCATTCTGACCATCCGTGGTCGTCGTCGTGCTGCGGACCGTTGTCGTCTCGAGCTTCTTGCCCGCCGTACTTTGTCCATCGGTTGCAGGAGAAGATGAGCTTGTGCCGCCGAGCGCGTCGACGAGCGGGTCGCTCGTGGTCGAGTCTTGAGCGGTGGTGACCGAACCGATCGAGCCTGAGATCGCCAGAGCGCCGGCGATGATGACGAGAAGCGAAAAACGCATCGACATGGCGTCTATCCTTTCTGAGAGCAGGGCCAATGCGCGGGCACCCGGCGACCTGCGGACGAGCATCGTGTTAGAAGAGCACCGTGTTAGAAGAGCACCGTGTTAAGAGAGCACCGTGTTA
>CALEHF010000298.1 GCA_937876125.1 uncultured bacterium
CGGAGGGTCGCTGCCGGGGTTGGATGGTGAGACCGACTTCGTTGACGAGCCCCTATCGATTTCGTTCACCGACGTCGACCTCGACGGCGATCTCGACCTTGCGGCGCTCTTCGAAAGCAGCCAGTCGGTCCGGTTCGGGCTCACGAGCGGACAAGATGACTTCCTCGGACTCGAGGTGAGTACGACCTCCAGTGTGACCGTGACCTGCACGCCGCAAACGCCGATCAACCTCTGCTCTCCGGGTGAGCTCACCCTTCACGCCGATCCGATCGAGTTTCTCATCTGCGATCTCGATGGCGATGGTCTCGAAGATGTCGCTGCGATCTGCGCAGAGGGACAGGGGACCCTGAGCCTCTTCCGAAAGCTCGGCTCTTCACACTTCGAGGGGCGCTTTGGCATCCCGGTCGGAGGAGCGGCCGATCAGATCGCCGCACTGGATCTCGACGCGGATGGCGATCTCGACTTGGCGACTGCGAGCGACACCACCGTCTGGACCGTCACCCACTCGACACCCTTCGCGTTCTCCACCCCAACCCCAGTGCACTTCACGGCAGGAATCATCACCGACCTCGCGGCGGTAGATATCGATGGCGATGGCTGTGCGGAGCTCTTGGTCTCCGAAATCAATCCGTCTCGTTTGGTCGTCATCTCCTTCGGAGGTGCGCCCCGATTGATCCGCGGGGATGTCAACCAAGATGGGTCGTTGGGCATCATCGATGCAATCCTCATTCTGACTCACCTGTTCGTCGGGCCGATCGGTTCCCTCGATTGTGAAGACGCCGCGGACGCGAGCGATGATGAGGTGCTGGGTATGGTGGATCCGATCCTTCTGCTTGGGTACCTCTTCGTCGGAGGGGCTCCGTTGCCGGCTCCCTGGCCTGCTTGCGGCTGTGACCCCACCGGCCCCTTGGGACTGGGATGTTCGGCCCCGTCTTGTCCCTGATCGCGCCGACCGTCTGCGGAAAAGACTACTCGCCCCCTGCCAAGCGAACCTTCTCACGAGCCAGATCGTCGTAGAACTCAGGGCGCAGGTGTGGGGATCGCTCCTCGGAGAGGATCAGCTCGAACTCGCGAAGCGCGGCATCTCGACTCCCCGACTCTTCCAACGCGCGAGCCAGGGTTGCCCGCGCCCGGTGCTGGGCGAGGAGGGGCGCCTTCGATCGATCGCGCACCGCCAGACCCAGCGCTTCGAGCGCGATTTCCGGCTGGCTCTGAACGAAGTGGAGTCGGGCGAGGACGCGGAGGACCCCGGCGGTCGAAGCGCGTTGATCGATCGCCAGCTCGAGGGCTCGCTCGAGCCGAGCTTCCGCATCGGAAAACTCACCGCTCTCCGTTTCCAGATCGCCGAGAACGCAGAGGGAGTGAATCAGCTGCACATCTCCATCGCCGAGCTGCTCGGCCCGCCGGATCGATCGAAGAAGCCGCTGCTTCCCCTCTTTCCCACGCCCGCTCCGGGCGAGATCCCGCCCCGTGTTGCGATCGCTGACCACACTTTGGAACGCGGGGGCAGCCTCGACCGACCACGAGGAGAGCATTTTGGCTTCGCGCGCACTGCGTTCCGACGCCGGGAGCATTTCGATCAGGTTCACGAAGTCGGTGCGGACCGCCGCCACCTGCACGTCTGAACCGTGCGTCTCGAAGAGAGCCACCGCCTCACTCAGTGCCTCGAGCGCCGGGCGCAATTGACCGCGACTCCCCCACACGCTTCCCTTGCACCACAAGAGCGTGGCGCGGCGCAGCGGATCAGCCACATGGGGGTGCTCGACTTCGAGATCTTCGATCAGCTGCCGCGCCTCTTCGAGCCTGCCGGCATCGCGCAAGAGGAGAGCGAGATACCCGACGCGGGGGGTCGCGGGGTCCTCGTATGCGATGCGGTAGTAGGCCTCACCGAGGTCGTAGTCTCCGAGATTATGGTTGATGATCGCCTTCTGGATCGGGTTCATCGAGTGGAACTCTTCGAACGGGTTCCCCGCTCCTTCGGACAAGAGGTTGTTTCGCGTCTCCCGCGCCAGCACCCAGCCCAGGCTATCGCTCGCTTTGAAGTACTCCATAGATTTGTCCACCGCAGCGATGGCGCGCCGTCGGTTCTGGTGTCGCTTTCGAAAGACATCGGACAGCGCGAGGTAATAGTGTCCCGCGATCTCGGGGCTGCGCTCATCGATGATCTCCCCCACCGCATCGACAGACTCGCGCTCGTTCTTGAGCATTTGTTGTGTGGCGATGAGGGCATAGGTCACCGCGATGACGAACCCCAACAAGACGAACGAGACCGCCTTGTGCCGCAAGACGAACTTTCGGCCCGTGTAGAGCAACGTGGGGTTCTTTGCGACCAAGGGCTCACGCCGGAGCAGCCGACGGATGTCGGCGGCGAACTCGTTCGCGGTGGCGTAGCGGTCTTCCGGTTTTCGCTCGAGCGCTTTGAAGATGATCGCGGTGACCTCTCCCCGAAGAGATCTTCCGAGTGACGCGACGCCGGTTCCGCGAGCGGCGGCGATCTGTTCCTGGTCGGCGGGAGGCAGCGCGTCGAATCGCGCGCGCGGCGGTCGCGCCGGTTGCGCGCAGACTTGCTCACGCAGCGCGAGAAAGGAATCCGCGGTGGTGGGCAGTACTCCCACCAACAGCTCGTAGAGGACAACTCCGAGAGAGAAGACATCGGTATGGGTATCGAGGTCGGTCGAACCCAAGAGCTGCTCGGGGCTCATGTAGAACGCGGTGCCGACGATGTAGCCGCTCTCCGTCACCACAGTCGGCTCGAACGCGGGCTCGATCGACTTGGCGATTCCAAAATCGATGACCTTGGGCACCCCCGCGGGCGTGATCAGGATGTTCATTGGTTTGAGATCGCGGTGAACGATCCCTTTTTGGTGGGCGTGCTGCACGCCATCGCAGATCTCGGCGAAGAGCCCGAGGCGCGCCGAGAGTGAGAGCCGTTCCCGATCGCAATGCTCGAGCAGCGGCGCTCCCTCGACGAATTCCATCGCGAAGTACGAGCGACCGCTCGCTGTCACGCCGCCATCGAAAATCTGAGCGATGTTGGGGTGGTTCATGAGTGCCAGCGCCTGACGTTCGATCTCGAAGCGCGCGATCGCCTCCGCAGACCGAAGATCGACGCGAAGCGCCTTCACGGCGACGAGACGTTCGAAGGGGGTCAGTTGCTGCGCGCGATAGACAGCGCCCATCCCGCCGGTGGCAATTCGACTTTCGATGCGAAATGGACCGATGGTGTCGCCGGGAGCGAGATCATCGATGTCGTGATCGGAGAGCACCGGCGTGGGGTCACCGGAACTCGAGCCACGAAAGGTCTCGAAGAAATCGATGACGAATTGAGTTCGATGTTCCGGATCGCGTCGGAAGGCTTCATCGAGCAGCTCTTTGACTCTAGCTTCGTAGTCTGGCACGAAAAAACCTGCGTTCGGTGACGCGCTAAAGGAGTCGCTGGGAAGCGCGAGTGAGCGAGACCTCGGTCGGTGGCGCGCCTGACGCGCTCCGCGGCCGAGTCCCGAGACCCGAGTCTCACGGCGGAGCGCGTCGCCGTCAAGGTTTGGGGGACGGGTCCAGCCACTCCGACAGCCGGCGCTTCGCGCTCTGGTATCCCGCCTCGATCTCCTCACTCGGTTTCTCGAGCAGTTCTGCAGTTTGGACCCGGGTCAATCCGGCGAGGAAGCAGAGTTCGAAGATCGACGCCTCGTCGGGACATTCCTCACGAAGCCGGTCGATGGCGGTCGAGAGAGTGACGGGGTCAAATCCTCGACCAAACCCTGCGCTATCGAAATCGACCGCAGACTCCGTGCTCGTGTCGATGAGGGCCTCGAGCACGGACCCCGATGCCGTGCGGAAGAAGCTGCGGAGATCGCGCCGACGCGCCTCCGCCAGAGCGGTGGAGTTACGCTCCCCGCTGCGCTCCCCCGGCTCCTCGAGCGATCGAAACTCCTCAAAGACCGCAGACAAGACGTCCCCCCGGTCCACGTGCGGATCGCGGGCGACCCGCTCCAGAATCGAAGCGAGCGTCTCGAAGTGGTTCATGCGGGTCCTCCTCTCGTTGCCCAAGCCTAGCGGTTCTGGGGCAGTATCCGGCGATCTTCAAATTTTCTGCGATTCGACTGCATCCCATTCTCCCCGATCACACCCGGACTAGTAGAGCCGCTTCAGTGGCGGCTTCAAGCGCCCCACTCCGGGGCAAAGAAGTCTCGAAGAAGGGAGACCCCAGTGTCCAAGGCAGCAGTGTCCAAGGCAGCAGTGTCCAAGGCAGCAGTGTC
>CALEHF010000299.1 GCA_937876125.1 uncultured bacterium
GTCGCGCAATTTGCGATCGTCCCAGGAAGCGAGGAGTTCGAAGAAGTCGGCACCTGGACGACTGAGGTCGTGCTCAACACCCCCTCAGGACTCACCGTCTCCATTCCGATCCTCACGGGAGGAACCGCGATCTCCGCGGTCGACTACACGCTGCTGGACGGAACCGTCACGTTCGCCCCGGGGATCACTTCACAAATCGTCACTCTTGCGATGACCGATGACCTCTTCGACGAACCGAACGAGACGATCGTGCTGACCCTCGGAACCGCGACGAATGCGCTCATCGGAAGTCCCGGCTCACGTACCTTGACTCTTCTCGACAACGACGGACTCCCCCAGATCTCCTTCGCGTCAACCACGGCGACCATCAGCGAAACCATCGGGCTCTCGACGGTCACGGTGGAGCTGTCGGTTCCGGCGGGAAACACGATCTCAGTCCCAGTCCAAGTCGGCGGTACCGCAAGTCTGAACTCCGACTACGCCGTCGCGCCGGCCACTCTGCAGTTTGCGGCCGGCCAGACGACGGCTTCGGTCACCTTGATCGTCATCGACGACGCGCTGAGCGAGGACGACGAGTCGATTCTGCTCACACTCGGAACTCCGGTGGGGGCGGAACTCGGGGCGATCACGACCCTCGCGATCACGATCCTCGATGATGATCCGCTGCCGGTGGTCACGGTCGGGAACCCGCTCCTCGAGCGCACGGAGGACACGGGTAGCCTGGCGCTCCCCGTCCTCCTCGACGCTCCGGCGGGGCGAGACATTGTGGTCTCCTTCGGAAAGAGCGGCACGCTGACCGAAGGATTCGACGTCCTCGCCATCACCGATTCGATAACGATCCCTGCCGGCGAAACTGAGGGGCTGGTCCTCCTTACCGTGATCGACGATGGGAGCGACGAGCCGACCGAATCGATGATCCTGACGATGGAGACGACCGGTAGCTCTGTGATGGGTGCGCCATCGACTTGCGAGCTCCGGATCTTCGACAACGACGACCCGCCGATCGCCGCCCTTTCTGTCGCGACCCAATCTGGCACAGAAGGTGAGATTGTCACGGTCACCGTCGACTTGTCGGTCCCCTCGGGCTTCAACGTCACAGTCCCGATCGATTTCGCGGGCGACGCGCAGCTCGGCTCCGATTATCTCGCTTCGGACACACAGGTCGCATTCCCTGCCGGTAGCTCGAGCGGATCACTGACGCTCTCCTTGACCTCGGACCTGACCTTCGAAGGGACCGAGACGATCGAGCTCTCGCTCGGTTCTCCGACCCTTGCACAGCTCGCAGGTGGCACTCAGCAAACGGTCACCCTGCTCGATGGTGATATCGAACCGACGGTCTCCTTCTCGACCGCAGTCATCAATGTGAGCGAGGGGAATGGCCTCGTGAGGATCGGCCTCAGCGTCTCCGTCCCATCGGAGGATGAGCTGCTCATCCCGTGGGTCTCGACCGGGAGTGCGACCCTCAATAGCGATCTCGTTCTTGCTCCGAACCCGATCGTCATTCCACCGGGCGCACTTTCGACGACGTTGACGCTGATCGTCATCGACGATTCGATCGCCGAGCCCACCGAGGGAATCTCCGTCACCCTGGACCCTCCGATCGGCGCAACCCTCGGTGCGATCCCGTCTGTCCAGGTCACGATCTTCGACAACGGCGACCCCGCTCCAGAACTCAACTTCAGCTCCGCCTTCACCGAAGTCGGAGAGGGCTCGGGCACGGTCCTGCTCACAGTTGCCCTCGCAAGCCCGACGGGGAGCGACGTCGTCGTGCCCTTCACGGCGGCGGGCAGCGCAGCTCTAGCCCTAGACTACACCACCGCAAACTCGCCCCTGATCATCACCGCCGGGACAAGCTCGGCGACCATCGCCCTCACGATCATCGAAGACAGCATCGACGAGCCGGACGAGCTGATCAACTTCGCCCTCGGGATTCCCATCGGCGCCACGCTCGGCACGACCACGACTTCAACCGTGCGGATCCTCGACAATGACGCCAGGCCTTCGGTGCACTTCCTGACCACCGGCCAGACGATCCCCGAGGCGGGCGGAACCGCGACCATCGACATCCTCCTCGACGGGATCTCAAGCTCGGCCATCACCGTCTCGCTCGCGAGCGCGGGGGACGCGAGTGTCGGCAACGACTACCTCGCCTTCCCGGGAACCATCTCCATCCCGTCGGGCACGACCTCGGCCTCCTTCTCGATCACCATCGTCGACGACCTCGCGATCGAGTCGAACGAAAGCTTGATCCTCACCCTCGGATCGCCGGTCGGCGCGACACTTGGTACTCCGGCGAGTCACGTGCTGACGATTGCGGATGACGATGTTCCGCCGGTGGTCGAGTTCACGGCCAGTGATGTCAGTGCGCTCGAGAACGCGGGGCTCGTTCCCCTCTCGATCGGACTCTCCTCGCCGACCGCAACGGACGTGATCGTGCACCTCGCCATGGTGGGCACCGCGCTCGCCTCGGCTGACTATGGCCTCGCTCCCAATCCGGTCGTGATCCCGGCCGGATCGATGACGGGATCCGCGCAACTCTTCATCTTGAACGACACCTTGAACGAGCCGGACGAGACGGTCATCGTCACCATCACTTCGATCTCAGGTGGCATCCTCGGCACCGAGATCACCCGCACGGTGACGATCGTCGACGATGGCGACGCACCGCCGGTGATCCAATTCGCCCAGGTGTCCCAAGGGCTCGGGGAGGGCTCGGTCGGCGCTTCGATCACCGTCGGACTCTCCGGCCCGAGCGGGTATGACCTCACGGTACCGATCCTTCAGACCGGAACCTCGACCTCTGGGGTCGACTACACTCTCGCCCCGCCCTCACTGCTGATCCCGGCGGGCGCAAGCTTCGGCTTGCTGCAAGTGACCCCGGTCCAAGATCTCCTCGACGAGCCGGACGAAACGATCGAACTCGGGATCGGCGCCGTCCTCAACGCAACCCTCGGCTCCAGCCTGAACCACTTGATCACTTTGATCGACGACGACGCTCCGCCGTCCCTCTCCTTCGATGGCGCGATCCTCTCCGTCGATGAGAGCGCCGGTTCGATCCCGATTCTGATCTCGATCGACGCCCCCTCGGCATTCGACATCGTCGTTCCGCTGACCATCGCGGGCTCGGCGACCCCGGGGATCGACTACAGCCCGCTGCCGACCTCCATGACGATACCGGCCGGACTCCAGAGCATCACACTGCTCCTCTTCCCGATCGACGATCTGGCGATCGAGGGCGATGAAGAAGTCACTCTGGCGATGGGAACTCCGACCCATGCCACCGCGGTCGCCCCCCAGGTCTGTTCGGTCACGATTGTCGACAATGATCTGCTCCCCACCGTGAACTTCACGAGCGTCGGGCAGCTGATCGGCGAAAGCTCGGGAACGACGACCGTCACGCTCTCCATCGCTGCCCCGGCAGCGGAAAACGTCGTCGTACCGATCTTGTTCAGCGGCTCCGCGACCCACTTCGCCGACTTCGTGGCGACCCCGCTCCCATTGACGATCACCGCGGGTCAAACCCAAGGTTCGATCACGATGATCCTGCTCAACGACTCGCTCTACGAAGGTGTCGAGAACGCGATCTTCTCCTTCGGGACGATGACCAACGGGCAACCGGGCCCCCAAGCGACGCACACGGTGACGATCACTGACGATGGGGATGCGATCCCGACCGTCGGGTTCTCGATCACTTCCCAGACGATCGCCGAGGGGACCAGCAGCGCAAGCATCGAGGTTCGGCTCTCGGCGATCTCTGGTCTCGAAGTCTCGGTCCCGATCGCAGTCGCGGGGAGCGCGCTTCTCGGGACCGACTTGATTCTTGCGAGCGGCACGGCCGTGATTCCCGCGGGGCAACTCACCGTGAACTTCCCCGTGACCGTTGTCGATGACGCACTCGACGAGCCGAGCGAAGTCGCGACGTTCACCCTCGGGGCTCCAACGAATGCGATGCTGGGCGGGATCAGCTCCCACCAGGTCACTGTGCTCGACAATGACGCCGCGCCGAGCGTGTCGTTCGCCGTGGCGAGCGACAGCGCCCCCGAGAACTCGGGATCGAAGACCATCATCGCTCAACTCTCCGTGCCCTCCTCCTTCGATGTGACGGTTGATCTCATCGCTGGCGGAAGCGCGACCCCAGGAGTCGACTACACATTCGCTCCCAGCACGCTCATGATCCCCGCCGGGCAGACCGAGGCGTTGGTAACGGTGACCTTCGTCGATGACCTCGCAGTCGAACTCGACGAAACCGTCACTCTGACGCTCGGAACGGCAAACGGCGCGACGCTTGCCGCGCCTGCCGCGCATACCCTGACCATTCTCGATAACGACCTCCTGCCGACCGTGACGTTCCAGAACGCGTCGCAAACGGTGGGCGAGGACGCAGGAATCGTGTCGATCGCAGTGCTGCTCTCAGCACCGACGGCCACCGACGTGATCGTTCCGATCAGCCGAGCGGGAACCGCCACCGTCGGGCAGGACTACACCCTGTCCCCGAATCCGTTGACGATCCTGGCCGGGCAGACCAGCGCGACCCTGCAGCTCGTGCTCATCGATGACCCACTGAACGAGCTCACCGAGACGCTCTTCCTCACCATGGGCACTCCAACCAACGGAACGCTCGGCACGGCGAGCAGCCACTCGGTCACCATCCTTGATGTGGGAGATCCGGCCCCGACCGTGTTCTTCGCCCAGCCGTCCCAGAGCGCACTCGAGAGCCCGGGAACCCTGCTCGTTCTGATCACGCTCTCCCCTGCCTCGGGGATGGACGTCACGGTGCCGATCAGTTTTGGTGGCACTGCACTGAACGGCGAAGACTACGTCGTCGCCACCGAGCCCCAAGTGATTCCCGCGGGGCAGACAAGCCAGCTGATCGCCATCGCGCTGGTCGACGACCTACGCTACGAAAACACTGAGACCCTGCTTCTTTCTCTCGGACCGCCGACCGGCGCCTCCCTCGGCGTCACGGTCCTTCATACGATCACGATCGCCGACGGAGATCCGATTCCGACTCTTGCGTTCGCCGCCGCGACTTCGGCCGTGGGCGAGGGTTCGGGAAGCAGCGGTGTGGTGGTGACTCTGTCGGAAGTAGCCGGAGTCGACATCACGGTCCCGTTCTTCCTCGCCGGAACCTCGACCCCGGGAGAGGACTACGACGAGCCGGTCTCGCCGCTGGTGATTCCCGCCGGCAGTGCGAGTGCGTCGATCCCGTTCGCGTTGGTCGACGATGGGCTATCCGAGTCGGATGAAACCGCGACGATCACCCTCGGCACTCCGACGAACGCGATCCTCGGGAGCCCCGCGAGTCACTTGATGACCATCGGCGACAACGAGGGGATCCCGGAAGTTTCCTTCCAAATCGCCACGCAGAGCGCGGTGGAGGGAAACACCCTGATCTCGCTCACGTTGACCATGACCGTCCCGACCGGGGTCGACGTCACGGTGCCCTACTCGGTCGCGGGAACCGCCACTGGGGGGATCGACTTCGCACTCGCTACGGGTCCGGTGGTGATCCCGGCGGGCAGCAACACGACGACGCTGAGCTTGGTCCTGATCGACGACTCGATCGATGAACTCGCAGAAACGATCGTAATCACGCTCGGACAGCCGTTGGCCGCAGTGCTCGGGACACCGCTCTCGCACACGGTCACGATTGACGACGACGGCGACACCCCGCCGACGATCGGCTTTACGCTCGCGACCTCGAGCGTGTTCGAAGAGCAAGGAATCGCGAACCTCGCGGTCACGCTCAACCGCGCTTCTGGGCAAGAAATCACGATTCCGTACGCCGTGAGCGGCACCGCCCTCTTCGGCAGCGACCACTTCGTCGTGCCGGGACCGCTCACGATCCCGGCGGGGGCGCTCTCCGCCACCATCGGGGTCAACGTGGTGGATGACCTCCTCGACGAGCCGACCGAGACTGTGACCATCACTCTCGCAACTCCGTCGAGCGGGACGCTCGGCCCGAACGCGATCCACAATCTCGACATTGTCGACAACGACTCTGCGCCGAGCCTCTCGTTCGAGACCGCCCTCGTCAATGCCTCCGAAACTGAGGGCACGATCGCCGTTCGGGTGATTCTCGACCTCCCCTCCGGCCATGACGTTCTGGTGCCGTTCACGATCACCGGTACCGCAACCCCGGGGACCGATTTCACTCCGGCTGCCTCGCCGCTGACGATTCCCGCGGGGACGACGACAGCGACGATCGCGATTCCCCTGATCGACGACCCACTGTTCGAAGGGATCGAGACGATCATCCTGACGCTCGGCTCTCCGAGCGGCGCGACCGTCTCTCCCCCCTCGGTCTACACTGTCACGCTCCTCGACGACGAAGAGCTCCCTCTTGTTTCGTTCGCCCAGGCCACGGGGCAAGTCAACGAGGCGATCGGCTCATTCACCGTCGACGTGGTGCTCTCGATCCCGACCGACGTGGACGTGGTGGTGCCACTCTCGATCGGCGGAACTGCAGACCCGCTCCTCGACTTCGCCGCCGCCGCAGGCCCGGTCGTCATCCCCGCGGGTGCGACCTCGACCACCCTCACTCTCATCGTTCATCAAGATCTCCTCGATGAGGGGAACGAGCTGATCACGCTCACCCTCGGTGCCCCGGTGGGCGCGAGCCCTGGCACGATCCTGGTCCGATCGACCACCATCATCGACGATGATCCGCCCCCCTCCGTGACTTTCCTCAGCGCCTCGACGAACGTGCTCGAGGGTTCGGGAAGTTTGCCGATTTCGGTGGGTCTCTCCGCTCCATCGGGGCGCGACGTGACCATCGCGTGGACCCTCGCGGGTAGCGCGCTGCCCAACCAGGATTTCATCCTCACCGAGGGGTCGGCAACGATCCCCGCCGGCGGCGTGAACACGACCTTCACCTTGGACATTCTGGGTGATGTACTCGACGAAGCGAACGAGACCATCGTTCTCACTCTCGGAACCCTGATCAACGCTGTGGCGGGTGTCCCCGCAACGACAACCGTGACGATCCTCGACGACGATGCACCTCCGACCCTGCAGTTCCTCTCGGCGCTTTCGATCGAGGGAGAGTCCGCGGGAACGGTCCTGGTGCCGTTCACCCTGAGCAGCGCCTCCGGGCAGGACATTCTGGTCGAGACTCTACTTTCGGGAACCGCGACCCAAGGAACCGATTACCTCTTCGATGCCACGCCGGTGCGCATCGACGCGGGAGAGACGAGCGGCTTCTTGTTCGTCGAACTCATCGACGACGTGCAGATCGAATCTGACGAGACGATTTCTCTCACGCTGATCGATCCGACCAACGCAAATCTCGG
>CALEHF010000300.1 GCA_937876125.1 uncultured bacterium
CAGCGCCCATCACAATCTTGCCGTCCTTCGCGCGCGTGATCGTCGGCACTTCGAGGCGGGTCGGTTCGCGGTGGACCGAGAACGCCGCGAGGGTCGGGCGGATGCGGCTCTCGAGAATTCTGAGGCGCACGCGATCACTCTTTGTGGCTGGAAAGCGCACGATCGACCCGAAGCCGACCGTATGACCCGTGGCCACTTCTTGGAAACGCCCGCCCCGCCAGACATCGATCGCAAAGCGTTCGATCCGTTGCCCATCGGCGACCGCCTCGCGCAATCGTACGCGATCGAAGCGCTGGACGCCGGCGAGGTGCAGCGTCACTTCTGCGCGGGTCACGTGATCGGGCGGGGTCCAAAAGCTCTCGGGGTCGTCATCGAGAATGGCTTCAGCTCTGTGCCCCGGCGCGCTCGCACTCGCAGTGATCCGCGTGCCCTCGCGCGCTGCGAGATCGGTTCCGTAGGTCGCGCGCAGCACCTCTCCGAGTTCACGCAACCGCGCGACGTCGTTCTCGTGAATTCGCCCCCGCCGATCGGGGGGGACGTTGAGGAGGAAGAGCGAGTTGTTCCCGACCGAACGGGTGTGAATGTCGAGAAGTGTCGCGAGCGGTTTGACGCGTTCATCTTCGCTGGGGTGGTAGAACCAACCGGGGCGAATCGAGGTATTCGTCTCCGCCGGGTACCAGTGAAAACTGTGCGCCCCCGCGAGCTTCTCGCGGCTGCCGAGATCGGAGCCAGTGAGGTCAGGCCAGCGCGAAAGAGCTGCGGGACCCGCCATCGGAATGACGCTCCACTCACCGGCGCGCGACCCACCCGCCTCGTTCCCCACCCAGCGCACGTCCGGCCCCTTGATCGCGATCGTCGCGTCTGGAGCCAGCTGACGGATCAGGTCGTACCAGGAGACGTAGTCGTACTCTTGCCCGGTCCCCGGTTTCGGGTTCGCGCCATCGAACCACACCTCGGCAATGTCACCGTACTCGGTGAGCAGCTCGGCGAGCTGATCGAGGAAGTAGCGGTTGTAGTCGTCGACCTCGACGGTCGCGAGGGACGGGTCCCCCGCTCGAAACGGAATCGAGGGAATCGACGAGAGGCGCCGCGTGGAACCGTTCCCGTAGCGCCCTCCCGCCGCTTCGATCTCGTGGAGGTCTGCCGGCGACAGGTAGAAGCCAAACTTCAAGCCGTGGCGCCGACACGCGTCCACCACCGCGCCGACGACGTCCCCCCTCCCCGCCCGCCACGGGCTCGCGGCGACGGAGTGATCTGTGAAACGGCTGGGCCACAAACAGAAGCCATCGTGGTGCTTCGCGGTGAGGAGCACCATGCGCATCCCCGCCTCCCGGAAGGTCTTCACCCACTGGTCGGCATCGAAATCGGTCGGTGCGAAAAGTGTCGGATCCTCGAGGCCGCTCCCCCACTCGCGGTCGGTAAAAGTGTTCACGCCGAAGTGCACGAACGCGGTGAACTCGAGCGATTGCCACGCGAGCTGCCGGGGGTGCGGGCGACAGGCGATGGCCCGGGCAATCTCTTCGGGCACGGGGGGCGGATCGATGCCGCGCGCGGCGGCGAAGAGACGAGCCGCGGCGAGCGGCCCCTCGATCGGGGTGTGGGTTCCTTTCACGAGACTGAGCTGAGCTCCGGTGCGGGCGAACCACTCTTCGAGCTCCGCCGCGAGAGCGAGCACCCGCGCCGGCTGAGCGCTCGCGAGATCATCGGTCTCCCCGAGATCGCCCCCGAGGGCATACAGTTCGAACCTGCGATCCGCGTGAAAGTAGATCAGCTTCTCGCCCCCCTGGCGGATCGCGGTGTACGGCTCGATTCCCGGCCCCTCCGCCCCCCACTGATGCGGCTGGTGCCAAACGAGCGGGCGCGCAGCGAGCGTGCGCTGCGCATCGACTGACAGGTCTCCTCTGAAGAGGCCGCCCAGATCGATGCCATCGATCTCGTGATCGCTCGGCAGAGGACATCCCGCCGCGGCGAGAAATGTAGGAAAGAGATCCTGGCTGATGATCGGCACCGCAGTTTTCGAAGCCGGATCGATCACCCCGGGCCACCGCGCGACCGCCGCCACCCGCGTCCCCCCCTCATAGGCGGATCCTTTGCCACTGCGCAGGGGAGCATTATGAGTGTGCGGCGTTCCTCCCCGCGCGTGAGCGGAGAGCCCCCCATTGTCGGAGGTAAAGAGGACCAGAGTGTTTTCCGCCACGCCGAGACGATCGAGAGCATCGAGGATCGCGCCGAGGGAATCGTCGACCGACTCGATCATCGTCGCATACGCCGCCTCCCTCTGGTCGAGGCCGGAGTACGCAGCGAGCTTCTTCCGGTTCGCCTGGATCGGTGCATGAACCGCGTAAGGGTTGAAGCTGAGATAGAAGGGCTTGTCGCGAGACACGGCTCCTTCCAGCGCGGAGACCGCCTCTCTTTGGAGCGCCTCGGTCAGGAAAATGTCTTCGCCGTGGTACTTCTCGAGCCCGGGGACATCCCACACGGTCGCGCCGCGCTCCGGTTTTCCTTCACGCCCTGCCACGGAGAAATTCTCGGTTCCCTGGTAGCTCCCCGGCCCCCCCGAGGCGTGGCCGGCGATGTTCACATCGTAGCCGAGGTTCCTCGGGTCAGAGCCGGAGGTCCCGTGCGCTCCGAAGTGCGCCTTGCCGACATGAATCGTCTCGTACCCCACCGAGCGGAGGAGCTTCGGAAGGGTGACGTCGGTGTCGCCGAGACCGTTCATACGCCAGTCGGGTGCAGCGATGTCGGGACGCGCTCGGGAGGTGTCGCGATCCGCGTGGAGAATCCAGTAGGTGATGTGGGTGCGTCCCGGATCCTGTCCCGTGAGGATACTCGTGCGGGTCGGCGTACAGACCGGCGCCGCGGCATAGGCATCGGTGAAACGCATCCCCCGGGCCGCCAGTCGCGCGAGCTGGGGGGTGCGGTAGCGCTCATTGAAGGGGGTCGGAGCCGCCGCGAGGGGAACGGAGACATCCTGCCAGCCGAGGT
This sequence comes from uncultured bacterium, assembly GCA_937876125.1. Lineage (GTDB taxonomy): Bacteria > Planctomycetota > UBA8108 > UBA1146 > UBA1146 > JAFMMO01. The sequence goes on from CALEHF010000300.1 coordinate 2,986, forward strand.
CATCGACCAAGAAGAGGACGATGTTTGGTGGCGCACTTTCCGCGGCGGAGGCGGGGCTCGAGGGGGGTTCGGCGAAAACTCTCCCCAGATTTGTACCGCGACTCGCCAGGGGAAGTAGTGCTAGAACTGCCAAGAACAGGGGAATCGAGACGCTTCGTACCATGGGGCCTCCTCGCCGACAGCTTGCGCTGAGAATTCCTCGCGAACAAGGAGATCGCTGCGGCGCGAAGAATCCGTATTCTGGTAGACCACCGGTGAACGGGAATGGCGACTCGGCTGGGTCGATCCCCATCGTCTCGGTGACAGGCTCTCAGATTCCCCCAGCAGGTTGTTGGACAAAGTTCGTCGCGGTATCTCAGCAGATGCCGAGCGCGGCGAAGGTAGGATCGACGCTCCCCCGACCGAACCGAGGTGGTCATGTCGTGCCCCGCTCTTTTGCGCGCCCGTCCCCTGTGCGGGTTCATCGTCGCGATGATCGCACTCGGTGCGCTCCCCAGCGCTTTCTCCCAGGACTACATCCTCAGCGCGCCGAATGTCACGATCGACCCCGGGGGGTCGGCGACGCTCGCTTTGAGTCTCGACAACTCGGGTGGATTGTTGGTGACCGGAATCTCCACTTCGATCTGCTTCGATCCGAACGTCGTCATCGCTCTCACCGCCGTGGAGGGGGCAGCGACCCTCGCGCTCAACGGCGGGAGCGGTCCCGACTTCTTCGTTCCGTCGATTCTACCCGGCTCAGTGACTGTCGGAATGGTCACAGACCTGCTCGGGACGAACGGCTATCTTTCGGCAGCCGGACATGAGTTCTTGTCGATCACTTTCGGGACGACGGGAGCGCCGCTCGAATCCACACCTCTGCAGTTTTGCACAGCCAGCTCTCCCTCAATCTCGAGCTTGGTCATCCACGATCCGAACCAAACCAACTCCGTGCCTGCGCTGATCGACGGCTCGATCGCGATCGGTCCGTTCCAGGGCGCGGTCCTCGCCATCGACGCCTCGTTCCCCGCGCGCCCCGGTGAGTCGGTGATCGCGGAGGTGCTCCTCGACGCGAGTGAGGATGTCTCGGCGATCGATTTCGGGATCAGCTACGATGGCAGTGACCTTTCCCTCGCGGGAGTCACTGCGGTCGGTGACCTCGCTGCCGTCAATGGCGGGTCGGGGCCGAGCGTGTTCCTTGTCGACTTCGCACCGGGAGGGGCTGCCTCAGGGGTCACCGTCGAAGTGGTGGTCGACACCGTCGCGCCGATCGGGCTCTTGCCAGCTGGATTCGATCTCCCGGTGTTCGCACTCGAGTTCGCGGTCGCCCCCGCCGCCGGTCCCGTCTGCGCGACACGCGCCCTCACCTTCAACTCTGGGCTGGGCTCGCCGCCGGTTGAAAACCTGGTCACGGCACTCTCAGGGGCACTGGTCACTTCGACCATCGACGGTGTCCTTGCGATCGGTGCGCCCACGACTGTCCCCCCGAGTGGCGGGATCACTCTCAGCCTCGACACCGTGTTCCCGACGGCGGGCCAGCCGGCGACCGTGAGCATTGGACTCGACAGCGATCAAGCGATCTCGGCGGTTTCATTCGGGATCGCCTTCAACTCGACCGACGTGTCCCTGATCGGTGTCGCCCCCGGAGTCACGCTCGCGGCCGCGCGATGCGGTCTCGGTCCCGAGCTGTTCTTGGTCGGTGTGTCGGGCGGCGCGAGCGGAGGGCTGACGATCGACACGGTGCTGCAGACGACGCCGCCATTTTCGAACCGTCTCTTGCTCCCCGACGGAGCGGCTGAGTTCGTGGTGCTCCAATTCGCGACGGTTCCCATCCCGAGCATCGGCGGGACCGCGCTCACCTTTACGAGTACGCTCGGGTCCCCCGCGGTCCCGCTCTCGGTGGTCACGCCGCTGGGAACGATCACCCCGACGACAGTGAATGGTGCCATCGATCTCGCAGTGCCGTTCATTCGAGGGAACTGCAATGTCGACAACAACATCGACATCGCGGATGCGATCTTCATTCTCGGGGTCTTATTCCCGGGACAGGGAGGAGCCTCGGTGATCACGTGCCGCGATGCGTGTGACCTCAATGACGACGGCGCGATCAACATCGGAGACCCCATCAACTTGCTCACGGTGCTGTTCAGCGCGGGAACCCCGCCCACGATTCCAGAACCCACGACCTGCGGGCTCGACCCGACGGGGTCAGATGGCTTGAGTTGCGAGGAGTTCGTCGCCTGTCCTTGAGGGAGGACCGAGCAGAACAGCGGAGAGGGTCGATGCGCTCGCGGAGCGGATCGACCCTCTCTCATCGCTCAGCTCCGGCGTTTCCTCGCGACGAGTAACCCCTGGCGAATCGGAATCGGCATCGATTCGAACGCGGCGTCGACCGCCACCGCCTGATTGAATCGAGCAATCGCATCGCGATTCTCGCTCAGCCCTGGTTCTTGGGTGATCCAGTAGTCACCAGTCCCGAGAACGTTGTCGGCGATCAGAACCCCGCCCGGCCGCAACAGGGTGCGCGCTCGCGCGAAGTAATCGAGATACTCGATCTTGATCGCGTCGAGGAAGACGAGGTCGACCGACTCCTCGCCGAGCTCCCCATAGAGTGAGTCGAGAACGGGGATCCCCAACCCTTCGCGCACCTCGATGCGCGACTCTCCGAGTTCACTGAAGCGCTTCTCGGCGAACGTGATCCGATCGCGATCGGGCTCGATCGTGATGAGACGACCGGTGGGAGAGAGTCCCTGCGCAAGGCAGAGCGCGGAGTAACCAGCGAGCATGCCGACCTCGATGATCCGCTCAGCGCCCGCCCCGTCGCGCAGCATCCCTGCGAGAAGCGAGAGCAACCGACCCGCGGCGGGTCCGACAGAGATCGAAGGAAAGCCCGCCTCGACCGCGTCTCGCCGCAAGGCGGCGAGGGCGCGGGGCTCGTGGGCGAAGGTCTCTTCGAGGTAGGCCTGGGTGGCTTCCCAGCGGTCGGGGGTCATTTCGATCGGCATGGGGGGCTCCTCGCAACCTGTTGAAAATGTGATTTCGAATCGAGAGCGTACTTGAGGAGTCTAGTGCCATCGTCCACCACTCCGCGAAGAACACAAACGTGAGTCATCCACTGAACGCATCTGGAGTTTTCTGCCTCTCCTGCACTTAGTGTGGGCGTACTGTCCATCAATTCGTCGCGCGCCGCAACTTACGCCCAGACCTCGCCTTGAGAGACGACTCGAAGTCGCCCCTCAGACACCGCGAACGGCCTACCATCTCCGGCATGAACCGAATCCTTACGCCACTCCACCTGCTCATCGCGGCGACCGCGGGCTGGCTCAACCGACAGCAAGATGACGTCATCGACTTCCTGATCGAACAGAACCGGGTTCTCATTGAGGTCCTGGATGGGAAGTGCCCTCGACTGTCCGACAATCAACGGCGACGCCTTGCAGTTAGAAGAAAGGCCGTCGGCCGCAAGGGGCTCCTCGAGATCCCCACCCTCTTTCGGCAAGAAACCATCCTCGGCTGGCACCGTAAGCTCGTCGCTCTCAAGCACGACTACTCCTCGCGGCGTGGACCTGGCCGACCTCGGGTGATGGTCGAGATCCGCGAACTCGTCGTTCGCTTCGCCACCGACAACCCTTCGTGGGCGTAGTGTCCAAAAATCCGTCGCACCGCAATCGGGCAGTGATTTCGGTGTAGTTGCTTCGATGAATCTGATGACCTGAGATCGATTCGTCGGAGATGGCTCGTGAATTCATCAGGGATGCGCGAAGAACGCTACGTTGTTCCACAGATGGGCACACCGGTGGCGAGGATCCCATGATCTCCGACAGCGAGCTATGCCGCGTGGCGGTAGTACTCGAGGAGCCCACCGAGGCGCTCGCAGCACTAGACCTCGCCGCGATCATCCATGCACTCTCCGGCGATCAGTTTGTTGTCGAGCCCCTGGTGATTTCGCTCGCCGTGAAAGTGAGCAAGGTACTCCGAAGTGGCTCGCCGAAAAAATCGCTCCCCGAAGAAGATGAGCCGATCGAGGCACTCCTCCTTGATCGATCTCACGAAGCGTTCGGCGCGGCATTCAGGCTTGGGCTTCGTCGAGGCAGCTTGATGTTGCTCACGCCAGATTCTCGGAGTATCCCGATGAACTGGTCCGTGAACTTGGTGTCTCGGTCGTGTATGAGGGTTCGCTTCTCCCGAACGAATCCATCTTCTTCGTCGGTGAGGTTTCGAGCGACCTGAGCCATGAATGCGGCGTTCGGGTTCGTCGAGATGCCAGCGATCTCGACTCTCCGCGTGGATAGCTCGATGAAGAAGAGGACGTAGTACGTCGTCAAGCCTCGGGCAGTCCAGACTTCGACAGAGAAGAAGTCCGTCGCTGCGAGTGCGTCCCAGTGAGCCGAGAGGAAGTCGCGCCAGCGTGTCCGCACACCGCGCTCGGGCGCCGGAGTGAGGCCGTTCTCCTTCAGGATGCTGGCGACGGTCGTTCGCGCGACGACGTGGCCCAGATTGTCGAGCGCACCAATGATGCGGGTGTAACCCCACGGTGGGTTTTCGGCGGCGAAGCGAACGATCAGCTCGCGGATCTCCGTCATGATCGGTGGCCGGCCTGGACCCCGGCGGCGACTTGAGTAGTCGTGCTTGATCGCGATCAGCTTGCGATGCCAGCCGAGAACCGTGTCCGGACGAAACAAGGTGGGGATCTCGAAGAGTCCTTTCCGGCCGACAGCCTTGCCCCTGATCGCGAGGCGACGCCGCTGATCGTCGGAGAGCCGAGGGCACTTGCCCTCGTGAAGTTCGAGGAGGACTCGGTTCTGTTCGATCAAGTACGCGATGACGTCAGCTTACTGTCGATTGAGCCAGCCCGCGGTCGCCGCGATGATCACTTGGAGTGGCGTAAGGAATCCGTCCTTGTGCGACATCGTAGGCGAGCGCACGACTCATTGCGTCGTTGAACAGGATCGCCGTAACTGCGAGAATGGACGAGTGTTGCGGCTTGCGACGAATAGATGGACAGTACGCGGTGGGTTGCGCATGTAATTTTGATTATCCCACGAGAGAGCGAGACTCCAGCGAGATTCGGCTCGTCTTTACGGGAGCGGCCTTGGAAAGTATCGTGTGATCGAATATTCGGAACTCTGACTGATCGGCACCGAGCCTCACGCGCGCCCCGGACATCTAACCAAAGGAATGAGGCGACTATGACTCCTATACTGATTGTCGGCATCGTGCTGGCCGTGCTGGTATTGATAGCAATCCTACTCGTCGTCGGCATGTACAACAAACTTGTCACGCTGCGCAACCGCTTTAAAAACGCCTACGCTCAGATCGACGTGCAGCTCAAGCGGCGCTACGACTTGATTCCCAATCTGGTAGAGACGGCGAAGGGCTATCTGACGCATGAGCGCGATACACTCGAGGCCGTCATTTCGGCGCGCAATGCCGCATCTTCTGCTAATACGGGAGCGGCCGCCAATCCCGGTGACCCCGCCGCCATGCAACAGCTTTCCAGCGCCGAGGGCGTTCTGGGCGGAGCACTGGGGCGCTTTTTCGCACTTTCGGAAGCGTATCCAGACCTCAAGGCGAACACTACGATGCTGAACCTGATGGAGGAGCTTGAGGTTCCCCCGCTTCCGTGGACACCGTGACTATGCGGCCCCGGTCGGGATC
>CALEHF010000301.1 GCA_937876125.1 uncultured bacterium
GCCCCACCTCTCCGAAGATCGCTTCCGCCCGAACGATCGTCTCGCCGTGTTCGAAGGTGAGATCTACGCCGGTGAGGGTCAATTCCTCGTGGCCACCCGCGCCGTCCTCGTATCGCGCTAAAAGCCCCGAGACCCCCGCTGAGACCCCGTACGGGGTCGAGATTCCGATACGGCCCGACGGCTGAATTTGGTCGATGGCGTCGAATGGGTGGGGCCGATCATCCCGTGTAGGTCCCTCGAGAGAACGGGTGAGCGCCGCCTCGATGCGGAGCGACCAATCGTCGGTCCACTCCCGCTCGGTGCTCAAGAAAACACCGAGATCAGAGTAGGTCCCCGGCAGGATGTGGCGGTAGGGCGAGGGGCGATCGACGAGCGGATTTCGCGCGGGAGAGTTGTAGAAGCGCTCGATCCCGAAGGGGATGTACTGGATCCCCACGCCGACCTCGGTCTCATGGGCCGGCTCGTACTGATAGGAGAGCTGTTCGAGCTCGAGCTCCTCCTCGAGTCCGTCGAGTTCGACCTCGGCGAGGAACACGTGCTCGTCGGCGGGTTCGTAGCGTAAGACCAGCTTGGGCTCCACTGAAGTCACCCGGTCGGTCGGGAAACCGTCGAGGTTCTGAGAGTGGTCAAAGTGAATGTAGGTGAAGTCGAACGTGCCGTGCAGGGTGAGCTTCGACGGCATCTCGAAGTCTTCGACGGCAAAGAACTCGTTGACGTCCTCGTCGGTCGCACCGGCTGGGCTGTCCTGTGCCAGCAGAAGGCTGGGTGCAGCTACCCCGAAGAAGAGCGTGCACGAGAGAATCAGGTGTGGCTGAACCATCACCCGCGCGACCCCTTTCTCGGCGGGATCCCCCCAGCCGGCTGGTTCTCGCCCGCCGGCTTTTCTCCATCAGGATCTTCTTCCTCAGGCCCCTTCCCAGGGGCTCTGGAGCCGAGTTCCCCCGGACGAGGCTTGGGAAACTGAGGGAAAACTCCGCCCAAGCGCTCGATCAAACCAGCGCTCACGAGGCGGCACTTTGCGAGATCGGGATCCTTCTTTCCCACCCCGAAGAGACCCTCCGAACCGAGCGATTCACGCAGCTCACGGAAGGCATTCTTCAACTCCTCATGGTCGCGGCGCAGATTCTTGGAATCGGCTCGACGCACCGCGAAACTCAGAATCTGCTCGTAGTATGCTTGAGCCGCTTCCAGGCGTCTGCGGGCTTTCAAAGGCACTTTCAGTTCCTCTGAAACATTCGCCTCGAGCTTCAGCCGCAACTGATGAAACACCAGTTCGGCGAGTTCGAACGCGAGATCCCGCGCGTCTCCCTTCGCTTTCGCGGTTTCGATCGCGGGTCTGACGTCGATCCCGAGGCCGGTCTGGACTTCGTCCATCAGCGGTTCCAGGGTCGTCATGGCGCTGGTGACCTTCTCGGCGTTTCCCTCGCGCGCCGCCGCGATCGCCGATTTCACCCCGCCGAGGAGCGGATCAGCCGACTTGGCGTAGCCATAGCCCTGGGCCATGGCCGAACGGTCGCTACTCGCGAGAAGCAGCAGGATGGCGAGAATGGTGACACGAGAGAGGATATGGCCGCATCGATGGAGACGCGGATGGCCGGCGGAACGGCTGGCGGGATTGCGGGCGGGATTGCGGGTGCAACTGCACGAGCTTTGGATCATTTGGCACACCCTCCCGCCCCGAGTGTCGCGTGCAGCGGGAGGGGTGACAAGAGAGGTGCGCGGTGAGGAAGGAATTTGGAAGAAGTTTCAGCGGAGACCCGAAATCGACCGGCTGGGGCCTCGGGGATCGGGCAGTTATTACAGGGTCGTCGTGTAATTGGTGCCGATTCCCGGTGAGGCATCGAGTTTTCGGCAGCAGTCCCTCTCCCGGGCCCAGAGAGAGGGGAGTTACCCCCCCTCTTGGGCCATATCCGAGGCACGACTCCCGCCGTTTCCTTCGATCCCTCAGATCCTCCCGAGTACCCTCTCTTCGATTCGTCCAGCCCGCCGAGGGGCGCCGGTCCAGATTCCGAGGGACTGGGAGCCGGGGACGGGCGGCGGTCGACGGGTGGAAACCGAGTGGTCCCGCGATTCAAGCAAGACCGGCTCACGGAGGCACGATGATGTTGGATCGGGAGGACGCCGTGGAGACTCCGCCGAGGCCGAGCGCACTGTTCACCCCTTCATCCGCCTTTCAGTCTCTGCCCATCGATCTGTCCATCGTCATTCCCGTCTACAACGAGGCCCATCGAATCCGCGAAACGGTGAAGACCGTTCACAATTGGTTGGTGGGTCGCCGCGAGGCGGGTCGGCTCACGCGTGCAGAGATCATCGTCGTTTCTGACGGCTCGAATGATCACCCTTCCGCGGGCCTTCGTCTCGGCGAACGCGACGGAATCACGACTCGGTACTTCGAGCTCCCGGAGAACCGCGGCAAAGGGGCGGCGGTGCGCACCGGGGTTCTCGAGGCGCGCGGGGCGCTCGTACTCTTCTCAGACGCGGATCTCGCGACCCCGATCGAGGAGGCCGCGAGGCTTGAAGACGCCATCGCCGCGGGCGCCGACGTTGCGATCGCCTCTCGGCGGGTCGCGGACTCCGATGTCCAAGTCGAGCAGACCCTTTCCCGCCGGCTGACCGGTGGGCTCTTTCCGCGGGTTGTCCGACTTCTCACCGGACTGCGCCACGCCGACACCCAGTGTGGATTCAAGATGTTCCGCCGGGAGGCGGTGCAGGCACTCTTCGTCGACATGCGCGAGGAACGGTTCGCCTTTGACGTCGAGTTGCTGTGCGCCGCACGCGAGAACGGGCTCTCGGTCGCCGAGGTTGGCGTGGTCTGGCGCGACTCGGGGGAGACGACGGTAAGGCTCCTGCGCGATCCATTCAGGATGGGCACCACTCTTCTGCGTCTCGCCGACCCCCAGCGCTTTCCTCGTGTCTTCGCCCGCCAACTCGGACTCGCGGCGGTTATGACTTTGGCGCTCCTCGCGTTTGCGCGTGGCGCGTTCAACGGGCCGGTGCCCCTGTTCGAGTCGGGACCGGTGGCCGCGGTCGAGAGTGCGGCCCACATGGTGGAGAGCGGCGCGTGGCTCGTTCCGACCGAGAGGATCGCCGGAGTGACAACGCCGCTCCTCGGTCACGCCCCGCTCGCCGATTGGGCCATCGCCATCAGCCGGAGTGTGTTCGGTGCGAACGACTTCGCCACCCGCTTCCCTTCGTACCTCTCGGGGCTCTTGCTCCTCGCCCTGGTGTTTCGAGCGGCGCGGTGTTTCGGGCAGAGAGATCTCGCGGCCCTCGCGGCGCTCGTGCTCGGCTCGAGTTTTCTCTTCCTCGCTCTGTGGGGGACGGAGATCACGGACCTGACCGCCACTTTGACCCTCGCCGGCGTCTGGCTCTCTGCGGTGATCGCGCGAGGGCCGGAAACTGCGCACCCTCGCCTGTGGCGCTTGGCGACCGCGACGTTCTTCGGCCTCGCTCTTCTTTCGATCGGTCCCTTGGCGCTCCCCATCGCACTGCTGCCGTTTCTGGTGGCGAGACCCTTCGTGAGGAGCAGCGAGTCTTTGGCTGTGGAGCGCGCGCCGCGACTCTGGTGGCTCGGTGCTCTCTCCTTGGTCCTCGCGATCGCCCTGCCGTGGTATCTCGCGGTCGAGGCGCGGCACCCGGGCGCGTGGCGCGCCTTCTTCGTGAGCAGCGCGATCGACCCCAGCGATCGGGTGACGATCGGCGCAGTGTGGTTGGCCTGGGCCGGGGGACTCTTGCCGTGGCCGATCCTGCTCCTCTTTTCCGGGAAGCGCGGAGTCCGCGGACTCATTGAGGTTCTGCAAACGGTTCCCGCCGTCCGAGCGCTCCTCGTCGCGGCAACCTTGCCGCCGATCGTCGCCACCTTCATCCGCCCGACCGATGCGACCTGGGTCCTCCCCGCGCTGCCCCCCGCAGCGATCGTGTTGGCCTTGGGGATACGCGCGGGGCTTACCGGGGCAGTGGAGTTTCGCATGCGGCTCGCGCTGTTCGCCTCGGCGCCGGCGCTCGCGTTGTTCCTGGTGCTCGGCATCGCTCTCGCGCGCCCGGCACTGTTCGATCCGCTGGTCGGACTCTCGACAGCGGTCGCCGCGACGCTCGCGATCGCGGTGGTCGCGACTCGAACGGCGCGGCGGGTGGCTTGAGCGCCTCCGGCAGCTCTTCACGGACCGCTCTCCGTTACACGATCGACGCTGCCTCCAATGGAAGTGGATCCCCCGGCGTGCGCTCCACCTCGTTCTCGAGTGGCGGAAGCGCGAGCAGCCGGCGCGCTCCGTTCACCCCTTCAGCGAAGGCGCGATCGAGGAAGCAGTAGCGGAAGCGACCCTGACGGCCGGCGATCGCGATCCCGGGTTTTCGTTCGAGCGCCGAGACCGTCTGCGCAGCGAGTGCCCGCGCATTGCCCTCGTAGATCGGGTACGCGTGGGGCTCGGCGGTCGTGAACGCAAACCGCGGCTCCTCCAGTTCGACCCCAAGGGTCCGCAGCATGGCGATCCCCTCGGCGACGCGCTCCTCGAGTTGACTCGTGGCTTGTTCACCTCGCGCCGCATCCCAAGGCTCCTCCAATTGAATCGAGCCGCAACCCGCGGGCACCATCTCCGGGCTCCGCGCCGCCGGGATTTGGAGCCTCGAGAAGCGCGACCGGGGGTCGGGCTGATAGATCCAAGTCGCATCGAGAGGAACCGGCTGGTCGAACGCGATGTTCGTGAACCGCAGTCCTCGCTGACCGAGCGTAGGGATGGGGGGGGAGTCGGGAATCAGTCGGCAGAACGCATCAAGCGGGATCGTCGAGACCACGCCGCGCACGTCGAGGACGTGCGTCTCATGCTCTCCTTCGATCGTCGCGCGCCACCGCCCTCCCTCGAGCGGGGCGAGGGATCGAACTGTGGAACGCAGTCGGATCTCGCCTCCTTCTTCGATCACCCGATTGCCAAGTGATTCGACAATCTCTCCAATGCCCGTCCGGGGGTACAAGTACCGTTTCGCCCAAGTGCGGGGGGTCGAGCGTCGCGGCCACAGCATCTGCTTCAAGAACGAGCCGAGGTCGGGAACGCTGATTCGCTCGGGTGCCCATTCGGCAGAGATGCGCGAGGGGTGCAAGCCCCACAACTTTTCGGAGTAGCCTTCGAACACTCGGCGGTAGAGGTAGGTACCGAAGCGCCGCTCGAGCCACTCCTCGAGGTTGGTCTCCAGCTGGCCGGCGCGCACCGCTCGCCGGGCGCGGCTGCGCGCGGCGAGGTACGACCCGAGCGCGCGAAGGTTCGAGCGAATTCCGAGGCGACGGATCAAGTCGTCGAGCTCGAGGGGGTAAGCGACGGTGGTTCCATCGAGGAGCACCAAGCTTCGTCGCTCGCGGACCCGCAATCGATCTCCGAGCAGGGCCGTGATTCGTTCTTGCACCCACGAAAGGGATGTGATGAATCGATGCCCCCCCCGATCGAATGAAAATCCGTCGCGACGATCGGTGCGCAGCATGCCGCCGACCCCATCGGATCGCTCGATCAACACGACCTCTACCCCGGCGCGGCGCGCCTCATCGGCGGCGCCGAGCCCGGCGATCCCGCCGCCGAGAACGAGGAGAGGCAGTGGTTCCGCGGGGGTCATGGCATCCTTCCGCAGTTGCAATCTTGCGTCGTCGTGGCCGCGCTCTTGCTGATCGACCAGTATGCCCGCGACGTCGCTCCACCGCTCCTCTTTCGGCAGGCTCTCCCTGCGCTTCCTCGCCAATCTCTACCCGGAACGGTAAGATCGCGTCATCACCCGGGAACGGAGTCACGGGTGCGATGGGCACATTCTCGAATGCACTCTTCTCGCTAGCCGCTTCTCGATAGCACTGTCCCCCCGAAGGAGATCGATGGGCACTCAAGACGTCAGAGCCGGCCTCGGTGGGCCCGAGATGCGCGAGTTCATGAAGCATCTCCTCGCCGACCTGCGGGCTCTCGAGATGATGATCGACAACGGTCAGCTGGCCCTCGACAAGCGGCGGATCGGCGCCGAGCAAGAGCTTTTTCTCATCGATGACGCGTGGCGCCCGGCGTGCGTCTCGGAGGCGCTGGTCGAGAAGATCAACGACAAGAGATTCACCACCGAGCTCGCCCGATTCAATCTCGAGTTCAACCTCGACCCGCAGGAGTTCGGCAATCGATGCCTCAGCGAGATGGAGGGGCAAATCCAAGAGATGCTCGCCCTCACTCGCGAGGCGGCCCAATCGCTCGGGTGCGAGGCGTTGCTGACGGGAATCCTGCCGACGCTGCAGAAGTCTGACCTCGATCTCCAGAACATGACGAATCTGCCACGATACTCGGCTCTCAACGAGGCGATGACGGGTCTGCGCGGCGCCGCGTACGAGTTCCGCATCGAGGGGATCGACGAGCTGAGCTTCAAGCACTACTCGGTGATGCTCGAGGCGTGTAACACCAGCTTCCAAGTGCATTTTCAAGTCGGCGCCGACGAGTTCGCTCGCCTCTACAACCTGGCGCAGGCGGTGACCGGACCGGTGCTCGCAGCCGCAACCAATTCGCCGATTCTGTTCGGCCGTCGCCTCTGGCGCGAGACCCGAATCGCGCTCTTCCAACAATCGATCGACACGCGCGTGAGCGGTCCGCACTTGCGCGAAGTCAGTCCGCGCGTGCGCTTCGGTGATCGTTGGGTGAGGGAGTCGGTGACCGAAATCTTCCAGGAAGACCTCGCTAAGTATCGGGTGATCCTCGGAACCGAAATCGAAGAAGACCCCCTCGCGATGCTCGACCGCGGTGAAGTGCCGGCCTTGCGCGCGCTCTTGACTCACAACTCAACCGTCTATCGCTGGAACCGCCCGTGCTACGGAGTCGGTGGCGGTCTACCGCACCTTCGCATCGAGAACCGGGTGATCCCCGCCGGGCCGACCCCCGCCGACGAGGTTGCCAATGCGGCGCTCTGGTTCGGATTGCTCGCAGGGATGGCTGAGGTTTATCCCGACATCACCAAGGTGATGTCGATCGACGACGCGAAGTCGAACTTTCTCGCCGCGGCGCGCCAGGGGCTATCGGGGCACTTCAAATGGATCGACGGCAAGGAGCACTCGGCGCGACGGCTGTTGCTCGACGAGCTGATTCCGCTCGCACGACAGGGGCTCACGGATGCGGGGATCGACGGGGGCGACATCGACAACTACCTCGGGATCGTCGAAGAGCGCGTCGAATGTGGACGCACCGGCGCGGCGTGGCAGCTCGAGTCTCTCGCCGCGATGCAAGATACAGGCTCCCGCGGTGAGCGCCTCGGTGCGTTGACCGCGGCGACCCTCGAGCGTCAGAAGGAGGACATCCCTGGCCACAAGTGGAAGCTCGCGAAAATTCAGGATGCCGGCGGGTGGAAACACAACTACCAACGCGTCGAACAATATATGACGACCGAGCTGATTACGGTCGATCAAGAAGAGCTGCTCGATCTCGTCGCAAACTTGATGGACTGGAACCGGATCCGCCACATTCCGGTTGAGGACAGCGATCATCGACTGGTGGGCCTCATCTCCTATCGAGCGGTTCTCCGCCATTTGGCGCGACGGGCGGTCGAGGAGAAGCGAGACCCGGTCTCGGTGAGCGAAGTGATGCGAACTCATCTCATCACCGTCGAGCCCGAGACCCCGACTCTCGAGGCCATCGAGAAAATGCGCCAGCATCGCGTCGCGTGCCTACCAGTCGTCAAAGAAGATCGGCTCGTCGGAATCATTACCGAACATGACTTCATCGACGTCGCCCGTGAACTGTTGGAGGACTTCCTGAACCGATGAAGTTCGCCCGCCGCTCGCGTTGTCCCGACGCGACTCCTGACTCACACTCTGCGGCCCTCGTGCCACTGAGCGGGGAGACTTCCCTCCCCGGAGATTCCTCCACCCGTCACGGCATGGGCCGTATCGAGGGGCGGGCTCCCGGTCCGCTCGTCGTGATCGTCGCCGGGATGCATGGCAACGAGCCCGCCGGGATGCAAGCCCTTAAGAACGTGCTCGGAAAGCTCGTGACCATCGAGGTGCGCGGGACCTTGATCGCGCTCCAGGGAAATGTCAAAGCTTGCGAGGTCGAAGAGCGCCTGGTCGACGCCGACTTCAACCGATTGTGGGCCCATGCCAGGATCGAGCGCGTGCGATCGATCGAGAAGAGTGCGTGCACATTCTCTGAGGAACGCGAGTTGTGGGAGATGGTACGGGACATCGACCGGATTTTCGCGGACGCGCCCGAGGCCACGTCGGCAGAGACCTCCCCGATCTTCATCGATATTCACACCGCTTCCGCACCATCGGTGCCGTTCGCGATCGGGCGGAACAACCTCGATCACGCCTCACTCTTTCGCGGCCTCCCCGTTCCCATCATCGCGGGTCTCGAAGAGCGTCTCGAAGGACTCCTTCTTCAGCATGTGCTTGATCGCGGAGCGCGGACCCTCGCGGTCGAGACCGGCCCCCACGAAGGTGAGCACGCGGTCGAGCAGCTCGAGGCGGTTCTGTGGTGTCTGTTGGTTCAGGCGGGAATGATCGAACGCGACGCGGTTCCCGGGGGCGAAGGCCCACGCGAGCTTTTGCGGAAACTCAGTCGCGGGATTCCGCCGATCGTCGAAGTGATCCATCGGCACGAAGTGCAGGCGCGTTCTGAATTCGAGGTTGAAGAGGGACTCGAAAGCTTTGA
>CALEHF010000302.1 GCA_937876125.1 uncultured bacterium
CAGGGATCGAAGTTTGAATCAGAGGTCGAAAACTCCCCGGGTCGGGAGTTTCATCGATCCGCGGTGCTTGCCGCTGCTGGCTTTTCGCGGTCACACTGAACTGCTCACTCATGACCCAAGACTGATCACGAACAAGACCGAACCGTCTTCCCACACGCGCTGCTCGCCGTGGGTGATTGAACGGACCGGTCTTCTGCTCCGGCTTCGCCGGATCAACAGAATAGGAAGAGCGCGATGATGCATCTCTTCAGCGGGAACCGAGGGGGACGAGTTCTTCAACTCATCCTCGCCGTGGTCCTCTGTGGCACGTGGACTTCGACCGAGCGGGTCGAGGCGGGTCTGTGCGCCGGTGGAAATCCTCCGCTCGGAGTGTGTGCACTCAAGGTGCGCGACTATCCGGGAGAGTTCCCCTATGCGATGACCGTGATCGAAGGGGAGAACACGCTCGTTGTCTCCGACCTCTTCTCCGGACAGTTCTTCAAGTTCAACCGGCACGACATTGAACTGCCGGCAGCCCCGGATGCGCTGACCTGTCCCGTCGGGCCGGCGACCTACACCGGTCTCGCCTGGGTTCCGGGTGAGGGGAGGCTGTACTGGCTCATCGAAGGGGGCCTCGGTCCGCGTCTGGTCATTTCGAACTCGTCCGGCGTCTTCGAGTCGGAGATCCCATTGACCCCGCCCGCCGGCGCGTTCCTCTCCGGACTCGCGTTCAAGCCCGACACCGGCAATCTGTGGACCTCAGACATCGTCAATGACGAATACCTCGAACTCAGCCCGACCGGAGTGTTCACAGGTCTGAGCTTCGAGAGCCCGGGCAAGACACCGTTTGGTGGAGAGGTGTTCGGCCTGGGAGTCACAGCAGTTCCCTCCGACGTCACCGAGACCGTCTATCAGCTTGAAGTCACGACCGGCGCTCCGTCTGACCTGCGAACCGCGCGCACTGAACGCGTGGTCGCGCCGAGCGGCGCGAGCTACGGCCTGTTCTATGACCTCAACGCAGACAACAATCTTTCCGGTTGGGTCACCGGCCTCGCCTGGTCGAACGAGGGCTCGAGCACCACGCCGAGCACGTTCTACGCCGACCTCACGCAAAACAAGATCGTCGAGCTGCCGAGCCCGTTCCTGCCCGCGCGCTCTGTGATCGGCCTGACCTGCGTCGCGTCTCCGCAGAACGACGTCACGCTCAACTGGAGCAACACGAGCGTCTACAACTCGATTACGGTTCTTCGGGATGGGGCTGTGATCTCCTCCTTGGGAGGGACCGCGACCACCTTTACCGACACCGATGTCGAGGGTGGGGCACACGAGTACACCATCGACCCGCTCTCCACGGTCGACCTCCCCGCAGGCAGCTGCGAGGTCGTGGTCGGCTTCGGCCGCTTCGTCAACGCCACCGCTCATGTCGGGACCGACGGGTTTGCGATCACCGTGATCGAGAATGGCATCGACCAGGTTCTCGTCGCGGATCTCAACTCAGGCATGGCGCACTTGTACAGCAAGAGTCTGGTGGATACGACGATCGTGGTGCCGAGTCCGTTCGGCACGACGAGCCAGACGGCGGGTGTCGCCTGGAACTCGAGCGACAGCACCCTGCTCTGGCACAACGGCGCGGGCCAGATCCAAAAGACCGACCTCCAGGGTGGTCTGATCGGGACGATGGTCAATCTGACTCCGATGCCCCTCGAGCCGACCGGTGACATCAGTTACGCCGCCGTCAACGGGACCTACTTCGGCGTCAGCCTCACCGGCCTCGAGTACTTCGAGTTCCAAGAAGATGGCACCATCGTCGACAGCTGCGCGTTCCCGAACGTCGGCGGTCTACCCACTGGTTTCGGCCAAGGGGTCACCGTCGTCGCTGACTCCACGTCGGTGATCCTCGATGTGCCGTTAGGGCCGGTCTCCGGACTGAAAGCCGATCGCGTGCGTCGCCTCCTCGACTGTGGCGACACTGGCCTCGAGTACTTGACGACGCCGACCACCCTCTCCGGCGCGCTCGCCGGCATCGCGTGGACCCCCGCGGGATCCACCGGCATCGTCGCCGAGTATTTGGTCGGATTCGATACCGGGAGCATCTACGAGGTGAGCCTCGATCTCTCCTCGGTGGGAGACGACTTCCAGCGCGGTGACGTGAACACCGACGGATTCCGCGATATCTCGGACGCGACTTCGGTTCTCGTCGCTCTGTTCGGCGGCGGCACCGGCACCTTGGCCTGCCTCGACAGTGCCGACTCGAACGACGACGGCACCGTCAATCTGGCCGACGCGGTCCAAATGCTCAACTATCTGTTCGTCGGGGGAATCACTCTCGACGCACCGTTTAGCTGCGGCGGAGACCCGACCATCGACTCTCAGTCGTGCGACAGCTACCCGATCTGTCCGTAAGGACATTGCCCGCTGGGGCAAGATCGAAAAAGGGGCCCGGCGCAAAGCCGGGCCCCTTTTTCGTGCTCGGAGCGCAGCGCGTCTTATGCTCGGAGCGCAGCGCGTTTCATGCTCGGAGCGCAGCGCGTCTTATGCTCGGAGCACAGCGCGTTTCATGCTCGGAGCACAGCGCGTTTCATGCTCGGAGCGCAGCGCGTTTCATGCTCGGAGCGCAGCGCGTTTCATGCTCGGAGCACATCGCGGAGCGGAAGTCTCGCTGTCCATCCTCAAGAGAGTGCCGCCACCAGTTTTGGCAGCGAAACGTCGAGGCGATAGTCGACCGAGGAGTGATCGTCGTCGAACTCTTCGTAGTGGTGTGTCACCGACAGAGCTTCCAGCCGGCGGTGGAGGATGCGGGCGCCGTGGTGGAGTCGATACTGATCGCGTGATCCGCAATCGATGAACAAGAGCCGCAGCGATCGAAGCGCGTCGGCATGGTCCCCCGCAATCTCCACGGGGTCGTGGGCGAGCCAGCGCTCCCAGCGGATCGGATCGAGCTCACCCGTCTCCAGGTCGACGGGCAAGCGATATCCGAGGGGCGCCGTGGGATCAGGATCGTAGGTCGCCGCCATCGCGATCACCATCAAGGCGTGGATGTCGGCGCCCGAGTGTTTCTGCTTCTCGGCAAGGGACTCGAGAAACTTCTCGACGGAGTGGTCGTGACGCCTGAGGACGTCGACCATGAGCGGGAAGTCGGGCAGGTACCCGTACAGGAAGTACATGTCGCCGGAGTGACACGCGACTCCGCCCCACACTTCGGGGTAGAGCATTCCGTGCATCAGAGCGCCGTAACCCCCCGAGGACTTTCCGTAGACGCCGCGGTGATCTCGATCGCCATAGGTCGCGTAGGTGCCATCGATAAAGGGGACGAGCTCTGTGGTCAGATACGTCGCCCACGGGCCGATCGCACTCGAGTCCAAGTACTGATTTCCGCCGAGCGCGGTGAAGGCATCGGGAAGCACGACGATCGCGGGCGGCATCGTGCCCTCCCCGATCAATCGATCGAGCCGCTCAGGAACATTCTCAGTGAATCCACGCCAGCCGACCCGCGCGAGGCCGCTCCCGGTGTACCCCGCGAGATCGAAGAGGACGGGATAGCGCCGTCGGGGGTCGTCGCCGTACCCCGCCGGGAGGTACACCGCCGTCTCACGATCGGAAGGGTCACCGAGCGGATTTCCGACGAGTGTTTTCGACCGATGGGTCACGATTTCGACCTGACCGCTCGGTCCGTGGAATCGACGCATCACACCTCCTGTCCACGCGAGGAGGCTGTCGAAGAACTCATTTCGACCGACGAATTGAGCTTCCGGCACCCTCGTCAGAACTCGACGTCCAAAGCAGCATGCCTGCGCTCTGCCGAGGGCACTGGGCACCGAAACTCAAACCCTCGGTTCGAAAGCAGTTTCCCGACAGCCTCCTGGCTGGAATCAGCACTAACCACGGCTGCGGCTTGTCGATTCGCCGCAAGACCGGCAGTCTCGGGTGAAGTGCTGTGGTTTCAAGTTTACGTCGTCACTTCACCCGAGACTGCCTCATCGTCGCACCATCGGCGAGGACCTCCTCAGGTCGATCACCTTGGTGCTCCTCGTCTTGCGACGAATCGCCTGCGCCTCGCTCGCAATCAGCTCTGATTCCAGGGCTAGCACTCTAGTGCAATCAAGCCGATCGCGTCTCTCGATTTGCCCCCGAGGAGGACCTCCCCCCACTCCCGGAGAGCCCTGGGCGTGGATTGGGGGAGAAAAACGGTTCGAAAACCGGGCTCACAGCCGTTGGTGATTGGAGCGAGCAGGGCTAGAATTCCCCCGCTCCTTTCGCATCTCGAGCCGCGAGCATCTGAGGCCACCGGGCCTCTCTGCCCCGCGCGGCTCTCCAAAGAGCGACGCGACCGACCCGCCGGTCGTCAGGCTGTTGGTTGTGATTTTCCGGGAAGTGGCCGAACTAAACGCCTGTCCGAGGACGGGATGCGCCACTCCTTGTCGCCCCTCAATTTCGACCGCTTCGACTCCATCGCAGGAGCTCCAGGAAGGACCCGAATCGATGACCGCCAAACCGCGCGAGTACCTCTCTGCCGAATTCAACCCATCGGCGCTCGCGGAGATCCGGGAGGTACTTGCCGAACTCGAGGCCCGCTCCATCGAACACGTGGGCGCGCTCGAGAAGTGGTGCCGCGACTACTCGGAGCTGCAGGCCTGTCTCTCCGAAGAGGGCGCCCGCCGCTTCGTGGACCATACCTGCCACACCGATGTCGCCGAAGTGAAGGCGCGCTACATGGACTGGGTCGAGAACGTGCAGCCGGTCCTGAAGAAGGCGACCTTCGAAATCGATCGCAAACTCGCGCAATCGCCGTTCGCCGCAGAACTCCCCCCAGAGGAGTTCGCCATGTGGCTGCGTTCGGTGCAGAATTCGAATGAGCTGTTTCGCGACGAGAACATTCCGCTCGAGACCGAGGACACCAAACTCGAGGCGGAGTACGACGAAACCATCGGGGCGATGACCGTCGAGTTCGACGGAGAGACGCGCACGCTTCCCTACATGGGACGCATTCTCGAGGAAACCGATCGCAGCCGCCGCGAGAGCGCGTTCCGTTCGATCTGGGATCGGGTCCTCGAGGACACCGACAAGATCGAAGGGATCTTCGATCGTCAGCTCGCCCTGCGCCAAGAGATGGCGAAGAACGCCGGGTTCGATGATTTCCGCGCCCTGCGCTTCCGTCAGCTCGAGCGCTTTGACTACACCCCCGAAGACTGTCTCGCGTTCCACGACGCGATCGAGAAGGTCGCAGTC
>CALEHF010000303.1 GCA_937876125.1 uncultured bacterium
TTGGTGCTCCTCGTCTTGCGACGAATCGCCTGCGCCTCGCTCGCGATCATCCGCTTATTCCAGGCCTAGCGAAGGCTGTAACGTTTGGGATGAACCTCCGAGCGCGTAGGATTTCCGAAGCGCTCGTTCAGTTGAGCCACGATGTGATCCGAAGAAGAGAGTGGTCTGTTCCTCTCCGTCTCGCGGAGGGAACCGCCGTCCGGCGGGTCGCGTTCCGCCGCAGAAGATAGACCTTGTCGTCGCCCGGAAAGGGAGTTCGTCCTTGAAGACCAACATCGAGCCGATCGTTTGTGTCGCTCTTGGAGCGAGAAATGCCGGGAGGGCCGCGGTCCTGTTCAGCATGTTGCTGCTCCCCGCTGCCCTGATCTCTCTGGCCGGGTGCCACGGAGGATCCACGAGCAATACCGGGGGAGGGATCCTCAACTCCACCGGGCCACTCGTCACCTCCGCGCAGTACATCGACGTGGATGGAAATGGCGTCGACGGCGGTGATGTCATTGTCGTCACGTTCAACACCGTGGTCCGGACATTGTCGGGCGCATTGGCTTCGTTCGACTTCCTGAGCACCCTCGACAGCTTCGGAACCGGTGCAGCCGTCACCCAAACGATCCCGAACTCCGACCGAGTCGAGATCACCCTGGGGGCAGGCGCCGACTTCGTCCCGTCTGTCTCGATGCTCGATATTCGCAACTCGGTGAATGTGGCGATAACTGCTCTCTCTGGTGACGATGCGCGTTCCGGGGGCTACTTGACTCCGGTGACCGACGTGACCACACTCGCACCGACCTTGATCGGTGCGATGTACAACGACGATGATCTCAGCGGCGGCCTGAACGTCGGCGACACGATCCTCTGCTCGTTCGACAAGCCGATCGTCGTGCCGGGCGGGGCAACCTTCGCGGCGAATTTCACGCTACCGGTGACCGCAGACTCTTTCGGCACGACGCCGATGGTCAGCGCCTACAGCAGTGAAGCGGGAAACCGTGGGGTTCTGGTAACCTTCGATGCCTCCCCGAACCTCACCGTAACCGGTACCTTCGCAACCGCGGTTACTACCGCTGGTAGTGCGAGCGGGATCGCGATGGCTGCGGCTCCCACGATTACCGATACGCTCACCGCCGGTGCGAGCCCGGTGACCGCCCTCACCGAGGTTGACCTCGGCCTGCAGATCCAAAGCTACTTCCGCAATGGCCAGAAGGGCTCACTCTTCACCGGCAATGCCGACGCCAATTCCCCCGACATCGGACCGGCTGGGTTCGACACCGCGGCGGGCATGGTGCACTACGAAGGCGTGGTCCTCGGGAGTCCTACGGTGGATCTCTTCTTTGTCGCCGACACCGAGAACCACCGGGTCTTGATCTTCGAAGGTTTGCCGGCCGGAAACTTCGGAAACGCGACGGTGGTCCTCGGGCAGCCCGACTTCGCCTCGAACTTGCCGAACCAATCTTCGTCACCCAGTGCGGGCGCGGCATCCGACACCCTGCATACTCCGGTCGACGTTCAGTTCCACGCCGCGACGAACCAGTTGTTCGTCTGCGACGCGGGCAACAACCGGGTGACGGTCTTCAACAACGTCGTCAACACGGTGACGGGGAGCCTCTCCCTCAACGATGGAAGCTCTGCTTCCTACGTCATCGGCCAGTCGAACTTGATCACGAACTTCTCGAACCAGGGATCGACTCCGTCGAGCCGAACGCTCTCGAGTCCGGGCGGGATCCATATCGAAGGAACCCAGCTCGCGATCGCCGACACCGGCAACCACCGGGTTCTGGTCTGGAGCTCTCTCCCCGCGGCGAGTAACGCAGCCGCGAGCGTGGTACTCGGTCAAGCGGACTTCGTGAGCAACTCCGCGGATGGGGGACTCGGCACGATCGACGGGACTGTGCTCGAATCTCCGAACGACGTCGTCATCGACTCGACCGCCACCGTGAATGGAACGGTGGGGGCTGTGGTGGTGGCGGATACCGGCAACAACCGGGTCCTCGTATGGCACAGCACGAACCCGGCGAGCGGAGCCATGGCCGACCGCGTTCTCGGTCAAGCTGGATTCGCGACCGATGCCGCTGGGGCGGGTGGCGCGGGGCTCGATAGCCCGCGCGGGGTCGAGATCTTCCCGACGAGCACGAACTTCACGACTGGCGATACGATCTTCGTCTGCGATTCGAACAACGATCGCGTTCAGGTCTTTGACTTCAGTGGTGCGCTGGTGGACGGCGCCACCGCGGTGGGCACGATCGGCGCTGGCGGCAGCCCCGCGAGCAACACCCTCTCCGCACCGGAACGCGTGAGCTTGAGCATTGGAACCGCCGCGTTCCTGTTTGTCGCCGACGTCGGAAACCATCGCATCATGGAGTTCCCGGTCACGACCGGAAGCGTGGCGACGACGGCGAGCGCCGAGCAAGGTCAGCCGAGTTTCGCGACCGCGAAACCGAACGGCCACACCATGAACCGCCCGCAAGCGATCGCGTTTGCTGGCGGTCAGATGATCGTGTGCGACAGCAAGAACAATCGGGTCCTGATCTACAACACCACTCCCTCGAGTGGTGATCCCACTCCGGATGTGATCCTCGGACAGGCGAGTCTCTTCGATACGAGCGCAAACCAGGGCCTCGCCGCCCCGACCTCCGCCACGCTCAGCTCTCCTTCGGGAGTCGCAACCGACGGCACGCGCCTCGTGATCGCGGATACGGGCAACAACCGCGTCCTCGTGTTCAATACAATTCCCGCGGTCACCGGCACCGCGGCGGACGTGGTTCTCGGGCAGGCGACGTTCACTGTGAGCACACCGAACACCGGAGGGATCTCTTCGAGCACCTTGGACTCACCGTACGGATTGACGATCTTCGGCACGCAGCTGATCGTCTGCGACCGGGACAACCACCGAGTCGTGATCTGGAACGACGTCACCTCAGTGGTCGACGGTGCAGCTTCGTCGGTGGTGCTCGGTCAGAACGACTTCTCCTCGCGCCTGCCGAACCATGGCGTGGTGACCACTGCTGCAACCTTGCACACGCCTTTGGAAGTCGAAGTCGCGGGTGGAATTCTCTGGGTCGTGGACTCGATGAACCACCGCGTCCTCGGTTTCTCGGGAACAACCTCCAGCTCGATCTCCGCGTCGCGAGTCATCGGTCAGCCGAGCTTCGTGTCGGGTGACGCCGGGATCGGGAACAGCCGATTGAACACTCCTTCGGGCGTTGCGAGCGACGGAATGCGCTTCTTCATCTCTGATTCCGGTTCGAACCGTGTCGTCGTCATGGAGACGGTTCCGCAAGTGTTGGACGTCAACTTCGATACGATCCTGGGTCAGTTTTCAAGTAGCGGGAGTCAGGCGAACCTTGGTTTCGCGACGCCGACCGAGTCGACCCTGTCGGCACCGGCGGGGTGCTACTTCGACGGGCGAAGCCTGTACGTGGTCGACAGCGGAAACTCGCGCATCGTGCGCTTCCGGTAACTCTGCCTCCGACTTCAAACGAAATGAGCCCCGGCCGTCGCGATCTAGGATCGCGGCGGCCGGGGCTGTTTCATCGACGATCCCCTGGGAACCTGCGGGGCTCATCTGACACGCAGAGGATCGTGCGGAGGCGGGGAGTGCTGGTGGGGCGGCGAAGGGGCGAGGAGGGCTCCGCCCTTCCGCGAACCCGATCTGATGAGCGCTGGTCGGGCCGTCTTTCTACGCACGCGCCCGAATTGCGTGATCCGACCGCCGCAACGGAGACCTCCGATCGGGGGGGAGGAAGGAGTGGTTCGAAGTTGATTAGATTCTCCCTTACAGTGCGCTGACTCTCGGGTATACGATGCCGCAGCGGGTCGACCCCGCCTCCGGTTTCACTCAGGATGGCCCGACGTGGAGTGTGATGACCGACGTCACCCAAATGCTCGATGACGCCCGGGGCGGCGACCCGGCGGCTCTCGATCGTCTTCTCGTTGCGGTTTACGACGATCTCCGGAAGCTGGCGAGCGCCAAGCTTGCCCGTGAGCGACGCGGCCATTCCCTGCAGGCGACAGATCTCGTCCACGAGGCGTATCTTCGGCTGGTCGGTGGGGCGGAGATGCAGTGGGAGCAGAGCGCTCACTTCTTCGCTGCCGCCGCAGAAGCGATGCGTCGGATCCTGGTCGAGTCCGCTCGCAAGCGCCTGAGCCTGAAACGAGGCGGAGGCGCGGTTCGGATGGAACTTCGGGATCATGATGCGGTGGCGCCAATCGAATCGATCGACGTGCTCGCACTCGACGAGGCCCTAGAGAAGCTGATACAGGAAGATCCGGTGAAGGCAAATCTGGTGAAACTTCGATACTTCGCGGGATTGACCGGCGAGCAAGCCGGACAACTCCTCGGCATCTCTCGGGCGACGGCAGATCGCTACTGGGCCTTCGCACGCGCGTGGCTCCATGCCGAAATTCGAAAGGGCGAGGATCGCGGAGGCTCGGAGTCGGAGGATCTACGTTGAGTTCGAACGACCACGACCGTCTGGAAAAGCTTTTTTCCGAAGCTCTCGGCTTGTCGTCCGACGCACATCGCGGGAAGTTCCTCGATGAGGCGTGCGGTCGCGATGCGGAGCTGCGGTCCCACCTCGATGAGCTGCTCCGTTCACACGGGGAGCTCGGATCGTTCCTCGACTCTCCGCCCGTGGGATCCGGGTCCGGCGAGTCGGCGCCCGGGGACGGGGTCCCTCGAGAAGACGCCGATGCCACGGTTGCCATCTCCTCATCGGAGCCGACCCCAGAAACGTGGATCGGTCGCTACAAGATATTGCAAGAGATCGGGGAGGGCGGCTTCGGCACCGTCTACCTCGCTGAGCAGGAAGAGCCGGTGCGCCGCCAGCTCGCGCAGAAGATTCTCAAGCTCGGCATGGACACGAAGCAGGTGGTCGCGCGCTTCGAAGCGGAACGCCAGGCTCTCGCGCTCATGGACCACCCGAACATCGCGAAGGTGTTCGATGCGGGCGCCACCGAGACCGGTCGGCCGTACTTCGTCATGGAACTCGTCAAGGGAACCTCGCTGACGGAGTATTGCGCGAAGCACTCCCTCTCCGCTCAGGCGCGCCTCGAGCTGTTCGTCCCGATCTGTCATGCGGTCCAGCATGCGCACCAGAAAGGAGTGATCCACCGCGATCTCAAGCCGAGCAACATCCTCATCACGATGCGCGAGGGTAAACCGGCGCCCAAGGTCATCGACTTCGGCATCGCGAAGGCGACCAGTCAGC
>CALEHF010000304.1 GCA_937876125.1 uncultured bacterium
CCGCGGCATCGAGGATGAGGGGATGGGACAGGACCTGCCCACCATAGTTCTGGCAGGTCTTTCAGCCGGGCACCTCTTGGAAAAGCAGCAGGATCGGCTTCTCGGACTTCTTGCCCTTGGTGAGGGCGGCGGAGAAGTCGCGTTCCCAGCGCACGAGACCCAACTCGGCTGGGTTGTTCGGGGCGGGTGTCAGAGCCGCGTTTTCATCGTTCATCGACTGCGTCGATCCCGTCGCACAGGAGAGGCAAAGAGCGAAGAGAATCAGAATGGCTAGGCGCATGTGAGCTCCTTCGATGAGAGGAGTACGCGGAAGCAGGTGGAATGATCATAGCCCGACCCGTTGCGAGAGAGCAACGGCCGCGGAGCAACGGCTCACGGCCCTAACGAACTTCGCTCTCGATGACGACCGAGTGCGCCTCCCCGCGATCGGGGACTTCCCAACGTGCGCAAAGACGCTTGAGGACGGCGGTCGGGACCGAGTGTTCCCGCGCACGGTTTCGCTCGTGGAGTGTCTTCTCGCCTACTTCGAAGTAGCGGATGGTGACCTCTGCCCCGTAGCGGAGGAACAGATCGAGGCACTGACTGCGCACCTGCCGCGAGAGGGACGTTGCGTTCCAAATGAAGTCGGTCCCCCTCCGGAGGTGCTCCCGCGCCTCCTCGCGAGCGGCCTGAATCACCCTCCCCTGGACCCCTTCCGGCGCGATGCCCAGCCGGGTCCGCCACGCGTCGAGCGACACCACGGAACGTCCCCCACCGTGCGCCCGAACCCAGGTGTCCTTACCCGCTCCTGGGAAGCCGGAAAGCAGCGTCACGTGGCACTTCGGCTCGAACCACGCGCTGCTTTTCGGATCGACCCGCTCGCCGCGCAGGTACAGAACGCGCGTGTGGTCGTTCGCGAAGGGAAACGGAGTTTCGAGGCAGTTCCACGACTCGACCAGCTCTCGGGCGAGAGTGATCCGTTCCAACCCGGCATCGAAGTCTTCACAGATTCGTCCCCGCGCATCGGCCTCCGCGTGCAGTGCGAGTTCGCGCCAAGTGACGCTCTCGGCCGCGCGGATCAAATCTTGGGCGGCGTGGTCTCGCTCGACGAGATGGTGCGGAAGCATGTGCCACCGAACCAGACTCGCGATGTGCTCGCGCCGCGGTGGCGCCACGTCGAGTCGCCAGAGGATCTCCCGGGCTCGAATCGCTCCCCGTCGGGCGTGTCCCCGCGACGAAAGAGAGCCGTCGAGTTCGGTGCGGGTGCAGTCTGGCTTCGCGACGTCGTGAAGAAGTGCGGCGACGAACAGATTTTCCTGGTCGGAGGGTTCGAGCGACTGCCAGTCGGATAAAGCGGTCAGTGACTCGACGACCAGCCGCGTGTGGATGAGGACGTCTCCCTCTGCGTGGAAACGCGGGTTCTGGGGCGCACCGTCGAGGGCGCGGAGCCACTCGAAGCGATCGAGTAAATCCGCCCAATCGATCGGGTCGCCGCCGGTCCGCGGACACGCGTCGAAGATACTCATCGGCGCTCCGCCTCTTCGATCGAGAAGATGTCGACCCCAGGCTCGATTCCGTTCCGAATGATCGGGCGGTCGAGCCAGTGCCCACCGGCGTCGGTCACCGAGGTGAGAAACGAGGCGCGGATCCACTTGTACCGTCCGATGACGGCATCGCCCTCTTCCACCTTGAGGTAGAGCCCCTCCGCCAGAGGCGAGCGATCGGTTTCGCCGAGCGCCCGCTCCTCGGGCACCCCCGCCACTTGGGCAGCCGCGCGGAGTGATGTCCGCCAGTCGTCGCTGCGGTAGAGGCTGGTCCTCACCAGGTCGCGGATCTCCTTCGGGCGCTCAAAGCTCCCCTCGGCGAGAACAGGAACCGAGACGACCGGCGTTCCTCGTAGCATCGCCCGCCTGCTCGCGGTCGAGAGGTGGGTTTCCGTCTGCCGGTCGAGAACATCGAACTCGAGAAAGTAGTGGGGTAACCGGTCGTAGAAGAGTGTGTGTTTCGCGAGAAGCCATTCCCCGTAGAGCACGTAGCGATCGCCGAGGACGCGCTCGAATGCGGTCCGATGGGTCTGCGCCCACGTCTTGAACAGTGCGAAGTGCTTCTCGCGCGGTCCGCCGGTGAGGAAGTGCCCGCGACTTTGGAGAAGAAGTTCGCCACCCGCAGAGAAGGAAATCGCGGCATTCGCCCCATCGACTTTCTCCTCCACGACGACATGCTTCCCCGTCACGTCGGAAAAGGGCGCATCGGTGAGGTCTTCATCTCCAGGCTGTTTTCGCGACCCCGCCAGATGGGGAGTGCGTGGGTACTTTCGGAGTTCGCTCATGGCGTCGCGATCACCAGTCGATGGTTGGGGACATGATCCGATGTCACTTTCGAGGCTCCCGCCGCACGAAATCGCTCCTCCAGTTCGCCGGGACCGAACGTGTTCACATGCTCGGGATTGTCATCAGGCTTCGAAGGAACCGACGCGACAACGTATCGGGTCGCGACTCGAAGCGCGCGCTCGATCGCGCGCTGGGGATGCGCGAGGTGCTCGATCACCTCGAGCGCAGTGACCACGCACGCGCCCTGTTCAGTCCCCCACTCCCCGCAGATATCTCCCTCCTCGGCGGTCACTCGAGGGACTCCTCCGCGTGACACAGCTTCGATCATCGCTACTCGGTGCCCGAGCACGTCGATCCCGTGAACGGTGAGATCGGGAAATGAGTCGAGGAGGGGCCACAAGAACGCTCCCCGCCCTGGCCCGAGGTCGATAAGGCGCTCGGGTACCACGCCGCGGAGAAACCCGAGGACGCGCGCGACGCGGGGCAACGGCCCGCTCCGCTTGAAACGCTTCAGGGGTAGACCTTCGGCGAGTCCGTGGAGCGCGGCCTCGACATCGGAGGTGGTGGGGTCGAGGTCGAAGCTCCCGCGCACGTAGGCGGCGGCGAAGGGCAGATAGTAGTGGTTCTCGAGTTCTTCCGCGCGCACGCCTCTCTCCGTTCAGGCGCATGCACCCCAAGGGCGGCGCCGCGGAGATCGTCTCACGGAGATCGCGGAAGTGAAAGAGAGGCGGTCTCAGTCGCCGATCTTGGAACCCGCATCGATCTTCCCGCGCAGCGCGGTTTGGATGCGATGCTCGGGGCTCGCCTCGGTGCCATTCGGTTCGACAAGCTCGGCGACTTCGAAGGCGCGGCGCGTTCCATCGCTCTCGACGACGAGACAGCGAACCTCACCCCCGGGGAGCCACGTCGCGCGTTTGCGTTCGAGCTGGAAGCGTCGGCCGTCGGGCTCGATGCGAGAGTAATAGGATTCGTATCCGAACCGATCGACGAGTTGAGGTGCGTAGGCGACCAGCGTGACCCCAGTGACGCCGATCCCCGACAGCGCGAGAAGCGCCATCACGACGACGCGTGAACTGCGGCGCGCGACCGGTCGAGAAGTGCGCGCGGGCTGGAGAGCACTGGATTGTGCGGAGTCACTCTGGGCGGCGGCGGTGAGAAAGGGAGAGACCAGCGGAGAGTGAGAGCGGGAGGACTTCTCAGGTCGGAAGCGAGTGCGGTCCTCGGGCCGACGGCGTGTGAACAGTCTTTGAATGAAACTGCGGCGAGGTGGCATGCGTTCGGGGGGCTGTCCTTCGGTCAGAGTCATCTCGGTGCTCCTCGGGGTCCTGGAGTCGAGGCATCCAGAGTTTATCGATTTACAGGTGTGTCGTCGAGGTGCAGGTGCCACTCGGGTCCTCGGACGAGAGAAACTCGAGCCAGCCCACAGCGCCAGATGGCGAGGTGGGCTGGCTCTACGTGGGCCCCAGGCGCCGAGTACGGCAACAATCGACCCCGTCGCCGCTCGACCTTTGCAGTGGTGAGGGCCCCGCGGTCTCGACTCATTATTTCCGAGTGATCGAGGATCACCCCCCGAAAAAGAACCGAGCAGCCCGGCCCCGATGGGGACGGGCCGCTCGAGCGCCGCGGCGATTCTCCCGTCGCAGCCTTACTTGTTCGGCTGGGGGGTTGTGCGCAGGTACGGCTTGATGCGGTTCACACCCTTCGGGAACTTCGCGGCCAGCTCGCCATCGGTCACCGCCGGCACGACGATGCAATCGTCGCCGTCTTGCCAGTTCGCAGGGGTCGCGACCTGGAACTTCGACGTCAACTGCAGCGAGTCGATCACGCGCAGGATCTCATCGAAGTTCCGACCGGTGCTGGCCGGATAGGTGATCGTCAGCTTGACCTTCTTGTCGGGCCCGACCACGAACACCGAACGCACGGTCATGTTCTCGAGTGAGTTCGGGTGGATCATGTCGTAGAGGTTCGCGACGGTGCGATCGGGGTCTGCGATGATCGGGAAATTCATCGTGCAACTTTGAGTCTCTTCGATATCGCCGATCCACGCGTTGTGCTGATCGACGGTATCGACCGAGATCGCCATCATCTTGACGTTCCGCTTCTCGAACTCACCTTTGATCTTCGAGGCGGCGCCGAGCTCGGTCGTGCACACCGGTGTGAAGTCGGCGGGGTGGGAGAAGAGAATGCCCCAGCCGTCGCCAAGCCATTTGTGGAAGTCGACTTCGCCCTCAGTTGTCATCGCTTGGAAGTTGGGAGCTTCGTCCCCGAGTCGAATGGCCATAAGTTTCTCCGTTCAAGAAGGAGGTTCTGGTGCGTGATCATGCGGGATCTGCGCTCACTCTATCCCCCGTCGGAAGCCCCCGAAAGCGATCTTCCAAGGACTCCTCTCGCGAAAACGGACTTAGCGATCGTGGGTCTCGTCGGTCGAGGGGTCCTTGCCCTCGTCTCGTTCCGCCGACTCCTCGCCGAAGCGAGCGACGACCCGAATGCAGATCACCATCACACAACCCGAGATCACCATGGAGGCGAGATCGATCGCGAGCGGGATTCGGGTGAACTCCCCGACCTCGCGATCGAAGGGGAGGAGCGCCAGGGTGATGAGGAGCAACAGACTGAGCATGCTGACCCTAAAGGCGATAAAGCCGATGGCCGGGATGCAAACGAGTCCGAGGATCAGTTTCCAGCGGCGGGAAGAACCGGGGATCCGTAGGAGCACGCGTCACGCTCCCCGCAGTCGAGGGGCATGCGAAGTGTTGGGGCTCACGATAGGGTGCTCGTCGAAGGTCATCGGCCTCGCGTATTGTCGAAGATGATCGGAACGACTCTGCCCGCGCCCTCCCACTCCATAGTGGAATGCACCGTCGGTCGACGGAGAACGCGGTCGAGAAAGGAGTAACCCGCCGCGATGCGCGGCTTGGTCAATCCGTTGCCAACGTCGCGGACAGCGAGGGGATGGCCCGCTGGAAACGAAGCGACCGGAAGGTTCAAGCGCAGCTCGATCACCGGGACCGGCGGAAGGAAACAGATCCAGCCGAACATGCTCGTGAGGGCGAGGACGAAGAAGAGAAGTGTCCAGGCGCACCTGCTTCCTCTGTTGCTTCTCCACGGAGTGACTCGTCTCTCAAAGTGTGGGGTGCGGTGGCGCGGGCATCGTGGAGCAGCGGGGCACGCGGTGCAAGTGTGACGTCCGGTCGGATCAGCGGCCGCTCGATCGCGTGGACCCGCCCGGAGCGAGCAACCGGATGGGTCCCTTGATCACGACGCGATGGGTTGGCGCGCGGGTGATTCGATCGATCAAGGTACGTTCCTTCGGAGGCACCGGCTCGATCGAGAGCTCGAACTCGTCGGCGAGGACAACGTCAGTTCCATCGCCGGGGATCTCGAAGACGCAGGCAAGGGTCAGCTCCGGTTCGTCCCGAAACCAGAGCAGAGCGCAACCGACCAGGTCCCCTTCTCCATCCCCCTCCCCCAGCTGGGCGACCGAGCACGCGGCGATCTCGGGCCCAGAAAAGACGCTCTGCTGTCCGTAGGAGAACGCGCATGCGATGTCGCGAAGCTTCCTTCCTCGGAACGGGAAGTCAGAGAGGTGGGCGGGGAACTGATCTGGATCGACGACCACGTGAGAGCTGGAACCATGGGAGACGAAGAATCGCACTTGGCTGTTCACCGTGCGATACGCGATCGACTCGCCCCCCGGATATGTGCTCACCGGCCCTCGCACCGTGATTTCGAGCATCGGCACGTTCGGCAGGCTCAGCAGCCAACCACAAGCGAGGGCCAGCGCGATGAGAAGCGCGGCGCCGGCAAGCCAGGCGACTCGACGACGTGACCGGAGCCTTGGTGTCAACTGCACGGCTCCGTCGTCTCGGTTCGACAGGCTCACGGACGGTGGGGCCCCTCGATCCGCACGCGGTGCGTCGGCGCGCGGGTGATCCGGTCGAGCCAAGAGCGTTCCTCCGGCGGAACCGGTACCAACGTGAGCTCGAAATCGCTCAGCTCTACGTCGGTTCCGTCCCACGGGATCCGGAAGACGCAACCGATCGAGTGACTCGGATCGGTTTCCAACCAGAACAGAACGCTCGCGACGATCTCGCCGGCGTGTTTCCCATCGCCGAACTGATCCACTCCACAAGTCGCGATTTGTTGGCCCGGGAACACGCTCGGGCCACCGATGGTGATCGTGCTGTTGGTGTCTCGGACGTTCTCTCCGCGGGCCACCAACTCGGAAATCTTCGACGGAAACGTCGGCTCCAAGGGAATGCTGCACGGCGAATCTCGGGAGACGCGAAAGACAGTCTTCCCCGCCACGGTCCGATGGGGGATCGGCGCGCCCGTGGGAAACGTGGTGACGGGTGCGAACACCGTGATTTCGAACACCGGCTCGTTCGGAATCGATTGGAGCCAACCGCCGACCACGACGATCATGGCGAAGAGACCCCCACCGACGGCCCACGCCAGCCACCGACGTCCCTCCCGCGGCGCTCTCGGCATCAGGTCCTCTTCCGTTCGCCCTACACCGACTCCAACTCATGGGGAAGGTAGTCCATCGCAGAGCGGAAGTAGTGGTTCGGCGCGTAGAAGCAGAGGTTGGTCGCCTTGCTCGTGTAGGTGCATGCAAAATCTTCGAGCTGTCGCCCATAGTAGGTGAGCTCGTTTCCCGCTCTGAACAGCGAACCCCAATGCTGGTTCGTCGCTTGGCTCAGCCGCGAACGCAAACGCTCCCGCTGGCGGATGAACTGGTTCAAAGCCTGCATCGCCTGCACCCGCGAGGAATGGCACTCATCTTTTAGGCGTGCGAGGAGATCCGCGTGCCCCTCATCGCGCAGCTGATCGAGAGCGGATTCCACCGCTTTCCAGTGCATCACTTCCCGCTCGGTGGTCGTGCGACGCTCGTCGGTCTCTTTGAGCTGCTGCACCATTCCGGGGAGCGCGGATTGCACCGTCAACTCCTCTTCGAGCTCGGGCACCACCAGCATCGTGCGCCAATAGGTGTTTCGCTTCGACGAGATGAGATCGGCATAGATATGGTCACCGACATACATCACGTTCGGTCCGCGCACGTCGAGGCGGTCTTCCAATTCGAGAATGTTCCCGGAGTGCCACACGTGCGGCTCGACTCCCGGCTCGCTCGGAACGGCGGGGTTGATCCGCTTGAAGTAGCCCGGCTTCCGCGCGAGGGCGATCACTTGATCGAAGAGACCGAGCCACGAGAGATCATCCGCCCCGGTCAAGCGCCCGAGGGTCGGATTCATCATCGCACAGGTGTACTCCCACTCCGAATTGGTGAGGAGGAATACCTTCTTGCCGATCCGCTTCAGGTACCGGAGCAGATGTTCCGTGTGCAGATCGACATGGATGTAATCGTGAGGGTTCGCCGTGATCACAGATTTCAAAGATCCATCGCGGTGCACCATATCGGTGTGGTGGCGGATGCTCTTCCAGAGCTTTCGGTACTCCCCCGACGAGACCTTCGGCGCCAGTCCGGAGTAGATGCAGGTTTCCGGCTTCGCAAAGGCGCTGTCCATCTGAAGGAAGCGCATGCCCTCGGTCACGTGAGGAATCACATCCGCGTCCCCGTATGCCTCGCGCTTCTCCTTGGCGGACAACTTGCGCGGACCGTGGTAGGCGTGGAGGACGTGGCCGTAGCGATCGGTCTTCAGAACGTTGCCGAGCTCGATGTCGACGATCAAACCTTTCCGCGCGAAAGAGAGGTCCGCGACGTCTTTGAACCAGGAGAGGTCCATCCCTTCGTGCTCGATGAGCCGGTCGATCACCAACTGCATCGCGAGACCGTCGAGACGCTCGGTATTGTAGATCGCGAGGGTGTGGTCGAAGTCGAACCCGATCGCCTTCACCTTCTCGAAGCGCAGGGTTCGGTTGGTGAATATGGCGTGCTGGTTGTCGACCACGGGACTGCGGATCGAGGTCGTGACGAGGTCGTACCACCAGGGGATCCGGCCGTCGGGAGGGGCACCTTTGGATGTCCGCGCCGTGGCGCTGACCCGCTCCCCCTTCGGAGAAGACTTCCGCCGACGACCCTTCTTCGAGGGGGCAGCCGGGGGAGACCCGTTCGAAGATGCGTCTTTGGAAGATGCGTTTTTTGACGACGAGTCGCTTTGCGGCCGGTCCGACGATGACCCGCTCCGACGTGACGGTTTGTTCAACGTTTGCTCCCTCGAGGATCGGTTCCATGATCCACACGCGCCCGCGCCTCCACGCTCCGGAGGAACAGGATGCTGCGCTGAGCCATGAGTGGCGCGACATGAGAATGGCGGGAGAGCTCGACGAGCGCCACCCCTCCGTAACCGATTCTGGCGAGCGCACCGAGAATCTCGGGCCAATCGATCTCTCCCTCACCGAGGGGGAGGTGTTCGTGGGTACGATCCTTGGCATCATCCAAGTGCACATGGACGAGATCGCCGGAGTGCTCGATGAGGTGCTGATGCCAGGGCGCTTCTTCCGTCACGGCGAGGTGGCCGACGTCGATCGTCAGTCCGAGCGCAGGGTGGGAAACACGCTCCTTGAGGATCTGCCACCCCTCGAGATTCTCGACAAACATCCCCGGCTCCGGCTCGAACCCGATCTTCACCCCGCGCTTTTCGGCGTGATCGAGAACGGTGCGGAGCCCGACGACGAGCCGCTGCCACGAGGTTTCGGTGGGGATCTGCGCCTTCGGGATGCCGCTCCAGAGGGAAACGACCTTCGCACCGAGCGCGCTCGCTATGTCGATCGACTTTTCATAAAACGCGACGCGCTGATTCCGCCCCTTTTCATCGACCGAGACGAGGGACGGGCGGTGCTTGCGATAGGGGTCGAGCACATAGCGCCCCCCCGTTTCGATCGCCACCTCGAGGCCATGCTTCTCGAAGCAAGCCCGCAACTCGGCGAGGCGTTTCTTCGACGCGGTCCACGGATCGAGATGCGGAGCACCGAGGGTCACACCGATCCCCTGGTAGCCACAGTGGTGGAGCACTTCTGCCGCTTGCTCCAGAGAGTGATCCGCGAAGCCGTTGGTCACGTAGCCGATCTTCAGCATGCTGCGTCCCCCCCTTCTGCGATGGGGCCAGCGTCTTTACTGCCAGCGTCTTTCTGGCCCATTGGACTCCCACCCTTTGGATAGCGCGCCTCTACCCAAGCGAGGGCACCCTCGATGTCGTCCCCATCGAGCTCTCCGTCGCGCCGAGCATCTTCCACTGCCCGCAACATCTCCCCGAGCACGGGGCCGGGGCGGTAGCCGATTTCGAGGAGCTGCTGGCCGCGCAAAATCGGTTCGATCGGCGGGCCCAGGGCGACGTACGCGCGGTAGTACTCCTCGGTCTTTTCGGGCAGCGTCATGTCGGCGTGGCTTCCGAGGCAATCCGCGTAGCAGAGGGCGAGCAGGTCCTCGAAGTGCTCCTCGTCGAAGAGACGGCTCCGGCGCGCGGGGCGCATCTCTTCGATCGCGATGAAGGCGAGGTGCTTCCGAACGAGGTACTCAACCTGCTCACGCTCGCGCCGAGAAAAGCGCAGTCGCTCGCAGATCGCCTCCGCCATCTCCGCGCCAACGGTGTCGTGTTTGTTGAATCGGATCCGATCGGCGATCTCGAAGGTCGAAGGCTTCCCGATATCGTGCAAGAGCGCCCCCATCGCGAGCCCGAAGTTCGGGGCGCAGAGGTGAGAGAGCACCAACCCGGTGTGGATGTGCACGTCCCCCTCGGGGTGATACTCAGGGGGCTGGGCGACCCCGCGCATCGCTTCCACTTCAGGAAGGATCGCCGCCATCAACCCGGCATCGCTGAGTTGGTGGTAGGCGAGTTCTCGTCGGGGGTGACAGAGCATCTTCTCGAGTTCATCGCGGATCCGTTCGGCGCTCACTTCGGTGATCGATGGGGCGTGCGTGACGACCGCTTCCCACGTCTCCGACTCGATCGGGAACCCCAAGGTCACCGAAAAGCGCACCGCGCGGAGAAGCCGAAGGCGATCCTCCTCGAACCGCTTCGCCGGGTCGCCGATCGCGCGCAAGCGCCCCTCGGCCAAATCTTGGAGCCCGCCGACGTAGTCGATCACTTCTTGGGTCTCGAGATCGTAGAAGAGGCCGTTGATCGTGAAGTCGCGACGGATCGCGTCCTCGCGTGCGTCGGTGTAGCGCACTCCCTCGGGGTGGCGGCCGTCGCGGTACTCGAGATCGGCGCGGAACGTCGCCACTTCGACCTCGTCCTCCTCGTCGATCACCCGCACCACCCCGAATTGGGCCCCGACCATGACGGTCCGCGCGAACAACTCGGCGACCCGATCGGGGTGCGCGCTGGTCGCGATGTCGAAGTCGTGGGCCGGCCGTCCGAGCAGATGATCGCGCACCGCCCCCCCCGCGAGGAGCGATTGCTCTCCCGCTTCGACCAGCCGCCGGTGCACTCGCTCGGCGGCGGCGGGGAGCTTGGGGGGTTCACACGGGGTGCGACGTTCCACGATCGGCCTCTCCTGCCCGGGGGTGAAAGAGCGACGATCTTGTCCTCGAGAGCCCCTCATCGCCACCCCAACGGAGTGAGTGTTCTCGCTTCGTTTCGTCGAGACTCCCCGCGCCGCTTGCAATTCT
Organism: uncultured bacterium; assembly: GCA_937876125.1. Taxonomy (GTDB): domain Bacteria; phylum Planctomycetota; class UBA8108; order UBA1146; family UBA1146; genus JAFMMO01. The sequence continues at coordinate 10,882 of CALEHF010000304.1, forward strand.
CGGGGGTTCAGCGATCTTGAGCGCGCGAACCAAGATTATGGGAGGTCACCACGAGTGGCCGAGAGGGGGATCATTGGGGCTCGAACGCTCTCTGCGGATCATCGCGGAGTTTCCAGACCGAGACACGACGGTCCCGGTGATGGGGCAAGCGCTCAGGGAAGAGCGAGCGCGCGGCTTTGCGGTCACCTGGCTCCTCGCGTCGCCGGAAACCCGCGCCGCTCGTGAGCTGGTCCGCGGTTGGGATGCGCTGACCCCCGGCGAGCGGCGGCTGGTCCGTCATTCCGCTCGCACCCGCCTCATCGAGGCCTGTAAGCAACTCTTGCGCGCCGACCGGGCAACCACGCGGCGCAATGTCGCCGAAGTCCTCGCCGGCGAAGTCGCGCGCCTCAACGCCAACATCGACGCCGTGATCCACGACCTCTCGCAGTTGGTCGACGATCCCGATGCGCGCACCCGTGAGATCGCGCGGGGGGCCTTTGTCGATGCGCTGTTGCGAACGCCCGAGCAGATCGCCGGGCGCCTCCCTCAGGATCCGCTCCTCGTCACTCTGTCGGTGCTCCTTCGGGGGTGGGCGAAGCACCACGACCGCCGGGTGATCGAGGCCCTCATCGCTGCCGGTGGCGGGGGGGACGCGTGGCTCGAGCGCGCGGTGGGTGAGCAGTGGCCCGTCACGGAGGCGATCGTTTCGACCGTCGCGCACCCCCATGACGATGTCAGTGCGGCTCGGCGCATCGAATTGCTCACCCGTTGGCTCGATGGCCCCTTGGCACCCGCTCGCCAGAAGGCACGCGACGTACTCCGCGGGACCGAGGATCGCCTGCTCATCCGTGCCGCCGCCCGCGCCATTCCGAGTTTGCGCGGTGAAGGTGAGTCCCCCACCTGGCGTCGAGTGCGTTGGTGGCGGCTCCTCGACTCCGACTTCCGCACCCTCCCCGACTCCACCGTCGCAAAGATCGCGTCCTTCCTCGCCAACTCAGAAGGCGAGCCGGCCGACCGCGCTGAGCGCGTCGCGCGTCTGATCCCCATCACCGAAGGGGAGACCCAGCGCAAGGTGCTCGAAAAGCTGCGCGGCCTGCCGATCCCATCGGTCTTTGGCGCCATCTCCCAGGTTCTCGCCGGAGACGATCCCGACGCGCGTCTCATCGCCCTCGATCTGCTCCCGATCGGCGACGGCGCGTCGCTCCCGTGGGTCATCGCACAACTCGCATCGCCCTTCGAAGTCGTACGCGCGGCGGCGACCAAGCGTCTCACCGGCCAGGGGCTCCGCCTCTGGCGCGAGGGACGGCTGCGGATCCCCGAGAAGAGCCGCGCGAAAACCCTGTCGGCGCTCCGCAAGGTGGATCCGACCTTCGATGGTCATCTGCGCCGTCAACTCGGCGGTGTCGACGAGAGGCAAGTCATCGACGGCCTGCTCATGGTGCAGGACGTGCAGGAACCGGGGGTCTTCGACGAGACGCTGGTCGATCTCGTGGTCCATCCGAGCGATCGGGTGCGCTCCGGAGTCGCCCACGCCCTCGCCCGCGCCGGAGCCACCACCGGACTCCATTACCTGAAACTGCTTCTCGATGATCCCGATCCGCGCGTGGTTGCGAACGCGGTCGAAAGCCTGTCGGAGCTCGGCGGAAACGCTGCCGAGCCGTGGCTCCGGCGCGCCTGCGATCATGAACACCCGCGGGTGCGAGCGAACGCGCTCCTCGCCCTCGGCCGCCGCGGCGACGCCGACGCTCGCGCGCGACTTTCCGATTGGGCAAACGAGCCTCAGCCTCATGCGCGCGACAGCGCCGAGTGGGCGTGGAAACAACTCGCTGAAGGGAGTTCGCCATGAGCCCGAAAGGAGAAACTCCCGGGGCGCGCCGCAAACGCGAACGCGAGCGCGCCCGACAAGACGCGACCCTGTTCGCTCACCTCGGTGCGATCCACAAATTGGAAGAAGACGACCTCGACCTCCTGACCGCGATCGCCGCGGCAGCAGAGTTCACCCGGAAGTCCGATATCTTCGTGCGCCCGAGTGTGATCGAGGTCACCCCTGACCCAGCGCGTTGGCCGCTCGCGAAGGTGAAACGACTGCGCAAGCTGCTCGCGGGACCGGTCCTCCATCCGACGGGTGATCAGGGAAGGTCGGTGGGAGGGTTGCGGCGGTGAGTGCTCTCGATCCGACTGAGTCCGAGCCTGCCGGCTCGGAAGGGGTGGAGGAAACCGCCGCGCGCCTCTCGGCGCTGCGCTCCGAGCTGAAGTACCACAACTTCCGCTACCATATCCTCGACGACCCCGAACTCTCCGACGCGGAGTACGACCGTCTGTTCCGCGCACTCGAAGCGCTCGAACGCCAACACCCAGAGCTCGACGACCCCGACTCCCCCACTCAGAGGGTGGGTGGGGCGTGGCTTCCCGCGGATTTCGTCGCCGACATGCTCCCTTCGGTCACCCACCGCGTGCCGATGCTCTCCCTCGAGAACGCGATGAACCCCCAGGTGCTCGGCGAGTGGATCGCGCGGGTGCGGAAGGGGCTCGGAGTCGCCGAAGAGGACACCGAGACCACGGTGCCGTTGTCGGTCGAGTACAAAATGGATGGTGTGGCGGTCGAAGCGGTTTACGAAGGTGGCGTCCTGGTCGAAGGCTCGACCCGAGGGGACGGCGTCACCGGCGAGGAGATCACCCAGAACTTGCGCACGATCCGCTCTCTCCCCAACCGACTCCAAGGAGCGGACATCCCGCCCCGCCTCGAACTGCGCGGGGAAGTGTTCATGACCCTCGCGGGCTTCGAGGCGATGAACGCCGCCCGCACAGCCGTTGAGGGACTCTTCGCGAACCCCCGCAATGCGACCGCGGGCACCATGCGCCAACTCGACCCGCGCTCCGCCGCGTCGCGCCCGCTCGACATCGTCTTGTACGGAGTCGGCTCGACGGAGGGGATCGCCGTCGACCTCGAAAGCCAGACCGAGCTGTTCGCGCAGATCGCGCGTTGGGGTTTTCCGAGCCCGCCCTTCCACCGGGTGGTCACGACTCTCCGGGAGATTGAAACGATCTACCGCGAGGTCGAAGCGGCCCGCGACTCGCTCCCCTTCGAGATCGACGGCTTGGTGATCAAGGTCGAGGGGGGTGAGCTGCGCAGGACCCTCGGCGTGCGCTCCCGCTCTCCGCGCTGGGCGATCGCGCTGAAGTTTCCGGCCCGCCAGGAGACCACGCGCCTCGAAACGGTCGAGTGGCAGGTGGGACGCACGGGAGCGCTGACCCCGGTCGCGCACCTCACCCCCGTGAATGTGAGCGGGGTCATGGTGAGTCGCGCGACACTCCACAATCCGAAAGATATCGAACGCAAAGGCGTACGGATTGGAGACTACGTCATCGTGCAGCGCGCCGGTGACGTGATCCCCGAGGTGGTGAAAGCGGTCGAGAGCCGCCGCGACGGATCGGAGACCGCGGTCCCGATCCCCACCCACTGCCCGAGTTGTGAGACCGAGGTCTTCTACCCGGAAGATGAGATCGTCGTCTCCTGCCCGAACATTCACTGCCCGGCGCAAGTGCGCGGTCGGTTGCGCCACTTCGCGAGTCGCCGCGCGCTCGACATCGACGGGCTCGGCGAGAAACTGATCGACCAGCTGGTCGAGCGCGAGCTGGTGCGCACCCCGAGCGACTTGTTCGCCCTCACCGCGGAGACCCTGGCCGACCTCGATCGGATGGGACAGAAGTCGGCGGAGAACGTGGTCGCCGCGCTCGAAGCGACGAAAGAGCGCCCGGTCGCGCGGCTGGTCCATGCGCTCGGGATCCCCCACGTCGGGGAGACGGTCGCGAAGCTGTTGGTGGCGGAGTTCCGCGACCTCGACCTCCTCGCCGTGACGACGCCGGAAGAGATGGTCGAGGTCGATGGGGTCGGCCCCGAGATCGCGAAGGCGGTCGCCGAGTTCTTTGCGCGGGAAGAGATCCGCGCGGAGCTCGCCGTCCTGAAGAGCGCAGGCCTCCGGTGGAAGGAAGAAGGTCTCGCTCCCGCCGAAACACCCCAAGAACCGACCGCCGAGCACCCCTTTGCGGGGATGAGCTTTGTCGTCACCGGCAAGCTGCCGAGCCTCTCCCGCGACGAAGCGGGGGCGATGATCGAAACCGCCGGCGGCAAAGTCAGCAGTTCGGTCTCGAAGAAGACCAGTTGTCTCCTCGCGGGCGCGAAGCCGGGCTCGAAGCTGGTGAAGGCGGAGAAGCTCGGCGTCGAGGTGATCGACGAGGAGGAGTTCCGGCGGAGGCTCGAGGGGTGATG
>CALEHF010000305.1 GCA_937876125.1 uncultured bacterium
GCTATAAGTGGTACCGGTGTTGCCAAAAGTCCCGTGGTAAGCGTACACCTGCTCGGTATCGAGGCGATAGAAGCCGCCGACGAACTGGCTCACCCCCGTTCTCGCCATGAACTCCTGTTGCGTTTTGAACACGTGAACTGTCAATCGGCCATCGCGCACATGTTTCTGCTTGAAGCGGCTGCTGAGGGCACCGTACAGCGCTTCCATGATCATCGAGTACGTATTCGCGACCTGTTTTGTCGAGTTGCAGACGATATCGTAGTGGGCCGAGCGGATTCGGTACGCGTCCTCCCAAGGCACTCCCTTGAATTCTGCGCGCCTCTCCTGTTCAAACTTCTCTCGTTGCTTTCGACGCTTCTCGAGGAGCTTGGCTCGGCGCCCCTCCTCTTTTTTTTGTCTGTTCAGCTCCTCGGGAGTGAGCTTGCGAGCCTCCGGTTTCTCGGTGACTTTGTCCTTGGGAGCTGCGCCGGCCCCGCGTTTCACCAGGTCGAGACCCTGCAGATCGTAGCCTTCCGTCAAAAGAGCAGCGACGCGCGTTGCGTTGACCCAGCGCCCCTCGTGGCGCGCGTGTCCAAGCCCTCTCCGCGCAGCCTCATGATCTGCGTCGATGCCGATCGCCGCATCGTACGCGCGCTCGCTCTCCTCGGAGAGGCCCTTGAGATCTGCCCACGCGCCGAGGTCCGCGAACGAATCCGCCTTGGCGAGTCGGCGTGCGCGATCGAACCGGGTCTGGAACTCTTTCCGCCACGGATTCTCCCCGCGACGAATCTCCTTCACCTTGGATTTTTGGATGGTGGTGATACCAAAGGGCGACTTGATGGCGACCTCGGTGTCGGTCTCGCGAACGAGGATGCCCGGCAGCTCAGTTCCATCCTTGAGGACGACGACCACCTGCTCTTCCGCCGCGCGTGTCGCTCGCGCCGCATCTCCGGCTTCGGCAGCGGAAGAAAAGGCGGGAGAGGTCGCGAGAAAACTGCTGACGGAGAGGAGCCCCGCCAGAAGCACTCCGCGAATGGTCCGCACGCGCGCTGACATTGAAGCGGGCGTCGTTTTCGTCCTGGTTGCCTCCATGGCACTCTCTCGATTCATTTCGGAAACACTCTCTCGTCGGTAGCGAACGGGCCGCTGCGCGCGGACTTCGACAAAGTCGACCAAGTCCCTGCCGAGCGTTGATCAGTTATCCGTGTGGAAGTCAGCGAGATACTTCTCGAAGTGTCTGGAGTTGTCGTCCCAGACGGCGGGGTCGCACTCGAACACGCTGCAGTAGTTCTTGTCGACCGACCCGAAGAACACGACGTCGTACTGCAGTTCGTCACCCAGTTCGGTGTTGGTCGTCGGTCGGCCGTTCTCGTCGAGCGAGGACTCCGCTTTGAGAACACGCTGCGCTTTGAAGCGCGCGCGGATCGCCCCAGGATATCCACCGACCGTCTCGATCGTGAACTCGACTTCGGGATCCATGGACTGAAAAATGCTGCCCGTGAGACGGCGAGCGTATGCCGGATCCATCGGCGCGTGATCCCAGTTCGGCCAGCAGAACGTCGAAACGCGGCGAGCCGCACGCCCGGGCCCCTTCGCGGCGATCACTTCATTCGCCGAGAGATTGTTCTCCTTCTCCCATTGCCAGCCCACCGGCTTGGTCACCTCGAGCTTGAGAGCTTCGGAAGTCCATTTGTTGCCGCGCTTCTTCCCGACCTCTTCGACGGGGAGGCCGAGGATCCACTCCTTGTACTCTTCTTCCCACGCCTCGAGAGACTTGCCGGTGTGTTGCTCCAGGAGTTGCACGAAGTGCTTGGACATTTTCGGGTAATCGCAGAATCCCTCGCGCTTGCTCTCTTCGCGACACTTGAGCAACCAGTCATCCATGAGCGGGAGGCCGACCCCCTTGTTCTTCGCGCCCATTTTGTCGCCCCAGAGGCACCAGTAGATGATCCCCCAGCCGTGACCGTAGTAGAATCCACCGAATTGACGCTGTGGGATCATCAACAGCTTCCGCAGATCGCAGTAGGTTCCATCCTCGATGGCTTGTTTCAGACCGATCAGTCGGTCGCGAGGGATCTCATTGATTTCGACTTTGCGACGCGAGATCTTCGAGCCATCGCCGAAGTACACAGCAAGGCCTTCGATGAACCACGTGGGCAGCGCAGACATGTTGTCGAATATCAGACCTTGGAACTGGTGGGTCCCCTCGTGGGCGAGCACTTCTTCCGTGCTGCCCGTGGTCCCGAATGAGCCGTGGTATGCCGTCACGTCGCGGTTCCAGGGCTGGTAGAACCCGCCGATCCCCATCTCCATGCTGGTCCAGTCCCGAAACTGCTGGTGGTTCGAGTGGATGTAAACCGTGGACTTCTTCCGGCTGTTCCGCGGGAAGTACTTGTCGGGGAAGACCTGGTCGTAGCGCTTGTAGAGGGCCTCCATCACATCGGCATAGTACTCCGCAATCTCAATCGTCGAGTTGCACCAGATGTAGTAGTGCTGGGTCTCGATCGGATCGATCTCGGCCCACGGGCGTCCGCGGTACTCGAGCGCCAGTTGCTCACGACCTTTCGTCTTCTCCGTCGTCGTGTCCTCGTCTTCTTTTTCCTTGAGGAGAGCGATCTCTTCCAAAGTCCGCCACTTGCCGTCGTAGTAGTCGAGCCCCCTCGCGCGCTGTGCTTCGTCGAAGGGGAGCCATTCGCCCTC
>CALEHF010000306.1 GCA_937876125.1 uncultured bacterium
TTGCTCGACTGTCTCACGCGACATCCGAATCGAGACTTCAGGACCAATCGGCTACATGCTTACAGTCCTGGCTGATAGTTTGGCCACATCAGGTCCGGAATAAACAATGGGTCGGTAGCCCTGACTGCATCGGAAAGACAGGAAAGTTCGGGTGTAGGGGGCATACAAACGAAAATCTACAAACTCCGACTCTCGAGTTGAGCCGGCGTGTAAGTTTTACGTCCCCCCCCCGCGCGCGGGCTTGCTCGCCCGATGGTGCACGTGACTCTTGGCAGCCGCGGCGGCCGCGAAACAGTGCAGGAGGAGTCTCACCATCGGAGATGGGCTTCCGAAGGGAAAACGATCGTGGCACCGGCGAGTCACCAGGGGGGCTTCTTTGGAAACGTCCGCCTTGGGATGAGCCATGGGATGGCCTTCGGGAATCAGCATCGAGGGCAGGCAAACGCCCCCCGTTTCCCTGTCATGGAACCTGGTTCGGTCGGAACGACAGCTGCCGGCGGCGGCTCGGCGGCGCCTCTCGCAAGTATCGCAGGACAATTGATTGCGCCAGATCCGCCGGATAGCATGCAGCGCTCATCGCTTCTGAAGAACGAAGACGCCTCGGCAACCTGACGACGCCGATGGTGACACTCTCTGCAGCCCGTGGATCGCCACGTCGTTCGAATGCACGCTTTCCACCGACCGCTAGTAACGGAGACAAGACATGGGTAGCCAGGACAAGCAAAAGAAAGAAGTGAAGAAGCAGCCGCTGCTGACTCCGAAGGAGAAGAAGAAGCTGAAGAACGACAAGAAGCAGAAGTAGACCTGCGTTCAGTTGGTCTGGACGCCTTGAGTCCCTACGTCGTCTTCGGAGCGTACGGATCGACGAACGCGGTTTCATCGTAGCGATCGTGATGGCGAACCCAGAACATGCCGTACGGGAGGGCCTCCTCGTCTCGACCCTTCGGGACGATGTCGAGGAAGTTGTAGATCCCCAGGAAGTTCTCGAGCGCTCGCGAGTACGCGGAATAGGTGTAGAAGATCTCGCCGCTCTCACTCTTGGAGAAGGTGCTGATGCCCGGGCACTCGGTGCTTGGAAAACCCCCCAGCGTGTAGTTGTAGTGCATCGTTCCTTCTTCCATCTCCTTCTGCGTGAACGTCACACCGAAGTCCAGGTTGAAGTCGCTCCCCATCGATGACACCCAGTCGAATCGCCAACCCATCCGATCCTTGTACGCGGCGAGCCTATCGACCGGTGCGTTCGACACCGCGACCAGCGCGACGTCTCTCCCCTTCAGGTGAGTGATCAGCGGATCGTAGTGGTCCCCGAGCATCGAACAGATCTTGCAGCCCTCTTCCCAATCGGGCCCGAACATGAAGTGATACGTGATCAGCTGACTGTGGGGACCGAATAGATCCGCGAGACGTTGCTCACCGCCGACGCTTTGGAACCGATAGTCTTGATTTCCTGGGAAGGCTTCGAGCCCTTTGCCCCACGGCCCCTTTGCCCCACGCCCACTTTGCCTTGTCGGTCTCGCCGCGATCAAAGTGGATGTTGCCGAGCCACAGGTAGGCCTTCGCATGCTTGGCATCCGCTTAGAATCTCTGAGACTCCACTTTCTGAACGGGCGCTGGGGGATCATCGGAATCAGATATGACTCCGAAGACGATGACCGTGAGACATCCGAGGAGAAACAGCGCAACCCCCTGGCCGACCTTCTGCATTTCACTCCCTTTCTTCAGCAGTGTAGCTCTCAAATGCGGTTCAGCAAACTCGCTCGTTAAAACGTAAACGCAGAGAACCCACCATCGACCGCCAGGATCTGCCCCGTCACAAAAGAAGCCGCCGGCATCGCGAGGAACGCCACCGCACGCGCGACCTCCTCGGGCTCCGCGATTCTTCCGAGCGGCGTGCGCGCGACGACTTCAGCAAGATAACTCTCGTCCTCGAGGAGCTGGGCCACCAGGGACGTGCGGGTGTACCAAGGCGCAATCGCGTTCACCCGAATCCCCCCCGCCCCCCGCTCCCCTGCGACGCCGCGCACCATTTAGTGCAGGGCCGCCTTCGTCATCGCGTACGGCAC
>CALEHF010000307.1 GCA_937876125.1 uncultured bacterium
AGCGGCCTGTCGGCTCATGCACCGGCAACTGCCGGGTTCTCCGACAGCCTCCTAGTCCTGGAATAAGCGCTGATCACGGCTGCGGCTTGCCGATTCGCCGCAAGACCGGCAGTCTCGGGTGAAGTGCTGTGGTTTCAAGTTTACGTCGTTACTTCACCCGAGACTGCCTCATCGTCGCACCATCGGCGAGGACCTCCTCAGGTCGATCACCTTGGTGCTCCTCGTCTTGCGACGAATCGCCTGCGCCTCGCTCGCGATCATCCGCTGATTCCAGGGCTAGTCGGTCCTTCGCGCGCTCTGAGGACCCTTCACGAACGCGAGAATCTCATCGCCGCGGCGCTCGGCGTCGCGCTCACCCAGCTCGATGAGCCGACCGAGATAGTCGGGTTGGAACATCAGCATGCTGAGTGAGTCGGGGCTGCGCGTTTCTTTCGTACCGAGGCCTCGCTCGAGAAAGCGGAACGGCTGGGGAAGCTTCGATTCGTAGTCCGCCGCGAGGCGCCCTAGATTTTGGCTCGGGCGGCTCGTGAAGAGCTGCACCGGACGCAGATCGCCGCGGACATCCGTTGGGATGCGTTCGAGGAGCGAGTTCAGGCGCTCGAGGTTCGCCGCGTCGGACTCCAGTGCGTCGAGGAAGATGGCGTTGAGCATGACCCCGGCGACTTGCGCCGGCGGCGGGTAACCCTGAATCATCGATTCCCCTTCCTCGCTGCGTCGAGGCAGGTAGCGGGTCGAGACCGCCATCACGCGCGTCGCGCCGAGGTGGAGGGTGGGGGAGAGAGGCGCAGTTTGACGGATGCCGCCATCGCCATGCCAATCGTCCCCGATCGAGATGGCCGGGAAGAAGAACGGCAGCGCGGAACTCGCCATGACGTGATCGAGAGTGATCCGAGTCTCGACTCCGACTCGGTGCGGCCGCTCCCACGTTTGAGCGTCTTGACCCTCGACCCAAGTGATGGACTGACCGGTGCCGTAGTTCGTGCTTGTCACCGCAAGGGCGGTCAGGCGCCCTCGCGCAATGTTCTCGCGAACCCCCGGGATCCAATCTGGATTCCCCTGGTCGCCGCCGAGTGCATTCCTCAGGAATTCACGCAGGGGTTCGGTATCGACCATCCCCTGCGGCGCCTTGCCGATCCGGCGTCCTCCGGAGAGCAGCCGGACTCCCCACCGAAACAGGGTGCGGGCCAGGGCGGCTCCCTCGGCTCGGAACACTTGGTCGACGGTGAGGCTTTGCCAAAGCTCCGTCAACGACTCGACCGCCTCCTCAAAACTCCCTGGATGCGCTGCGAGGTGCACCGCATTGATCGCCCCCGCGGAAGTTCCGCTGATGACGGGAATCTCGAGAGTCGGGTGTTCCTGCGCCAGGAAGCGCAGAAAGCCGACTTGATAGGCGGCACGCGCCCCCCCGCCGCCAAGGACGATGCCGAGACGATCGGGTTCTTCGGTCCAGAGCATTGCGTGATCCCCAAGTATCGGCCTCCCCGGGAACTCGGGGTCCGGGCCGCCCACTAAAGCATCGCATCCTCGGCTGCGACTTGGCGACCGAGGAGCGAGGGGCGCGGAGGCCTCTTTCACCGGGAAAGGGCGTAGAACCTAGGAAATCAGGGGCAGGAGGGGTTAGCGGAGCAATCGAGACCATCGGGGGTCGGATCATCCCCGCAAGCGAGGGATGGGCTCGGCAGAGGCCCCGCCGCGGTGAACAGGGAGGTGAGCGCCGCGATCGGATCGGAGATGTCCGTGACCCCGTCGTCGTTCCCGTCGAGTGCATCGAGGCAAGTCGGCCCAGGCGCGCCACCGAACAATATCGCCAGTTGCCCGATCGGGTCAGCAATGTCGAACACACCATCGAGGTTCGAGTCTCCGCGGACGAACGTCGGGGGGGGACTCCCGCCATTCTGCTCGAGGATCACGACATCGACGATCTCATCGATGAGGGCGAGGTCGAGATCGCCGTCGGTGTCGATGTCCATCATCACTGCACACGACGAAGCGACGGGGGCCAAGAATTCCGCCTGGAACGAAAAGCTCCCAGCCCCATTGTTCAAGAACAAGAACCAATCTCCCGAGAAGCTCGACGTGATCCAATCGAGGTCGCCGTCGCCATCGATGTCACCTAAATCCGTCGCGATGGGAAACGGGTCGGTCGGAATCGAGACGACAGCGGAGATCGTGCCGTCCCCATTTCCGAAGTTCACGCTGCCGGCGTTCTGGCTCGAGTTGGCGCTGGTGATATCGACATGGCCGTCACCGTTCAGGTCACCGAGCGCCAGCATCCACGTACCGCCGACGCCGCCCTCCGTGTCCGAGAGCGTGAACGTTCCGTCGCCGTTCGAGAGCAGAATGGTCATCGTCTGACCGCTGATGGAACCACAGGCGAGATCGAGCCGACCATCCTCGTTGAAGTCCGCCGCGGCGAGGGAGCGCTCGCCAATGCCTCCGCCATCGAAGAACGTCGGTGGGCCGAAGACGCCGCTTCCGTTGTTCAAGAGCAGCGACAGGTTCGAGTCGGAAAAATTGGTGTTGACGATATCGATGTCGCCGTCCCCATCGACATCCAAGACCGCGACACCGCGCGGGCCGTTGCCGACCGCGATCTGCTGTTGAGGCTGAAAACTACCGTCTCCGTTTCCGAGAAGCACCGAGATCGTGTCTGTGGCGATGTTGCAAACCACGAGATCGATGTGTCCGTCGCGATCGAAGTCGGAGGGCTCGTTCGGGCTCGCCTGAAGGTTGATCGCGCTCGGCGGGGAGACCAGAGGTCCGAACAGCCCACTGCCGTCCGCGAGATTCAAAAACACGCGGAGGTCGGCGGAGTCTTCGTTGATCACCGCGACGTCGAGGTGTCCATCTTCGTTCAAGTCACACCCGACGCCTCCATAGGAACGGACCGAGCTGGTGGGCGTGCTGCGCGTCGTGAATTCATCGATTCGAGTGAAATCGAGCGTTGCCAGAGCGGTTGCGGTCCAGAACAAGGTCGTGAAGCCGCCCGGCGTCAGGTCGGTACCATCCAGGGCGGAGAGTCCCTCAGACACGATCACCATCACCGACTCCCCCGCGGAGAAGGGGTGCGATGGAGTGAGGGTGATCGCCTCGCCGTTCGTCGAAAGGGTGAGCGGCCCGCTGACGGTGCCGCTCCAGCGAGCAAAGGCCCAGACATGGGCTGCGGTGACCGTCGCGGGGTCGAGGGCGCGGTCGAAAGTGATCGTGATGGAAGTATTCGTCGGGGCGCTGATCGCCTGACGTGCGGGAGAGGCTGAAACGACGGAGAGCCCCTGGGCGGTGCTGGTGGTCGGCAAAAGCAGGGTGGAGAAGAGGAGTGTCGCGGCACAGGCTATGGTGCCAGGAAGACGGCGCGTGCTTGAGATGATCGGGAACACCACGGCGGGGGTCATTGAGGCTCCTTCGGATGGGGAGTCCCCATGATCGTCACCAAGGCCGCCGGGGGAAGGGGGTGCCGATGGAAACTGCAGACCTGCCGGGATTTCACTTACTTCGGGGGAAAGCCGATGGTGATGACATCGAGGTGCAATACGCGGAATTCATCGTCGCCGACGAAGAGGTAGTGCCCCTCGATCCCCTCGGTGGTCTCTTCGAACGCAACGGTGGCGCCAACCGGCGGCATCGCTCGGAATTGGATCGCTTGCGGATCGAATCCATCGCCGGCCGAGACCACCACGCCATACTGGACCGGTTGGCCCCGCGGGCATTGGACCGGCACCAAGACTTCTTCATCTTTCAACATTCGTACGACGACGTTGAGGCCGAAAACGAGGAAGGGGGGAGACGGCGACCCTGCAGTCTTGGGAAGATGAATCGTGGGAACGCTCGGCGGACGAGGCCCGAGAGGAGGGTCATTCGAAGGAGTTCCACCGGTGGGTTCGAAATTCGGGTTCGGCGGATTGGGGATCATCTCTCACTCCCAGACTTAGTGGATAGGCGGCAGATCAAGCCACGGCGCGCTATTGTACCAACGGTCGAAGCTCAAGCGAGTGCCAACGAACTTAGGAGACCGTCGGAAAACTCAAAACCTCAGTTCGATAGAAGTTTCCCGACAGCCTCCTCAATCAGAGGGGGCGAGTGGAGAGCTTTTTCCTCTCGCGCCGCTCTTCCCTTTGGCTACACAGTTCCCTTTGGCTACACGAGTTATGACCAAATCTTGTGTTCTGGCCTGAGTTGAAAAAGCGGCGTATCCTC
>CALEHF010000308.1 GCA_937876125.1 uncultured bacterium
GTCCGCCCGAGCCGTCGCGAAACGGGTCGGCAGCCCCTCGACGAGTTCCGCCCAGCCCTGAAGCGTTCGAGCGTCCAAGGCCGCTTGCAGTCGAGCTTCGTCCACGATGTCGAGCTCAGGTGGGGGAGTCAGTCGATTCGCCTGCAAGATCGTTTCACGCTCTTCCGCTGGGAGCTTCCTCCAGCTGTCTGCGGCCTCCAGCTCCTCCTGGAGGTTCGCGTGGCCCTCCACGCAACGTTCGTGGGCAGCGCGCAGAGCATCGCGAAGGGCGTTCTCGAGCTTCTTCGCTAGAGGGGATACATAGTCGGTATCATCGAGGAGTGATCGATTTTCCCGAAGCGCCTCGATCTCGGGGGCAACCTCTTCCAGTACGGGGAGAGAACCGGCATGTCGAGCGAAGCATTCGAGGCGCTCCCAGGCCGGGACCCGTACTTCGGCCCGCTGCTTCAACGCGGTCCAGTCGAGGACACTTGCTTCGAGCTCGTCTTTTGACTCAAGCAAGGCGCCGAGCTGCTCGCTTCCGGCCAGCTTTCGTAGGTCGTCGATCCTCGCCGATGAGGGCGGTGCGGGAAGCGGAGCCTCCCCTCCCGCGGCTCGAGCGGCGGAGAGCATGGTCTCGAGAAAGGTCGTTGCTTTGACCTCTTCTTCGCCGCTCTTGACCGTGACGCCGGCCTTCTGATAGAGCCCGCGGAGCGCGAGCTTCTGTGCGGCACCGAGGCGGATCTTCTCGGGACGGAACTCAGCACTCGAGATCTTGTTCTGATCGAGCTGGCCGGGCGCCACAGGCTGACCGTTGAGCGCAACGCGAACTGAGCCCACGCGATGGAGGGCGACGAGCGCAGCGTCGATAGTGTCTTGGGGCCAACCGCAGGGAGAGGCCTTGAGCGTCTTGCGGATCTGGGCGCCCTTGGCTCCGTTCCCAATTCCTGCGAGGACTTGGCGGACCACGGGGTGGTCTTCAGTGGGTTTGTCCCATCCGACGACCTTGAGCGGTTCGTCCGAACCATCCCGAGCGCGCTTGAGCGCCACGGGCCACGCTTTGTGGTCGCCTTCGAGAAAGCGCGGAAAGAGCCGCGAAAGCGAGGCCCCGACGGCAACACCGAGCTTCGCGCGTAGAGTGTCACCGTAAACTTCGTTCCCCCCGCCCTGGTAGACCTTGGCGCTGGCCACGAGATCGCGGATCAACTCGTCGCGTGCGGCTTCGGCTGCAGTGAGTCGGCTTCGCATGCTCTCGCAGGCTTCGCGCGCTTCGGCAGGCTCTGTGGGCATGCCCTTCGCATCGAGCACGTGCCGAGCTGCTTCGGCCTCGACGATGCGTGCCCGAAGGTCGCCGCTCGCCTTCGTGAGGAAGACGTGGATGACCGGGTCCTCCTGTCCTCGTCGACGCGCCTCGCTCTCGACGTCCTTCTGGGACGAAGAAGAACCATCGCGAAGCCAGACGACGATCTCATCGCCGCCGCCTTCTGGCGCATCGGGGCGGGCATGCAGAGAAAGTGACCTGGGCACTTTAGAGTCGCCCTGCTTTGGACGGACGTCGGCCACGACCTTCTGGATCGCTGCGGCGTAGAGCTGATCTTGCTTTGCCTGGAGCTCCGAGAGCCGCTGGCTGAGCGCACCCTGCTGCTCGCGGAAGGCCCGATCCCACTCAGCCCCCTGTGTGGTTTGGAGGCGGTACTCTTCGCCGACCTTCATCAGTGTTCCGGCCTCGACCAGATCCTCAAGCTGGGTCTCGACCTGGCGACGCAAGGGCCCCGTATCGGACTCGAGGTTATCGACGAGCAAGTCTGCGATGGTCCGAGCATTGGCACGGACACCCGCATCGATGCCCTCTTCGCGCGGGAGTTTGGAGATCAGGAATGCGACGCCACAGATTCTGCGGCGCAGGGGGCCGACTTCCGGGATGTCATCCTGTTCTTGGATGCGGGTCGCCAGCTCGCCGAGGAGGACGCCAGTGTTTACGAGGTCGGGAGCGATCGCCTCGAATAGAGCGTCCCCGGGGATCACGGCTCCTAGGTCTTCCTCAGCGATGCCCCGCAGAGCGTCATGGAGGATTCGCAGCTGGGATCGCAATTGGCTGTGCGTACCAGCAGCGTCCACGGCACGAAAGCACTCTTCCCAAAAGCGTCTGCGAGCGGGCAGGAGGGGGTAATCCTCGACGACGGTCTCGCGATCTGTCGGCCGCTCCGCCAGCCGCGTTCCTTGCAGTTGCCTAGACACCTCGCCGGCGTTGCGATCCAGCGCCGATCGAATCTGCTCGACGGTGCTCGCCTTCTTGTGGAGGAGCACCTTTCGAGTGACAGCCTCGACGTCCGTATCTGAGAGCTGGGCAACAATCAGGAAGCGGTCTTTCAGCTTCTGCAGAAGCGGAGTTCCCGACAATGCGGATTGCCCGCTAGCTACCAAAACGACCCGGCTGTCAAGCTGCGTCTGGATCGCCTCAGCGATCTCCGTAATGACCACGGCCCGGTCGGTCGAATCGCCGATGTACTGCTGCACCTCATCGAGAATGAGAACGGTGAGGGGGAGTTCTCCGTCTTGGGCAAGCGCCTCTCTGCACGCCGCGAGAAATTGCGCCGTACTGATGTCGCTCGACGCGTTCGGGAAGCGCTCGCGGAGGACCTGCCTAGCTTCCTTCTCGTCGCGGGCGAAGTTCGGGTCGCATTGCAGTACGGCCTTGGCGATCAGCCCGCTCACATAGAGGTTGTTGAGCTCTCTCTCCCAATTCTTCCCGGCATCCTCAACGGCGCCTCGCACTCGGTCCAGGAAGCCTTGGTCGCGAAGCCAGAAGCAGAACTGGGCCTGCGCATACTGCTCCGGCAGTCCGCAGGCGCGAAAAATGATGGAGAGAACGGTCAAGCGAACATGATCGCTGCTTCCCGAAGGGAGCGTGCCCGCAGCCGCCAGCGCGGGCTTCCCCGTGCGCGCCGCCTGGGTGTCAATCTCTCTTAGCGCCGCGACGACCTCACCTGGCAAGCCTCGAACGAGAGAGCGAGCTCTGGTGCCGTCCTCGAACGGCGTATCCACCCAGAGATGCCCCAGCATCTTGAGAAGGTGAGACTTGCCGCTCCCGAAAAACCCGCTCACCCACGCTGCATTCTGTCGCGGACGGTCTAGCTGCGTGAGGAAGCTGCGCAGGATCCGCTCGAGCGCGTCACCATACTGCCCGTCACAAACAAACGTCTCGAGTTCGGCGCGGAGCTCATCTCTCGCTCGGTTGTCGTTGGAAGAGGTGATCCGCGCCTGTCCACCATTGGCCAGCGCACTGGCGCGCGGATCGCGGTCGAGGAGCTGATGGACTTTCATGCGCTATCTCCCATGCCGTGTAGCGTGATGCCGTTGGCGAGGTAGTTCCAACCGTTGCGAGCATCGAGCAGGCGGTAGTTGTTTCCGTCCTTTGAACCCGGGAAAAAAACCACCAGACGTCCTTGGATGTCGGGTTCGACGGCTCGGATGACTTCAGAGATGTGAACAAAACCATAGAGGCAAGCAACGCCC
>CALEHF010000309.1 GCA_937876125.1 uncultured bacterium
CGCCCAGGGGAGCAACATGCCTTACGCCGGTTTGGTCACCCAGCGAATCAACTCGAGGATTTTCGGAGGCTGTCCGGTGCGGAGCATGCCGACGCGGAAGATCCGTCCCGATGCCCACAGCATGATGACAACCGAGACCAAGAGCAGGACCATCGTGCCGATGACATCGAACATCGGCGGATCGCCGGCAACCCGGTTCATCATGACGAACGGTGTGTAGAGCGGAATCCAACTGAGGATCGTCGCCAAAGTGCCGTTCGGATCCCGCGGGATGAAGATCATGGTGACCATCGGTACCATGAGAACCATCATCACCGGCCCCATGAAGTTCTGCGAGTCCTTGATCGTGTTACAGACGCTCCCGATGCTCGCGAAGATCGCCGCGTAGATCAGATAGCCGAGCACGAAGTAGACGATGAACGGGATCAGCATCTCTGGAGTGACCACCACCTTGATCGCGCTCACCGCCCACTCCGCCTGGGGCCCCGCCTTCCACTGAAGAATCAGAATGAGCGAGAGGAGCCAGGCGGAGATCATCGTGAGGCCGAGCATGGCGATGCCGAACAGCTTGCCACGAAGAAGCTCTCCCGGCGTTACCGACGAGAGGAGGACCTCGACGACTCGGTTCGACTTCTCCTCGATCATGTTGTTGAGGAGCATCTGCGCGGTGGTGACGATCGAGATCCAAAGGAGATACACGAACGCCGAGGGCGCCCACTGCCGAATCGTATCGACGATCGAGACCTTCTCCTCGCCGAGCGCCTTCTTCGGGTTGAGGGCCACGCTCCCGACGGTGATCGCCTCCACTTCTGCGACCACCTCAGGCTTGACGCCACGGCGGGTGTACTCGCGCTTGCGAATCTCCGCGGCGATGTGGCGGCGAGTGGCAGAATCGAGATCGGTGTCGGTGAGGGTCTTCGACCAGTAGCGAAGTCCGCGACGCGATTCCTCGATATCGGCGGGAATGATGATGAGCGCGAACAGCTCCTCGCGATCCTCTCCAAGGACCAGATCCTCGTCGCCGGTGAGGTACGGGCGCAGCTTCTCCTCGATTTCCGCATCCGACATGTCGAGGGAGACCCCCTCGGGGAGCCCCACCTCGACGAAGCGCGGGCGCGGAGGCTCGAACTCCGGTGATCCTTCGGGGAGTGCAGCGAGGAGCGCCTTCTTCGTGAAGTCGAAGGTCTTCTCGTCGTCATAGACTTCGTCGGGGAACATCGCGCCGAAGTCCTGTTTGAGCAGGTCCCCCCCCGACATTCCACCAGTGTCGAGCGGGGACGCGCCCATGATCTCCATCTGCTGGTCGATCTGCTCGAACAGAGCTTTCGCATCAACCGGCGGAGCCTCTTCAGGCCTCTGCTTCCGCATGAACTTGACGAGTCCCTCGAGCTCCTTCTTTCGGTTCTGCGCGTCGACCGCCTGGGTGACGAACGTCCCGAACTCTTCCGAGCGATCGACCACGACAAAGTGTCGAGTTGGCGTGGCCTTCTCTTCGAGGAACTGTGGAACTTGGGAGAAGATGAGGAGCATGGCCGGGAACATGATGATCCCGATCCAGAACCCTTTGGTCTTCGTATTCTCGAGGTACTCGCGTACCGCAACGCGCCAGACTCTGATCATCGGAACGATGCCTCCCGGGCCTCGGGGCCCACCAGGTGCACGAAGACGTCGTGCAGAGTCGGATCGGACTGCTCGAACGTTTCGAGGGGCAAACTCTTGTCGAAGCAGAGCTTTAGGATCAGCTGCGGGTCGAAGCCGTCGGCAATTTGGATGTCGTAGGTGGGAACACTCTCTGTGTCCTCCTGCTGCCGATCCATCGACACGACCCCCTCGAGCTCGGCAACCGGCGCGAAGTCACCGCCGCTGCGGATCTTCACGCGGCGAGGAATCGTCTTTCGCGCGTCGGCGATCGATCCGTCGAAGATTTTCCGCCCCTTCGCGAGCAGCACGATCCGTTCGCAGATCCGTTCGGCGTGCGCCATGACGTGGGTCGAGAAGATCACCGTGGTCCCCTTCTTCGCGAGGTCCTGAATCACTTCCTCCATCACTTGCTGGTTCACGGGGTCGAGCCCAGAGAACGGTTCGTCGAGGATCACGAACTCGGGCTCGTGCGCGATCGACGAGAGCACTTGAACCTTCTGCCCCATCCCCTTCGACAACGCCTCGGTCTTCTTGTCGGCGAAGTCGGCGAGCCCGTAGCGCTCGAGCAATTCGTACGCGACGGCCTTCGCCTTCTTCTTCGGCACCCCTTTGAGAGTGGCGAAGTAGGCGATCACCGCCCACGTCTTCATCTTCTTGTAGAGGCCCTTTTCTTCGGGGAGATAGCCGATCCGATCGCGCACAGCGAGAGCGTTCGAGCCGAGCACCGAAATGGAGCCCGAGGTCGGTTTGATGATCTCGAGGATCATGCGGATCGACGTGGTCTTCCCGGCGCCGTTCGGCCCGAGGAAGCCGTACACCGATCCAACCGGAACGGAAAAGCTGACGTCGTTGACGGCGTGGAAGTCCCCGTAGGTCTTGACGACGTTCTCGAGGACGAGTGCAGACTCGCTCATGAACCTCCTGATGGTGCCCTGGCAACCGATTGAGCGAGCCACGGTAGCGAGTGGGCGAGATGGTCACAACATGAGAAGAGGAACGGAGTTCGGGTTCTGGGAGCGAAACCGGTGGGCGCGCTCGACGCGCGAGCCCCTCGCAGGGGAAGGATCCCGCGAGGGGGGGTCGGACTCCCGGGGAGTTGTGAGAAGAAGGAAGGGAGGCTGGGGGTGGCTTCCGATCGGATCTTTCCAAAGGTAGGATCCAAGCCTGCGAACCGAACGCGGCAGCTCGTTTCGAGAACTTTCGACTTGGGCTCCCGACGGAGCGAGCGGGATGTCGAATACCTGTTGGGCGGCGACATTGAGCCAGTGATTCTGAAGGGAGCTACTGTGGTGCAAAGGGTCTGCCTGCTTCTTCTCTCTCTCAGTGCGCTCCTCCTGGCTGGCTGCAGCTCACCTTCGACGAAGTCGAACTCACATCCCCACCTGCTGCAGGTTGAGATTGGCGATTCCGACTTCCGCGGTGGAGACTCCCTGCAGATCACAGAAGTCCGCGGCACGCATCCGACCTACGTTCCTGGCGGCGAGTATGTGGTCAGCGGAACCTACGTCCTGAATTCCACTCAAGAAGCAAGGTTGCTGCTCGCCACAACAACCAGCAACACCAGGAACTCCGGGCCGATTGACCCGAACCAGCGCCTGCAGCTCAAAGCCGGAACGGGGTCATTTAAGCTAACTCACAAGATGCCTGCAGCTGGCTATCCGCATCTGACGTTCTACGGCTCATCCGGTTCAGGCGTCGGAGGGGTTTACTTCGGAACAGGGTCCACTGTTCTCCGCGACAAGGGCTATCGCTACTCTGGAGAGTGAGCTACCCCCACTGTCTACTGTTTGACGCCGCTGGTCGCTCGCCCAACAAGTCACTGCAGCGGACGCCGCCGCACGGTGTCTTGTATTTGAACCCGCTGAGCGGCGGCGCCGCTGAGCTTTCTCCGGTAGGCAGCAGCACGACACTCCTTCTTGAATCGTAGGCTTCGCCCATGAGCAAGCAGCGCGTCGCTCTCTTCGCCGGCACTCTCGTGATTGCTACGAGCTTCGTGCTGACTTGGCCCTCGCTCTACCTCTTTCTCTTCACGAAGCAAGTGCACATCTCAGACACTGAGGGCGCTGTCGAGTGTCGCGCCCACCGCTTCATCGACGAGCCACGCGCAAGCGCGGAGTGCTTTCCACGCGATGGCACGCTGGTCGTCATTGCGGGTCGATTCGAAGGGCCGTACCGTTGGTACTGGCCCGACGGCTCCCCTCGACTACTTGGCCAGTGGCACCGTGGCCTTCCCGCTGGACTCTGGCACGAATACTCTCAGTCTGGCGATCTAGTGCGAGCATTCGAGTTCGTCGTCCCCGGATCACCTGCTACCGCAGTCAACGAGGGCGGTGGCTAGGAGTCGGGCACCAGTCACCAATTTTGAATGTGAGTTTTGCGTTGGGCGGGCAAGGAATGAATGGCCGATAAGAATCAGTTGCGCACCGGCGGCGTGAAACCGTTGCGGATTCTCTTTTCGCTGCTGCTGCTGGCCGGGCTGTTGGCCGGCCTCTCCTTCGTCGTCTATCGGCCGGACCGTCCGGTCGCCACCATCGTCCCGGGGTCCTCGGCGGGCCCGGCGTTCGTGGTGCAAGTGATCCGACCGCGCCTCGGCCTGCCGCTCGGCGGGATCCTTCCGCCACAGCTCTTCGGGCTCGAGGCGCACCTGGGGTTCGACCCGACGAGCGCCGGCGCCACCATCGGCAGCGTCAGCCCCGGGCGCCTCGAACTCGGTGCTGACGACTGGGATCTGCTCCTCGTCCTCGACAGCGCCGGGCAGATTGCCCCGGAGACCCAGGTGGTCTTCGAGCTCGTGTTCGAGGGGAGCCTCCGGAGGGTGCGCTGCCGGCCCGCCGATCCGGCCGTCGGCACCCTCAGCACCACCGCGCTGGCCGGGTCCGGTGAACTCAGCGGCAGCTTCGACATCGAACTCGCCCACTGCGAGGATGCGGTCACGGGGACGCCCCTCGGTTGGCCATCGAAGCCCCTCGTCCTCCACGGGAGCTTCGACCGGCTCCCTTCGGACACCGGCGCGGAGCGACGCTGAGCCGATCCGCCAGAGCCTGCGCACGCACCGCTGCCCGACCGCCCGGGAAGCGATGCTGCCAGAGCATAGGCATGGGACGCCTCACTGGCGGTTGCAGCTGACGCCGGCCCGCGGAGCAGTTTTCCGAGAGCCCAGGCCTTCCGCCGGAAAGGTTCGCAGTGAGACGACGTCGCAACCTGCTCCTCCTTGGTGCCCTTTTCTTGGTCCTCGCGCTCCTCGACTGGACCGCTATGTTCCAGTGGGTGGCGTACGGCGAACCGAAACTGACCAACCTCGGCTTTGAGGTGTCGTTCGCCCGCACCATGTGGCTCCCAGGTCCTCCGGCGATCATCCCGCCACAAGAGTGTCCTCGCTGTCGCGCCGATGATCATGAGAGGTGTTCGAGCAAGATCGAACAGTTGGTGTTCGGGACAAGGACGCCTCGATCAAGATCGAGTTTCGTGGCGACAGCGCCGGGAAAGACCAAAGTTCTCGTGGTTCCGTTCGGGACGAAAGTCGGCCCGACCCCAATCCCAGGGGAGTTCGCAATCTTCCTCGACGACTTCGAGTCCGAAGACGGGGAGATCCGCTGCTCGGAGATTTCCCTTCCTAGAAGCGGCGTCAGTCGCTCGATCTTCAAATGCGATTGCTGCCCGCCCGGGGAGTGAGGCGGAGTCTTTGGATTGCTCACGACGCGTGAAACGGTCACGCGGGAAATTTCCCGAACCGCAACTGTTTCGAGACTTCCGCAAAACCCTGGGGCTCAGGTCGGTGTTCGCCGTGGTGCCGGTGGGACCCGGGCCATTCGCCCCTGGTGCGGCCGATGAGACTCAAACGGGGAGGTCAACACAGTGGGAACGGGCGCCAAACTCTTGGTCGCAGCAGCGGTCATCGTGATGGGGATCTCGGCCTTCAGCTCAATGCGCGCCATGTCTCGCGTGCAGCGCCAGGCGGAGGAACTCGCCTCCCTGCGGGCGAACCTCGGGAGACTGAATTCAGAGCTGGGCGGGCTCTCCGACGAGCTGCGGAAGATGGAGGCGGAGCAGACCAACTTCAATGCCAGCCTCGCGCTGGCCGCCATGGAGACGAAAACGGGCGCCCCGAGCGAAGAGCTTCTCAGCGATGCCAAGCTCGACGAACTCGCCGACATGGTGAAGGAACTCCTCGAAGAGGACTTCGCCTCGGTGGGAGTGGATAACGAACAGCTGCGGGCCGCCCTCGCCGAGATCCAAGCGGAAGAGCGCGCGCAAGGCCGAGACGGCCGGAGGGGCGGCCGGCGCGGCGGCGGAACGCAGACCGACGCCACACCTGAGGACCGCCTCGCTCGCTACGTCGAGAAACTGAACCTCAGCTACAGCCAAGAACAGGGCCTCGCCGAAGCATTCAACGCGACCACCGAGGCGCGCGCCGCACTCTTCGTGCTCCGGCAAGCGGGAGAGTTGGAACGCTTCGAGATGCGCACCGCCACGCAAGAAATCCGAACAACTGAAACGACCGCCGTAGAGCAGCTACTCAGCCCGACCCAGTACACAAAGTTCCTGGAGCTCCAGGCGGAGGAGGCGCCGGTCCGCGGCGGTGGGGGAGCTCCCACTCCGACCCCTCCTGCGGGGTAGACGCCTGCTTCATGAGAAGAAGCTTAGCTCTTCTACCGCCGATCCCCGCCACTCAGAAAACCATCCCCACCTGATCCGGCCGGTTCGTGATCACCCACGGCACCCCCGCCTCCAGCCATTGCCGAACGAGCGCATCCTCATCGACGGTCCACACCGCGACCTCTTTCCCGGCTGCTGCGAAGCGGGCGCACTCATCGGCAATCTGCTCCGGCAGGATCGCATCGTGCCGCAGGTCGTACCCCGCGATCGGCTCGCCCCTGCGCGCGTACGCCTCAGCCCAGTTCTCCGAGAAGAGATAGATCGGCACGTTGGGGAGCGCGTCGTTCGCTGCTCGGGGGAGATCACCGCGCACGATCACGATGGGATCGAGGGGTGTGAAGCGTGCGAGATCCTCCGCGAGCGCATCGAAGTGGGTCGCCAGCGTCGGCTTCACCTCGACCATCGGGCGAACTCCGATCGGAAACACCTCGAGCGCTTCAGTCAAGGTCACCACCGGCGCCTCCGCGCGCAGCATGTCGAGAGAACACGCCGCGATGCTGAGATCGACCCCGTGGATGCGAGACAGCGTCGGATCGTGCTGGACGACCCAAACTCCATCGTTGGTGGCGTGCACGTCAAATTCAATCGCGCGGCAACCGAGAGTCATCGCCGCTTCGAACGCGGCGAGGGTGTTCTCGGTCTCGAGGAGAGTGAAGCCACGGTGAGCCACGATGCGCGGATCGATCACTATTTGTCCTTCCGAAGAGGAGCGCCGTAGCCGCCGCCCCCCGGCGTTTCGATCACCAAGGTCTCCCCCGCCGCGAGCCGCCCGGTCCACTTGCCGGGTAGCGCGACCACGGTGCCGTCGGCACGGCGCAGACTGTTTTGTCCCGTGGCGCCGGGGCCGCCTCCCGCCACTCCCTGTGGGGCATGGCGCCGTCGCTCGGTGAGGAGCGCCGCATCGAGATCGGCACGGGCGGTGAGGGCGCGGATCACACCTTCGCCGCCGGGAAACTCACCTGCGCCACCTGATCCCTCGCGAATCGTGTACGAGTCCACTCGGACCGGGATCGCGCGCTCGAGAGCTTCGACCGGAGTGTTCCGCGTGTTGGTCAGGTGGCAGTGGTGTCCCGAAACTCCGGCGCCCCCCGCGTGCGCGCCGCCGCCGCCGCCGATCGTCTCGTAGTAACTGAACGCGACCGGCACCCGCCCGCCGAGCGTGCAATTGTTCATCGTCCCCTGACTCTGGGCGGGAACGCGGCCGGGAAGCGCGGGGGTGAGAGCGGAAAACACCAGGTCGACCAGCCGCTGCGACGTCTCGACGTTTCCCCCGGCGACGGCAGCGGGAATCGCGGGGTCGAGAAGAGAGCCGGGAGGGATCGTCACCGACACGGGACGCAGACAGCCAGAGTTGGCGGGGATCTCTTCTCCGGAGAGGACGCGCAGAGCATAGAAGATCGACGACAAGGTGATCGCGCGGTTGGCATTCAGCGGTCCGGCGCACGCGGGGGCGGTGCCCGTGTAGTCGAAGTGGGCGGAATCGCCGGTGATTTCTACCGAGAGATGAAGCTCGAGGGAGGTGTCAGTAATGCCATCGTCATCGAGCAGCTCGACCGCCGAGTAGTGGCCATCCGGAATCTCGCCGAGGAGCGCGCGGACGTGTCGCTCGGCCGCATCTTCGAGGTGAGAAGCGTACGCGAGAACTTCATCGCGCCCGCGATCGGCAAGCAACCGCGCGAGCCCCGCCTCCCCGACGCGAAGTGCGTTCCGCTGCGCCGCGAGATCTCCCTCGCGCTCGGCGGGTTGGCGCATGTTGGCAAGAAGAAGCGTGTGCGTCTCGCGAACCAGCTCGCCACCGCGCATCCAAAGAACGGGAGGTATCCGCAGACCCTCTTGGTGAATGTCAGTGAACAGCGCCATCGACCCCCGGACCGCACCGCCGACATCCGCGTGATGCGCGCGCGCGGCGAGATAGAAGGTGGGGGAGTCCGTGAGGGGATCGGCGGGGGAGTCCGCGGCGGATTCGAAGAAGGCGGACACGACGGTGAGATCGGGGAGATGAGTTCCACCGCACCATGGATCATTGAGCAAGACAACATCGCCCGGGCAGAACGAGTGCGCGCCGAGTGCGGCTTCCACCGAAAGCGGCATGGCCCCAGGTGAACGGGGATGTGGGCGGCTTGCGCGATCATGGCACCCGACGCATCGAAGATCGCGCACGAAAAGTCGCGCCGCTCTTTGATGTTGGGAGAGAACCCCGTGCGCTCGAGCGCGGACCCCATCTCCTCGGCGATGGCGTCGAGGAGGTTCTGGTAGATGCGCAGATGGACGGGGTCTGGGGTTGGGGTGCTCATGAAAGAAGGCTAGCGAGATCGGGGAGTGGGGGGAAGGGGCCGCGGGGACAAGCCCAAGCTGTTCCGGCCGGCGACGACGGCCCCCGAAGCACCCTTGTGCATTGCGTTGGCGAGCATGACAAACCGGGCGACTGCTGCGAGGTGAAGGACAGTCGACGCAAGAGTCGACCATCTCAGGCCTCCGACAGGGCTGAACGGCGTACGAAAATCATTATCCCAATGCAACGCTCGCGACCGACGGAGCCCGTTCGTGCAGCGGCTCATAGGCGCCGACGACGCCGCCCCCGGGAAGAGTCATCTCGATCAATCGGCCCCACCGCTCTTCTTGGATCGGCGAACAAGGAACGTCGTGCTTGGCCAGGTGCGCGCTGAACTCCTCGATGCTCGTCACCATGAGATAGAACTCATGCTTCCCATTGGATTCCGACGGGTGAAACGCGACCTCTGACGGAGGCATTCCGAACATCAGCCAGCCGCCCCCCACATCAACATTGGGGAACTTCAGTACGTCGCGAAAGAAGGCTCGATCCGTATCAGGATCAACGCTGTAGATGATGGTGTGGGCGCCAATGATCATTCTGTTGTTCCTCCCGCTTGGCCATTCTTGCGACCTGTTCGTTGAGATCGAGCTCCCGACCGTTCTTGAAAACAGATGGATCGCTCCAATGGAACCAGTGTACGCGCAGCCCCTCCCGCAGAAAGAAGATACTCATTGCCAGGCACGCTTGGGAGAAACCGCTCACTTGGCTGGGGTCGAGCGCGCGCAACCCAAGCGAACGACCGCAGGCTGATCTGATACCATCCCTGAAAGCTCGACGTGTCTCAGTCTGCTTAAAACGTGCTTTTGAATCGAGAGGGCGAGATTTCGAGTCCACTGCCCCCGGCCAAACGATGGATCTCTACAAGTAATCTTGTCGGGCTCATGAGAAAGTAGAAACTGATCGGGCCGCTCCTTCGAAGCCCCTTCGAGCGGGAAGGGGAACCCAGAACTGCCCGCCGACGTCTTCGGTCCAGCACCACCCCTAGGCCTAGTACACTCTTCTTGCGCTGCCCACCCGATCGATCTGACGAAGAAAGGCCTCCGGCAAGTCCATGGACCATCGTGACCGACCCTCGCCGAACCCAACCGATGACCCCACCTCTTCCATCGATCGCTCTCCCATCGACGGTGTCCTGCGCCGCCTGAACGAATTCCTCCACCAGGAGTCCGCGGGGGGGCTGGTATTGATGGCAACGGCGGTCTTCGCGCTGATTTGCGCGAACTCGCCACTCTCGAGCCTCTACGGGCGACTCCTCGAGCTCCCCCTCGAAATCAAGCTGGGATCCTTCGGGATCGGCAAACCACTGCTCCTCTGGATCAACGATGGCCTGATGGCGGTCTTCTTCTTCCTGGTGGGCATGGAGCTCAAACGCGAGGTCGTCGAGGGACACCTCTCGAGTCTTCGTCGCGCGAGTCTTCCCGCATTTGCTGCCATCGGCGGAATGCTGTTCCCGGCGGCGATCTACGCAGCATTCAACTGGGAAGACCCGGGGGCGATGAAGGGTTGGGCGATACCGACGGCAACCGACATCGCCTTCGCGCTCGGTGTGCTCTCCCTGCTCGGAAACCGCGTCCCCACCGCACTGAAGGCGCTGCTTCTGAGCATCGCGATTTTCGATGATCTCGGAGCGATCATCGTGATCGCCATTTTCTATACGGCAGACCTTTCAGCATTGTCGCTCGGAACCGCGGCGGTGCTGATTGGGGGCCTTGCCATCTTGAACAGACTCGGAGTCCAACGAACCGCGGCATATGTGCTCCTCGGAATTCCGTTGTGGATCGCGGTGCTCAAGTCCGGGGTTCACGCGACCCTCGCTGGTGTGGTGCTCGCGCTCTTCATTCCAATCCGACCTCCGAAGCCAAAGGTCCCGGGGGAGGGCTCAGGCGAAAATACACCTCAGGCGGCGGGTGAATCGATGCTCCAGCGGCTCGAGCACGGACTCCACCCCTGGGTGGCCTTCGGGGTCTTGCCAGTTTTCGCGTTCGCGAACGCCGGGGTCTCGATCACCAAGCTGTCGGTTGGCGACGTCGCCCACCCGGTCCCCCTCGGAATCATGGCGGGCCTCCTTGCCGGAAAGCAGATCGGAATCATGGCGATGTGTGCTCTCGCCGTCGCCCTTGGGCTCGCGTCACGGCCCGATGGTGTCAGCTGGAAGCAGATCTACGGGGTCACAATGCTCTGCGGCATTGGATTCACGATGAGCTTGTTCATCGCTTCACTCGCCTTCGAGCAAGGGGCCACCGAGTATCTAGGCCTCGACCGTCTCGGGATTTTGCTCGGCTCGATCGTTTCGGGCGGCCTCGGCTTCTTTTTCTTACGGTGGACCTTTCGAGATGCACCGAACGCAGAAGAATCCGTAGAAAGAGGTCTCGAGTGACGGAGAACATTCTTTGGAGGCTCTTCAGCCACAACAACTGGTCGAACCTCCAACTCATCGAGGCTTGCTCTGCCCTGAGTGACGAGCAACTTGATGCGAAACCCTCTTCCGCATCCACTTGGAACATTTGCATTACGCTCATCCATCTCGTGGAATGCCAACAAGGCTATCTCTCCCTCTTGACCTTGCCGCCGGAAGCCAGAGAAAAGGCCGAGCTGTCCTTCGCCGAACTGAAGGAATCCGCAAAGGCGAGCGGGGAAGGGCTACTGGCTCTCGCGCGCGACGCACAGGGCACTTGGCTCGATGCGCGGCTTCGCACGATGGACGGATACTTCGTCGAGCCCTGGGTCGTCATGAACCAGGCCGTCCATCACGCAACGGAACACCGCAGGCAGATTGGCGACATGCTGCGCGCCCTCGGAGTGACTCCTCCTCGACTCGATGGCTGGTCTTTCGGGGAGGCATCCGGTGCTCTGGTTCCGACGGCAACAGACCCCAACGGCGACTGACGCCCGGCGCACGCACGACCCTTCGCCCCTACCGCCCCCCTTCGATCGCTGCGGTCAGATCATCCATGTCCTTCTCGAAACACTTCTTCATCATTCTGCGGGCCAACGGACCCGTGATCGGGGTCATGACCTTTGCCATGAACGTCACCGGTTTCGCCTCGAACGTGAAGGAGACCTTCGTGCCGTCTGCCGCGTCGTCGAAGGTGTACTCCGCTCGATAACGTGCCCCACACGACTCCGCTGTCGCCACATAGCCGCGGAGCTCAGTGAACTCGGTCACGGTCATTTCCTCGGTCGCCTCGCGCCCGAACATCTTCCGCGTCTCGCGAAACCGGGTACCCACCTGCATCGGGCCTTCCGTGAGAACCTCGAGCCTTTCGATCCCCTCGACCCGAGTCGGCACACGCTCGAGATCGGTGAACGCTCGGAACACTTCCGCGCGCGGGCGGCCGATCTTTCGTTCACTCTGATAGTGCATCACTCTTCCTTTCCGAGTCTGGGCGAAACTGTAGAGATTCACGGCGGGGATTGCAGCGCGGAAGAAGCGTCTCTGACTCGAGAATCAACGACCCCAACTCGGCAGCGCCGACACCTGACGGAGCGCCTACTCGCCGACGGGAGCGTCGAGTATTTCATTCTTCGAACCAAACGGGGCCGGTACTTACCGGGGCCACGCTTCTTGGAAGTCGATCTTACGCATCTCCAGTTCGTGGATGAACTGATGTTTGGTGAGTTTTCCGGCAAGAAGGTTACCATTGATAACGGCGTGTTCAAGGAGTCCCATGTTTTCGAGACCCGCCACTCGCCGTAGATCGCAGAGCCGTTCACTCGGATCTCAGCGGCTGCATTATAAGGAAGGAGAGCCATGATCGATGAACTCGACGTCTCCCCTCGTCCTCCCGCTCCGCGACGCATCTCCACTCTACGCACAGTACTCCTCGGAATCACACTCGGCGTTGCCGCAACCTCCGCGTACTTCCATCTCCGCCCCGGCCTCTCGCCCGAACAAATCACGACGGCCCTCGGAATGCACTATTGGAAGTACACCATTCCGCCGAACGACGGTTCGCAGTTCCTTGAGTTTCAAGTCACTGACGGGGATTCCATCACGCACGAGAGCGGCGGCAGCGCCGAGTGGACTCCCGGTGAGACCGTCATCGTCACCATCCGTCCAGTGATGCACGCTAAGAAGCTCGAGTGTTCGATTCTCGCTAGGGGCAGGCAATTCCACACGGTGATCAACGATCCTTTTCGTGGCATCGTAAGCTACACGCCGAATTCCGAATCCGTCAGCGATCGTCCTCTGGTCCAAGGAGCACGCTCACCTGGCGGAACCGTGACGCCGAGCCACCCTGAAAAAAACTTGGCCATTCGACTGGTGATGGTCGCGAGCGACATGCCACCATCAACGAAGTGAACCCCATGACCGATGCACCCACTGTCCGAGCGTTTGCATCCGATGAGTGGCAGACCTATCGCCATCTCCGTCTCCGCGCCTTGGCGGCTCTCCGGAGGCGTTCGGAACGACCTACGAGGAATCGATCGCGCGGTCGGATGACGATTGGATCGAGCGCTTAAGCTCCGGGGTCGAGTCATCGCACCAGCTCCTTCTCATGGCGGAGCTTCGACGGGGACCGATCGGCCTCGCTTGGGGCAAGATGGATCCTTCCGATCGCTCGACCACGGTGGTGTATCATATGTGGGTCGCCGCTGAGGGGCGGCGCCGCGGAGTCGCGCGCTTGCTTCTCGAAACCCTCACCGAATGGGCCCGATCGAAGGGCGCCTCCGCGGTGACCCTCGGCGTCACGGTTGGAAACGTACCCGCGTCTCAACTCTACGAGCAAGCCGGCTTCAAGCCGGTGGGGGAGCCGGAGCCGCTGCGGCCGGGGTCGGCACGGATGGGACAGGACATGCAGTTAGAACTCAGGGACTCGTCGGCTGGCGACATAGAGTTCGTGGACTTCTCCCCCGACCACCTGGATCCGCTGATCTTGATGTGGCGGGCCAGCTTCGAGCGCGCGCTCGGGATGACCGACCCGCACCCGCTCGAGGATCAGAAGCAGTACTTCATCGAGAAAATCCTGCCGCACCATCACGTGCGCGTGGCGCTCTTGGGCGCTCAGGTCGTCGGTTTCTGCGCCGCCTCGGACCGATCGGTCGCGCAGCTCTACATTCACACCGAGTTTCAGGGTCGAGGAATCGGAACCGCCTTTCTGGCATGGGCGAAGGAGCAATCGGGGGGCTGCCTCTGCCTCTGCGCATTCGAGCGAAACAAGTTGGCGCAACGCTTCTACGAGCGACATGGCTTTCGGGTGGTCGGTCGAGGCGTCGAAGAGACGTGGAATCTCGAAGACGTCAAGTACGAGTGGACCCGCCCCGACTAACTCTCGGACCCCGTTGGACATCGAGGTCACTGTGCAAGAAACCTTCGAGATTCGAGTCGACGATCTGCGCGGACCCGAAGTTGCCGCACTGTTGGAAGAACACCTCGCCTCGGTCAGAGAGCACTCCCCTCCCGAGAGCGTCCACGCCCTGGATCTCGAGGCCCTGCGCGGACCCGACCTGACCTTCTACAGTGTCTGGCAAGGAACAGAGCTGGTCGGCTGTGGCGCGCTCAAAGAGCTGGACTCCGAGCATGGCGAACTGAAATCGATGCGAACCGCCTCGGCCCACCTGCGCAAAGGTGTGGCGTCGATGCTGATCGAGCACATGCTCGCCGCCTCGAGGGAACGCGGCTATCGTCGCCTCAGTCTCGAGACCGGTTCCGCGGAGGCGTTCACCCCTGCCCGCGCTCTCTACGCTCGATTCGGTTTTGAACGGTGCGGACCCTTCGCGAGCTACGGGGAAGATCCGTTCAGCGTTTGCATGACTCGAACGCTTATCACCCACGAAGAACGGGGGTCCCCCTGACAAAACGTGAGGAGCCGTGGCAGCCCAAGGATTCGATCATCGGCGCTCTGTTTTTCATCGTGGGGGCCCTCGTCACGGGTTATGCACTCGTCGCGATGAGGAACGCTGCACCGGCAGCTATCTGGGGACTCGATGTGGTTCTCGGTCCCATCCTGCTGTGCATCGGTGGCAACGCGATCTATCGCAGTCTCCGTGGCTGAATTGTCAATTCCAGGTGTCTCGAATTCTGCATCGGGCGCGACATCTCCGCGCCCCTCGCACATCGAGAAGTCTTGTGCGCCGTACTTCGCTCGGTACTGTAGCCACGCCGAACCGAAAGGACCGATTCCCTCACCCACGGCTACTCGGCAACAAGCCAGGTCCGAGCGGTTCTCCTCATTGACTGACCGGAGCGCGCTATGCCCGAGAGCCCTTCCCCACCCGACACCCTGGTCGTTGGCCTCGCCCAGATTGCGCCCGTCTGGCTCGATCGAGAGAAGACGATCGCCAAAGTCGTCGCCTGGATCGAAGAGGCCGCAGTGGAGGGGTGCCAGTTGGTCGCGTTCGGTGAGACGCTGGTCCCCGGCTATCCTTTCTGGCTCTCAGCGACCGACGGGGCGCGCTTCAATTCCGATCTTCAGAAGGACATCCACGCGCACTATCTCGATCAGGCGGTGTCGATCGAGCGGGG
This sequence comes from uncultured bacterium, assembly GCA_937876125.1. Classification (GTDB taxonomy): domain Bacteria; phylum Planctomycetota; class UBA8108; order UBA1146; family UBA1146; genus JAFMMO01. The sequence continues at coordinate 15,099 of CALEHF010000309.1, forward strand.
AGATCTTGCGCCCATTTCCGAAGTCGCCGCGGATCGAAAGATCGAAGTCTGGGTCGGCTGCTTCGAGCGCCCCGCCGACCGCGGAGGGCACACTGGATATGCATCGCTCGTTCACATCGATGCCCGCGGTCAGGTGCGAAACACGCACCGCAAGCTGATGCCTACCTACGAGGAGCGTCTCGCGTGGGGGATCGGGGACGGGCACGGCCTCCGGGTCGCGCCGGTCGGACCGTTCACCGTCGGGGCGCTGAATTGCTTCGAAAACTGGCTGCCGCTCGCGCGCACTGCGCTCTACGCCCAGGGAGAGGATCTCCACATCGCGGCGTGGCCCGGCGCCGTTCGGTTGACTCAAGACATCACACGATTCGTCGCGCTCGAAGCGCGCTCATGGGTGCTCTCAGTGTCGGGCCTGCTCAGGCACCAGGACATCCCCGAGAGCATGCCGGAGCGCGAGCTGATGATCCAAAGCATGCCGGAGATGATTTCTGATGGTGGCTCCTGCATCGCGGCACCCGATGGTACGTGGAAAGTCGAGCCCGTCATCGGCCGTGAAGAATTGTTGGTGGCGACGATCGATCACACCGCGGTCCGCCGCGAGCGGCAGAACTTCGATCCATCGGGTCATTACTCGCGCCCCGATGTTCTCGGGCTCGAGCTCAATCGATCCCGACAAACGGTGATGCGGGAGATGCTGCAAGAAGAGGCGGAGTAGGCGCGGAGAGCGGTCCTCACTTGGCCTGCGGAGACGAATCGAAATCTTCATCTCACGAGTGAGCGATGGCCGATTGGCAGAGCTCTATGAAGTCCGGTCGGTGGATCGGCTTCGTGAGGAAGTAGTCGCAACCGGCTCCGATGCACTTCTCTCGGTCGCCACCCATCGCATGCGCGGTCAGCGCGATCACGGGAGTGCTCACGCCGAGCGTTCGAAGCACCCGGGTGGCCTCATAGCCGTCGACTTCCGGCATTTGCATGTCCATCAAGATGAGATCGAAGTGTGACTCACATTCGATCGACCGCAACAGGTCGAGAGCCTCCCGACCGTTGTTGGCGACCTGAACCGTCGCTCCGACGGCTTCGAGAAAGAAGGTGATAAGCTTCTGGTTGTCCCTGCCGTCTTCTGCCAGCAACACAGTACAGCCAGCCAAGGCGCGACAGTCGGGGGTCAGTCGATCCTCAGCCGCGCAGACGCGAAGCCCCGTAGAGTTCTCGAGGTCCTTCGGATCTCGCATGTCGACCCGAGTGAGATCTCCCGTCGAAATCACCGCCGTGAACGTGCTCCCATCGCCACGCTTCGAGTCGATCGAGATCTCGCCGCCGAGCAATCGGGTCAACAAGTGAGAGATGCGTAGGCCAAGGCCGGTCCCCCCGAAGCATCGCGTGGTTGAGTTGTCGGCCTGGGTGAACGCTTCGAAAAGCTGAATCTTCTCGAGCTGACCCACCGTCATTCCGACTCCAGTGTCGACCACGCGAAACTCCATCCGCTCTCGCTCCGGGTCAGAACGGCATAAGACGGTGACCGATCCCTCCTGCGTGAATTTGACGGCGTTCCCGACCAAGTTCAGAAGGACTTGTCGAAGACGCGTGGGATCGCTTTGAATCGTCGTCGGAATTGTCCCCTCATACCGCACGTTGAGCCCGATCCCCCGCTCATGAGCTCGAGGTCCCACCAACTCGATCACCTCCTCGATGACACGTGCGGGATCCATGGCCATCGTCTCGATCGCCATCTTGCCAGCCTCGATCTTCGAGACGTCGAGAATGTCGCTCAGGAGCGCGAGAAGATGCGATGCGTTCCGGCGAATCGTCTCGACCGCATCCCGAATCAGCTCGGGGTTCTCTTCCAGGCTCTCTTTTGACCCCAAGAGATCCGCGAACCCCAGGACTGCAGTCATCGGAGTGCGAATCTCGTGGCTCATGTTTGCCAAGAAGAGAGACTTCGCTTCGTTCGCATCTTGTGCGGCGCGCGTCGCATCTCCGAGCTCTTGCATCAGGTACCTGAGTTCGAGCTGTGATGTCGCCTGCCGAGCGAGCGCACGCAGGTGTCCCAGTTGAGCGGCGGTCAACTCTCGTGGTTTGTAGTCGATCACGCAGAGAGTCCCGAGAGCTTCTCCGCTCGCGAGACGCAGGGGCATTCCGCAGTAAAATCGAATTCCCGGGGGACCCGTAACCAAAGGGTTGTCGAAGGTGCGAGGGTCAATGGACGCATCGGGGATGATGAGAGGCTCGTCGGAAAGGATGGAGTAGCCACAGAACGCTTGGTTGCGGGGGGTCTCAGGGGCATCGAGTCCCACCCGACTCTTGAACCACTGACGCTCACTATCGACGAGCGAGATCAGGGCGGTCGGCACATCGCAAAGTTCGGAAGCCAACTGCGTCAGATCGTCGAAGGCGGCTTCGGGTCGGGTATCGAGGACCTGACATCGCACGAGCGCAGAGATCCTCTCTACTTCATTCGCGGGAATCGGAGCTGCCGGCATGGGGGGACCTTTCGCGTCAGAACTCGACCCTCCTTCTATCGGCATCTTGCGTGGACAAATGAATCGTGGTGGTCCAGTCCAAAGCAGTGTTATGTTGCTTTGGCCCTCCCCGAGCAGCCCGCCCCCAGCACCCCCGAAGGACCGCCCATGACCGACAATTCACAGACAGCGCCGATAGGCCCTCCCAGTAGCCGAAGATCGCGATTTCGCCACTTTCGCTCCATCCGGATCTCTGCCGCCATCGTGCTCCTCAGCGCCTGGGTCTTCGCTCTCCTCGAATGGCAGCAGATCGGCTACCACTGGACCACCGACCCCTCATCGCCGCACCCTGAGATCTCCCTCGTCACGCTCGAACCGCGCTTTGGTATCGGTTCTCGGGCCGAGATCCTCACGGTAGGGTCGGCGGTCTTGTGGAAGCGCCCGGCCGGTGGCGCTCCGTTGGCTCTCTTCAGTGCGGCGGGCGTGGCGGGAGAGCCGGCGGTTCGACTGACCATGGCTCAAGATGACCGGGAGGGGGACTTCACAACGATCGGCTACGCGGTCCGCCACGAAAATGGCTGGGAATGGCTCTCGCCGGAGGGAATCCTCGCGTTGGAGGCCGCCGCCGAAGAGAGGCGCGCCGCGCTCGCTCATCCCGCGTCGGTGGGGCGACTCGGGGCTGTGCCTCTGAAAGACCTGCCCCCGAAAGACGTGCCCCTGAAGGAATAGCCCCTCAAGCGGTCGACGACGCTCATATCTTCGACAGCGTGATCGCACTCGCTTTCACCAAACCGACGACCGACTTCCCCTCGCCGAGCGCGAGTCGCTCCGCAGACGCGGTGGTGACCTCGACCAAGAGGCGCGCGCTGCTCGAAATGCGGAGCTCGATCACGGTCGCTCCGTCGTGATCAAAGCGGCGCTCGATTGTCGTCTGGAAGCGGTTTTGGATCGACGTCTCCCCGATCTCCCCCACCGCGAGCGCAATCTCCTCCGCTCCGATCGTGGCCAAGACTCGATCACCGACCGCCACGTTGTGCCCGACCGCCACGAGGAGCACCCGGTCGCTTTTCACGTCAGACGTTGGGGCGGCACTTTCCGCGCGTGAACTCATCCCGAGCAGTACGCGGCAGAGGCTCCCTTCCACCGCGATCACCTCGCCGGGGAGCACATTGACGCGGCCGCCGATTCCCGTCATTCCGAGCGAGTTCCACGCATCCGCCATCGCAATGTCGCGGTAGGAGCCGTGCGCGCGTACCGATCCGCCTTCGAGCAGAACCATGCGATCGGTGAGGGTCAGCAGCTCGGCCAAATCGTGGGTGACGTAGAGAAGTGGAATTCCGAAGCGCTCCGGCAGTCGCCTTAGGTAGGGGAGCACGGTCTCGCGGCGGGCGCGGTCGAGGGACGCGAGCGGTTCATCGAGAAGCAAGACCCGCGGTGCGGCGAGCAACGCGCGCCCGAGCGCCACCCGCTGACGTTCGCCGCCGGAGAGCCCGGTGGGATACCGGCGGAGGAGGCTCTCGAGATCGAGAAGTTTGACCACCTCTTCGAGCGCGGGGCCGTCGTTCGCCGCTCGCCGGCCTGGAACCCCGAACCGGAGGTTCGCGGTCACGTCGAGGTGGGGAAACAGGCGCCCATCCTGAAAAACCACGCCGACACGTCGCTCTTCGGCGGGGAGGTCGATGCCGCGCGCGCTGTCGAAGAGAGTGCGCCCCCCCACGGTGATCGTTCCTCGATCGACTCGCCGCAATCCCGCAAGCGCATGGAGAAGTGTCGTCTTCCCCGACCCCGAAGGGCCGAAGAGGCCGGTGATGCCACCCTCGATCGCTCCGGCGGCAATGAGTCGAAAGCGATCGAGATCGCACTCCAGATCGAACTCGAGAAACGCCACTAGCTCGTCCCCCTCGACCGATGGGCTTGCTGACCGCGCAGCTTCCGCGCCCCGCGCTCGGAAAGGACCAGCGCGACGAGGGCGATCACCACCGAGATCGCGACCAAACGCCCGACGCGAAGTTCACCCCCCGGGCTCTGCAACTCGGTGAAGATCAGGAGCGGCAAGGTGCGAGTGCTCCCTTCGATGTTGCCCGCGAAGGTGATCGTGGCTCCGAACTCCCCGAGCGCGCGCGCGAAGCAAAGGAGGGTTCCCGCCGCGATACCCGGGGTCGCCAGCGGAAGCGAGACGCGCCACCACGTGGCGAGAGCACTCTTGCCCAAAGTCCGCGCGGCGTCTTCCAAGTTCGGATCGACCGCCTCGAAGGCGAGGCGCGCCGAGCGCACCAACAATGGAAACGCCATGACTGCACCAGCGATGACGACCGCCCAGGGAGTGAACGCGACCTCGATCCCCATCGTTCGGAGCGCACTCCCGACCACTCCGTTGCGTCCGAGCACCGCGAGCAGCGCGTATCCGACGACGACCGGAGGGAGCACCAGCGGCAAGTGCACCGCCGTGTCGAGCAGGGTCTTCCCGAAGAACTGGCGTCGGGCGAGGAGCCACGCCACCGCGATCCCCGGCGGCAGGCACAGAAGTGCGACGCCGACCGAGGTGAGCGCACTGAGGAGCAGCGCGTTCACCTCGCTCGGGTTGAGGAAGGCGAGGAGAGACATCATCGACCCGCTCGCTCTGGCGCGGGTTCCGACGACGGATCGACCGTGAAACCGTGGCCGAGAAGCATCTGTCTCGCGGCTTCGGAGGTGAGTTTCTCGAGGAGCGCAGTGGTCCCTTCCGCCGCACCCACGACCGGAACGATCCACAACTCGATCGGATCGTGATGGGCCGGATCGATCTCCTCGAGGATTCGCAGATCGCTCCGCCCGACGGCATCCGTGCGATAGAGGATCGCGACGTCCGCCTCACCCAAAAGCAGATACTCGAGCGCACCGCGGGCATCCGCCGCCGGGAGCAGCCGTTCTCGCCATTCGCTCCACCGACCGGTCGAAATGAGCGCCTGCTTCGCGTAGATGCCGAGGGGTACATGGGCGGGATCCCCGATGGCGACACGTCGCGGAAGCGTCTCGAGATCGGAAGGACCCTCGGCACGAGTGGCGATCACCAAGGAGTTCCGCGCGAAAATCTGCTTTCGGTCTCGATCTATGCAGTTCTTCTCGGCGAGCGTTCGGAGCCAAATCGGGTGCGCAGAGATGAAGAGGTCGGCGCGGGCCCCCGCGGCGATCTGCCGGGCGAGAGTCGAACTGGCGGCACCGTGAACGGCAATTTCTCCGCCCACGAGCTCTTCGACAACCGACAGCGTGCTGGAAGCGGTGAAGATCGTGAGGGGGCGGGCGCGGTCCGCTCGGCACCCCGAGAGGCTCGAAAAGACCAGCAACGTCGCAAGCGCCACTAGGCCTGCTAGCCCCGCCAGCTCGATGTCGAGAACGCGCATGGCGTGCCTCTCGCTGGGGGGTGACTCCGCGCAGTGCTCGGTTAGTCGACGCTGAAGAGCGAGCCGTTCTTCGTCTCGAGGAAGCGGTCGAACGGGATCGACTCTTGGTGGAGGAACCCTTCCGAGGGAAGAACTCCTTCGGCAACCATCTCGACGACAGCACAGACGGACGCGGCGGTGGTCCACGAGATCGCACGCCACTTCTCGCCGTCGATGTCCATGGGGTAGAACGCCTCGACGTACTCCTCGCGCTTCAGCTGACCGTCTTGCCAACCGGCGACCGCAGCATGCACGTAGACAACATCGTCATCGACCGGCGGCTTCGCATTGACCAAAATCTCACCCGCGAGCTTGCGGTTATCGCGCATGTGCAGCTCATGGAAGAAGAAGCGCATCTGCGCACAGTGACCGGGATAGCGCATCGTCTTGTAGTTGAGTTCCTGGACCTTACCGAGATAGGTGTCGCACATCGTGCCAAGACCACCCGAAGTTGTGAACGCCTCGAGGCGCATGCCGTTGATGACGATCGTCTCGTTCTGGCTGAGGGACGGCAGCATCGTCCGGCGCCCCTCGCGGATCACTTCGCAGTCGTTGAGGTACTCGTTGACGACACCCTCCGGCGACCAGTTGAACGCGTAGCCGAGGAGTCCACTCGGGTGCTCCGGTAACGCGCCGACACGCAACTCCATCGAGCGCAGTTCATCGAAGTCGTTCGCGAGGGACGCACCGACGATTCCGATGAATCCTGGAGCGAGTCCGCACTGCGGTGCGAGGACCGATTTCGAGTCCTTCGCCAGCTCGAGGATCAACTTCGTCGAAGGAACATCTTCGGTCAGATCGAAGTAGTGGATCCCGCGGGCGTGGGCCGCCTTCGCAATCGCCAAGTTGAGGTTGTAGGGAAGACAGGCGACCACCGCATCGTTGCCATCGACCAGACCGCCGATGATGCTCTCGTCGGAGACATCCGCTTGGCGGGTCTCGAAGGGAAGATTCGACTTCTCGTGACCGTCGATTCCGGTGACCGTGAAGCCGGTGCGCGCGAGGAGGACCCCGACCAGACTGCCGACCTTGCCAAGACCGAAGACGGCAATGCGCTCGATCGAATGACCCATCATTTTACCTCGCAATAGTTTACAGAGACGATCTCTCCGGGACCCCGCGATCGACACCGACAGCTCGAAGCCAGCCAGCGCCACGCGGACGTCCCCGTGTATCGGCAGGATCGGGGTCGCGGCGTGAGAGGAACAGGCGTGAGAGGAACATGGTAGCCATCCGAGGCTGAGCGGGGCAACCAGATCCACCCCCCAGCCCAGCTTCCCGGGTATCGAGAACGGCCCTCATCCGTGGTTTACTACGGCCAGCTCGGAGTTCGGGGCTCACCGTCGGCCTCTTGGCTCCACGCGAGAAACGTTCCGGTCCGAGGGGCCGATTCCACTGATCCCGGAAGTGTGGGGATCTTCGATCTTGCCGAGAGGACCGACTCTTGGGGAACAAACTGTACGTGGGCAACATCGCCTACGAAGACGATCGGGACATGCTCAACGAGGCGTTTTCCCGTTACGGGACGATCACCGACTGCACCATCATCATCGATCGTGAGACCGGGCGCAGCAAAGGCTTCGGTTTCGTCGAAATGAGCTCGGATGCAGAAGCACAGGCTGCACTCGAAGCGCTGGATGGTTTCGAGATGGAGGGACGCGAGCTGCGCGTCAGCGAAGCGCGCCCGCGCGAGGACCGCGGTTCTCGCGGCGGCGGTGGGTCCCGCTACTGACGCGCCTCCCCGCAGTGACACTCAGAGCGGGTCAGCCTCGCTCCCTCGGGGCGACAACTCCTCATCCAGATCCGCGCCATCCGCGGGGTCGTGCCAGGGTCTGGGTCGTGCCTCCGGGGAGCAGGCAGTCAGGGCGCTGGCGGCAGGGTGCTTTCAGAGAGACGGGGTGCTTTCAGAGAGAGGAGTCCTCGCCCTCTCCTTCCGTCGCCTACGAATCCAGAAGCCGACTGCGACCCCGATGGCCATCATCCCGAAGAAAGTGGTCCAACCGCGGCCAGAGATGAATGCGTCGAGGCAAGAGAGAACCAGTCCGGACCCCAGGGATGCGATCAAGATACGGTCCTGCAACTCGGCTCCGCGTACGAAGCAAAAGAGCGCAAGTCCAAGAAACATGACCCCCTCGGCTGCGGGCGCGAGCGCAGCGAGCGGCTCATCGATGCGGCTGATGAGAGACGCGCGGACGATCCCGAACAGAGCGAAACTGAGCATGCCCAAACCGAAGATCACGCGGGCGGATCGATCGCGGCGGGGATTCGGGGGCTCGATCATTCAGTCACGCGCTTCGAACACTCTTTTCCCGTCACTCCCGCGACGATCCAGCTCTCGAGCAAGAAAGCGGGGCTCGACCCGCGAGCCGGCTCTCGCCCCCTCGCCGACCGAACCCCGCTTCGCATCCGCAGACTCAGGAGAGCTGCAAAATCAGAGGGCACGATTCGGAGAGTTTTCCCCTCTCGCACCGCTCTTCCCTCTCGCGTCACGGAGCAATGGACGCTGGGGCGATCCGAATCGTGACCTCTGATTTAGGCAATGGTGTCGGGATCCACCACATAGCATTCGCGCCCCGGGCGGCACATGTCAGCCGCGACATCGAGCTCGTCGGGACCGTGCCCGCACATCGTGCGCAGGCAATGGAAGATCGCGGTGTCCGCGGTGAAGGAATCCTCGTACGCGCTGCGGCGGTACTCGGTGTTCAAGGTCATCGTTTTGGTCCGCAGGCACGGGCAGACGTCGTCGGTGAGGAACACCGGCTTCTGATTCGCCATCGGTTAGCCCTTTCTTCCGCGCTCGAGGGCGGTGGCGACCGCGCGACGCAACGTCGCCTTCACCAACGCCAACTTGTATCCGTTGTGCTCGAGCGGGGTCGCGCCCTCGACCGCCTTGTCGCACGCCTTCGAGATCGCTTTCTCACTGGGCTTGCCGAGCAAGAGCTTCTCGACCGCCGGCAGGCGCAGAGGGCGTGGCGCGACCGCACTGAGCACGACGCGCGCGCTCTTCACCGACGCGCCCTGCATGTCGAGGAGCACTGTCGATCCGACCAGCGCCCAGTCGAAGGACTGCTTCTCGCGCACTTCCACGTAGGACTCACCCATCCCGCGCGCGGCCGCCGGAATGGTCACGTGCGTGATCAGCTCGTTGGGCGCGAGGATGTTCTCGACCATGACGTTCTTGTCAGGGTCGACGAAGAACGCGTCCATCGTCACTTCACGCGTTCCTGCCGGCCCACGGACGGTCAAGACCGCATCGTAGGCGAGCAACACTGGCGCGAGGTTCGAGGCGTGAACCGCGCAGCACGTTCCGTTGTCGAAGATGGTGTGGAACTCGTTCTCACCCTCTTGGGCGTAGCAGGTGGCGCCGCCCTTCTTCTTGCAGGTGTAGTCGGGGTGGCGGAAGTACCAGCAACGCGGACGCTGGCAAAGGCCGCCGCCGATCGTCGCGGCGTTCCGCACTTGCGGCGTCGCGCACTTGAGAATGGTCTCGACGAACGCCGGGTGATGCTTCGCGATTCCCGCGTGTTCGGCGACCTCTGAGTGTGTCGCCAACGCCCCGATGATGGTCGCCTCGGGTGTCACCTCGATCGAGCGGAGCCCCGGGATCCCCTTCAGGTTCACCAGGCGCTCCGGAGTCTCGACCCGCTCCTTGATCGTCGCCAAGAGATCGGTGCCCCCGGCGAGGTGGCGCGACTCGATGAAGCTTCCGCCGCTCGCCGCGACCGCCTCGTCGAGGGTGCGCGGCTGGGCCAATTCGAATGACTTCAAAGGCTCGTTCCCTTCTTCTCGCTCGCAGCTCGAGTGCGCGGCACCTTGCCCAGCGCTTCGAGCACCTTCCGCGGCGTGATCGGAAGCTCGGTGATCCGGACTCCGATCGCATCGGCCACCGCGTTCGCGACCGCGGCTGCGGTCGCGACGATCGGCGGCTCTCCGAGTCCCATCACTCCCGTGTTGCTCTTGCCATTGAAGACGTCGAGCATCACGACGTCGATCTCGGGGCAATCCGCCGCGCCGAGGATCTTGTAACTCTCCATATCGGCGTTGACCATCCGCCCCTCTTGGCGGTCCATCGTGCGCCGCTCGAACAGTGCGTAGCTGACCCCTTGGATCACGCCACCGCGCACTTGGCTCTCTGCGAGCTTCGGGTTGATCAACTTGCCCGCGTCGGCAACTGCGGTGACCTTCTCCACTCGGACTTCCCCGGTCTCGAGGTCGACCGCAACTTCCGCGACCTGCACGCCCGCGTTGGTATCTTCGAACCCAGCGTAGTTGGGGCGACGACGGCCGAGCGTCGGGCGATCGCGCAAAACTTCGATCGCATCTTCATCGAGGAGCGCGCAGGCGGCCCGGAATGAGATGAGCGCATTGCCGCTGCCATCGACAACCGAGCCGTGCTTGAGGTCGAGGCCGGCCGCATCCCAACTCTTGCGATCGGCGACCGCGTCGAGGAGCTTCCGTTTCGCGTCGTGGGCCGCGAGGCGCACCGCGGGGGTGAGCGATCCGATCGTCGTCGAACCGCCACTCGCCGGCCCGCGCGGATCATCGGTGTTGCCGATGAACACTGTGACGTCGGCGAGTCCGAGCCCGAGCTCCTCTGCCGTGACCTGACCCATGATCGTGCGGGTGCCGGTCCCGATGTCCTGAGCACCGTTTCGTACTTCGACGGTTCCGTTCTTCAGGATGCGAACCAAGGCCGACGCGCCGCCGCCCCCCGCAGAGAACCAGAGGCTGCTCGCCATGCCGATCCCTCGGCGCACCGAACCGCTCGCGACCCCCTTGCCGCGCTTGTCCTGCCACTTCGTGCGCTTCGCTGCGATCTCGTACTCGGCCTTTCGAACCTTGTGGCTATCGTTGCGCCGACGCAGCTCGAGGGGATCCATGTCGATCGCTTTGGCCGCTTCGTCGAGCATGCTCTCGAGCGCAAACACGCCCTGGGGCCAACCGGGCGCGCGGTGCGCCCGCGCGCCGCCGGTGTTCGTGCGCACCCCGTACTCCACCTTGTCGATTTCTCCTAATTTGTAGAGCGCATCGTTGTGCGCACCCGCGCCACCGGTCCCAGCGCCGGGCGTGCCCCAGCTGCGAATTCGGTACGCGAGGATCTTCCCTTCTCGATCGAGGCCCATCGTGAGCTTCTGCTTCGAGTCCGGTCGGTTGCCGACCGCGGTCTGCTCGGCCCGACGCGTGAGCATGACTCGCACCGGCGCGCCCGCCTCTTTTGCGAGCATGGCGCCGATCACTCCTTCGCGACCCGCGGAGAACTTCGAGCCGAAGCCGCCGCCGACATGGTCGCAGATCACCTGCGGAGTCGTCCCGGTGCGACGCCCGAGCTCGCCCTGCACCCCAAAGGTCGCTTGCGTCGACGCGTGGGCGATCAGCTTGCCGTCCTTCCACTCGCAAACCAGGCCGTGGGGCTCGAGGGGGCAGTGGGTCTGTACCTGGGTGCGGAAGGTGCGCGAGATGACCACAGGCGCATCTTTGAGGATCGCGTCGACCTTCTTTTCGCGCTCGGCCATGCCGTCCTGCGCCGCTTTCTCGCGCTCTTCGTTGATGGAGCCGTCACGGTCCCGCCCGAGGCGCGGAGTGGTGCGCTCCACGTTTTCTTGGTCGCGGCGCCCCACCTGCGGAGCGCCCGAGGCCATCGAATCCTCGAGCGTCACTGCGAACGGCAGCACCTCGTAATCGACGAAGATCGCGCGAAGCGCCTCTTCAGCGATCTGTTCGCTCGTCGCGCAGACCGCGGCGACTTCCGCCCCGGCAAAGCGACACGAATTCGACTCGAACAGCTCGGTCGCCTTCAGCACCGCCTTGACCCCCGGCATTTGCTCGGCAGTCGAAGTGTCGAGAGTGGTGACATTCGCGTTTGCGTGGGGACAACGAAGGATGGCGCCGTAGAGCAAACCCTTCGGCCGCTGGTCGTAGGCGTAGCGCGCGGTGCCGGTCGCCTTCGCGAGCGCGTCGAGACGGGGGTGGCTCTTGCCCACCACAGTGAGCTTGTCTGCCGGTTGGTAGGGAGGAATGTCCCCTTCGGGGAGGGTGACCGTCAGCTCCTCGTAGTGACCTTCGAAGCCAACCTGGATCTTGATCTCATCGACCACGCCCGCCCCCTTTCTTCGCGGCTAGTTCGACCGCCTCGAAGATGTTCTGGTAGGTCCCGCAACGACAGATGTTGCCGGAGATGCCCGCAGCGATCTGCTCGCGGGTCGGGTGGGGGTTCTGTTCGAGAAGTGCGGTGCACGAGACAACCATGCCCGGTGTACAGAATCCGCACTGGAGCGCGTCGCACTCGACGAACGCCTCTTGCAGCGCTGAGGGTTTCTCTGGAGTTCCGCACCCTTCGACCGTCTGAATCTTCCGGCCGACTGCGTCGATCGCGAGCATGCTGCAGGAGTCGACGGTGCGTCCGTCGATCATCACTGTGCACGCGCCGCACGACCCGCGATCGCAGACCCGCTTGGTGCCGGTGAGACCGATCTCATCGCGGAGCGCATCCGCCAGAGTGGTCGAGGGGGGAGCGGAGATGGAACGCTCCACTCCATTGACCTCGAGCTTCATCGCGGTGGGGCCGGGCCCGAGGATGGGAACGCCATCCTCTTCGAGGCGGGCTCCGCGGGCGACCGAGGCCCCCGGGCCCGCGACGCCGACCGCCGCAACGGTCAGGCTCGCGCCCTTCAGGAATGAGCGCCGCGTGACCGCGCTCTCCGGTGGTGGTTCCGGCTTCGGTGGCATGTGGGTCCTTCCGGCGAGTGATCAGAGCGTGATCGAATCGGGTTCCGTGGGAGCAGAAAGAGGGTGCGCCACAAGAACAGAGTCTAGATCGGACTCTGATTCGGTTCCTGTGATTGAGTTTCAAGCTGCGAGATTCGGCGTTCCACGTCTTCCATCCGGTCTTCCATGTCGGCCCAGGAGGCGCGCTGGATCCGGTGGTGGAGTTGGTGAATAAAGCGGTCGACGGAGTCTTGGCGGAAGTACTGGGTCCCCGCGACCGTCTCGCAAGGCTCGATCATCCCCTCGCTCACGAATCCCTCGAGAATCGAGATCGGGAGCCCCATCCGTTGCGCGGCCTCTTCGCCGCGGAATCGCTTCGGCATTTCTACACCTCCGTTTGCGGGATCTTGCTGAGGACGACCCCTCGACAGCGCACCCATGAATTGATCGAGAAGACTGAGCCCGGGCGGTTTGTCCCTGCCTGACAGAGATTCCACCACGAGAGCCATTCTGGGCAAGGACGGCCGCGTGGGCAAGGGGGGGCGGGGCTCAGGGGAGCTCGGCGTGGAGGTTGGGGGGGGGTGGGCCAGGTTCCGAGGCATTGGGGAGGCGCTCCGGAGTCAGAGGACCCGTGTCAGAGCTCCTGGTCTCAAAGCCTCTCAGAGCGTGGTTTGGACTGACGGACCGGGTCGAACGCGGAACGGCGGCAGAGCGCTCTCATGAAGAGAACCCATCTGCCGCCGCGATTCTCGACCCGTTATCCGCCCGGCTGTTTCGCCACGCTGACAGTGATCTGACGACCATCCATCTCGGTCCCATCGAGCGCCTCGACCGCTTTGGTCGCGTCGTCCTGAGAACCGAACTCGACGAAGCCGAAGCCGCGCGAACGTTGGGTCTCCCGATCACGAATCACGGTAGCGTTCACCACACTTCCGAACGGACCGAAGTGCTCGCGCAGTTGACCGTCATCGATGGCCCATGGGAGCCCTCCGACGAAAAGTCGATTGTGCATTACATAGCCCCTTTCTCGATCGAGAAGATTCTCCTCGCCATTGGAGAGGTATCGCCGCCCTCTCCCAAAAGTCGGTTCCGCCAGGAGTTCCGACTTGTACCAAAACAACGACGCGGCGCGTCGCGCGGACCTCCCCGACGTGCTGTTTGAGGCACTCAGTGTCTTTGAGGCACTCAGTGTCTTCGAGGCACCACTCACGGGGACTGTGTTCAAACGAGGCTTCGAAGTTTCCATCTTCTTCTTTGGACAGATCTTCGGAGCAGACTTCGTAACGACATGCCCTTCGAACGACCCACCGGGTGAGCGGCTCGCTCGCGGCATTTGTCTGCGATGATGCTACGCGAAAATTCCCATGGATCCAGTCGCCACTCGTCAGAGAGGTCTTGTGATGACGTGGAAACGAAGTGGGGAGGCGAGAACGACGGAGTGCAGTGCAGTCTTTGGGTGAGCCGACCGTCGAAGCAGGCGGAGTCGAAGCAGGCTGCCTCGATCGTGAACGGTCGTGTATCGGAGAGAGTAGGTGAGCCAGCCCGCGACAATGCGAGAGCGCGCGAGCAGTGCACCTGCATGAACTGCTGGCGGGGCCCGCAAAGAACGCGAGAAGAACAAGTGACTGGTCGCTCGATGCGTCTCGATAAAGGACGGAAGAGTGATGAATCGCGTGGTCGTCCCCAGGGCCAAGGAGCCGAGAATCGGGACGACGGGGGCCAATAAGCCCCAAAGCCGCTGGAATCCGTGCGCTCAATTGCGGAAGAAAACGCGGTCCCCGCTGGTCGTTCCGAATACTGCGTCAAGATCACCATCGCTATCGAGATCGCCGGTGACCACGGTCCGCGCGGTGCCTGCGGTGACCAGAGTCAGGCCGGAGTCGGTGAAGGTTCCGGTGCCGTCGTTGAGACGCACGAGAGAATCGGACCCTTCGTTCGCCTCGATGCAATCGAGGTCACCGTCGCCATCGAAATCCGCGAGTTGAATGCGACGGGTGTTGTCGATTCCGAGACTCTGCAACGTGTCGGTGAAGATGCCCAAGCCATTGTTCAACCAAACGCGGTTGCCCCCGTTGTTCGCCTCGAAGAGATCGAGATCGCCATCGGCATCGACGTCGCCGAGCTGGGTATCACGGGTGGTCGCGGTGCCGAGCGATTGTCCGGTCGTTGTGAAGATCCCCGAGCCGTTGTTGAGGAACACGAGGGTTCCGCCGCTCGGTCCGCCGAGGACGAGATCGCGATCGCCGTCGGCATCGAGATCCCCGAGCGAGATCCCGCCGGGCACCACCGCACCGATCGACTGGCCGGTATCGTTGAACACAGACAATCCCGTATTGGTCAACACACGCGTCACGGCTCCATTGTCGGTGACCAGATCGGCGTCGCCATCGAGATCGGCGAGGCGTAGCTGCGTCGCGCCCACACTGGTCGGGAGCGATCCGATCGTCGTGAAGAGTCCGGCCCCATCGTTCCGAACGATCAGGGTTTGTTGGCCCGCGCGTCCCACCAAAATATCGACGTCGGCATCGCCGTCGAGATTCGCCGCCGCGACCGCGTTCGCGGAAGTACCGAAGGCACCCAGTGTCGATCCGATGACCATCACCCCGGTCCCGTCGTTCAACCAGACTCGCGCCGCGCCGTTCGGCGACGCGCCATTCAGGTAGTCGAGGTCGCCGTCACCGTCGAGATCGATGGCCACCGCATCGAGGGTGTTGTTGTCGGTGGGAGTCGGATTGTTCCTGAGGTCCTGCCCGCTATCCACAAGACTGAAGCCGCCGGAGGACGCCGAGAGGGGGTTCAGGAAGACCTTCGCGCTGCCCGACAGCGTGGCGGTCACGAGATCGAGATCCCCGTCCTGTCCCACATCCCCGAGAGTCACGCCGTAGGTCGAAAGAATGCCGAGACGCATCCCGGAGTCGTCGAAGAAGCCCGCACCGTCGTTGAACCAAATCCGATCGGAGGAAGTCCCCGATCGCCCTTCGACCAGGTCGAGATCGCCGTCGCTGTCGACATCGCCGAGCGCGATCGCACGGGTGGAGTTTCCGCCGAAGTCGGGATCTGGAGTGAAGGTGGTGGGGCCGGTGTTCAGGAACGCGGTCACGCCGCGATCGAGGCTTCCGACGACGATATCTTGGAAACCGTCGCCGTCGAGGTCTCCGACCGCGATCGACGTGCCCACGGTGGGACCGGTGAGATCAGCGATCGATACGAACGTGCCGGAGCCATTGTTCCGCCACACCTGCCCGACAAAGTTGTCGTTCGCAAAAGCGAGGTCGAGATCGCCATCGGCGTCGAAATCCGCCGCCGCGACCGCGCGCGAGCTCGAAGCCCCGAGCGACGGCCCACCGCCGAGAAATGTGCTGCCCTGGTTGATCCACACGGTATTGCCGCCGTTGTTGGCCACCGCAAGATCGAGCAGGCCGTCACCGTCGAAATCACCCGCGAACACGTCGCGGCTGAGTCCAGTCCCGAAGGTCGGTCCCGCGGTAAACGTTCCCGCGCTGTTGTTCAGCCACACCTGGTTGGTCGAGCCAGTGTCGTTCGCGACGGCCACGTCGAGGTCGCCATCGCTATCGAAGTCGCCGACCGCCGCGCCGAGACTCGGCGCGCTCCCGAGGGACTGCGCGGTATCGACGAACACGCCGCCCCCCGAATCGAGAAGCACGCGGTTCCCTTCGCCAAACGCAACAATGAAGATGTCGAGATCGCCGTCCCCATCAAAGTCGCCGCTCGCGATGTTGCGCGCGGTGACCGCGGCGAAGGCCTGAAGACTGTCCGTGAATCCGGGGGCGATGTCGATGGGGGTCGACGCGATCGCGGTCTCTCCGCTCGCCCCGACCAGGGTGCCCGCGCCGATGGTCAAAGAGACGTCGATCCCCGAAGGGGACCCAGCGCTGACGTTGTTCGACGAGAAGAGCTGTCGTGCGGTGAGTGCGGGGGAGGCGCCGAGGGTGATGACGAGGTGGTTCGCGCTCGTACCGACGGCAAAGGTCGGGAGAGTGCCGAGCGAATCACCGGCGACCGGCAGACGGAGCGACCCGGCGGAGATGCCAGTCAGGCCCACAATGCTCTGATCGAACGGGACGGTGAGAGTGTCCCCGGCGTCGAGCACTTGGTTTAGATTCGCGTCTTGATACAGCGCGATCCCAGTGATGCGGGTCGGGGTGTCTCGATTCAGCCCCGCTCCACAACCGACGAGGGCGGGGATCAGCGGAGTGAGGAGGAGCGCTCGGAGGGCGGTCCTCGCGAAGAGAGTTCTCGTGGAAACCATCGGAGTATCCTGTTCGCAAGCTTAAGGGGCGAGCTGCGTGGTCGAGGCGCGGAGCTCGATGCCCGAACAGCTCTGTAGTGAACCCATTCTCTGCAGTGAACTGATGCGATGCCAGGGATCGCAAAGTCTCACTCCGTCATCATCGGTCAGATGTGCCCCAGGCTTGCGTCTTCAGGCCGATCTCGACCGGGTAAATGAGATCACGGTGAGTCTGAGGGGTTGTTTCCGCGTCGATCGAGTGTCGCCGGAGAGATCAATCTCGGCCTCGAGGTACGGAAATCCGTGGTTTCCGCCTGAAACGCTCATGATTCCGGCGCCGGCCGCCTCATCGCGAGTCGCGCAGCCGATGTGCCTCGTCGAGGAGCACCTGCCGCAGCTCGACTCCCTTCACGCCGGAGTCTTCGATCAGAGTCGCGAGCCGCTCGGTCAGTCGATAGAGCGCGAGCGAGTCGATGCGCGCGCTGCGGATGAAGGGACCGATCTTCTTCACGATCTGATCGACGAAAATCGGCTCCGAGATTCCGCGGGAGGCGAGGCAATAGCCATACACCGCCGCGACGTCGATCAGCTCCTCGGTCGCGAACTCCTCTGCCATCATCGTCGAGACAAGATCACCGGGACGATCGATGACCATCTCCGCGTTCTCGTCCCCGTTCTCTTCCGCGATGGTCAGGATGACATCGCCGTCGAGCTCTCCGCGCCAGTTGACGTTCGTGATCATGGTTTCTCCGTCTGGAAAATCATTCGTCCCCCGGCTGCAACTTGGTCTCGATAGTCACTTCCCGCCCGCCCTCGCCCTCGAAACTCAACCCTCTGAGAACGGTGAGCCGCACTTCATCGCCCGCACGGAAGCGTTCGAGGACCGCTTCCAGATCGGAAAGTGTCGGCGTCGCGCGACCGTTGACCGCCATGACCAGATCGCCGAGGCGCGTCTCGTCGATCGTACCCCGGAGCCCCGCGCGTTCGAGGGCGCTCCCTTCCGGGACCGCGACCACGAGGACTCCCCTGGGGAAGTGTCGGGGAAGACGCTGCGGATAGCTGCGGAATCCGATGACCGGCTTCTGAACGCGGCCATAAGTGATGAGATCGGGAACGATCCGCCGCACGGTGTCGACCGGGGTCGCGAAACTGATCCCGGCACTCGCGCCGGTCGGGGAGAAGATCGCGGTGTTCACCCCGATCAGCCGCCCCGCGCTGTCGAGCAGGGGCCCCCCTGAGTTGCCGGGGTTGACCGCGGTATCGCTCTGGATCACGTCGTAGATCGTGGTGCGCATGCGGGAGGTGATTTCGCGGCCGAGCGCGCTGATCACCCCGCGGGTGAGGGATTGGTCGAGTCCGAACGGGTTTCCGATCGCGTAGGTGGCCTGCCCCACCCGAAGATCGTGGCTGCTCCCGAGATCGAGGGGGGCGAGGAGCTCCGCCGGCGCCTCGATCTTCAACACCGCGAGATCCTTGTGCGGTGCGACACCCACCAACTTCGCAGTCCAACTCGACTCATCCGCGAGCACGACCTGGAAGCTCTGCCCACTCTGGATCACGTGGTAGTTGGTCACGATGTGCCCACTCTGATCCCACACAAAGCCGGAACCACTCCCCTCGGGAACGCGGTAGACGTCGCGGGAGAGCGAGCGGCGAAAGCGCAGGCTGGTGATGTGAACGACCGATTTCGAAGTTCGCTCGAAGAGCTGAGTCAGGTGAAGCTCCTCGGGGAGGAGGGCGCCGCGGGCAGTGACCGCCCGCGATCCCGGAGGAGCGGCAGCGGATTCGTTCGCCGGGGGGGAATGGGCTCTAGAAGGGGTGGCCGCGCGGGAGCTGCCGATGGTGTAGGCGGTCCCAACCACTGCGGCCAGGACGAGAAGCGCTGAGATTCTGCTCTTCATGAGGGGGATTTCCTTTCCCGGAACGCGGGTCGAACCGAGGTGCCGAAGAGAAGCGCACGGTAGAGAGGATACCGGCCGGGTCCCGGGGGACAACCAGACTCGATTCGATTTGGGGAGGGACCGCCGGGCCCTGGGGAAATCCTACGGAGCGGGGCAGCTTCCGGTTCCGACGGAAAACTGGGTCGAGAAGGACACCAGAGGTTCGGTTGGGGTTTCATCCCAAGGGCTGACATGCTTCGATGGCTCCATGCGACGCATGCACACCCTCGCGATTCACCTCGCGGCCACCATCACGATCATCGGTTTCGATCTCTGGTCGAAGGCAGCGATATTCCGCTTCCTCGAGGCGGAGATCATCCAACGCCCCGGCGACACACCGTTTCTCCGGGCGGGGGAGGAGCACGTGCTCTTCACCGGATTCTCCCTCGAGGCCGCGATCAACATCGGCGCGTTCAACGGCATGCTGAGTGACATGCGTTGGCTGCTCCTGTCGATCTCGCTGATCGCCGCGGTGGGCACCCTGTTCGTCGCCCTGTTTCCGAAGAGGATGCCGTGGGGGATCACGCTCGCGCTCGGAATGATCGCCGGAGGCGCAATCGGCAACTTCTACGACCGGATGCAGTTCGGCGCGGTGCGCGATTTCGTCAAGTGGTACGTCGGTGACCACGTCTGGCCGAACTTCAACATCGCCGATAGCGGTATCGTGGTCGGCGTCACGATCATTCTCCTGTCGGAGATCCAGAATGCGCGCCGGGAGAAGCGCGCAGCTGCCGGGCGATCTGCCGATTCTCCAGAATCTCCGCCAGTTGAGCCCACGCCATGAGCACCAGCGGCGCCGCGTAGACCAGCCACCGGGCGGCATCGTTCGGCTCCCACATTCCCGCCGCCCGCGACCCGATCTGCACCTCGTACGCGATCAGGGTCGTCCCCGCCAAGAGCCACCACCCCCGACTTTCCAAGAGCACCGCGAAGGGGAGCACCCACAACAGATACCAAGGGTGCACCGTCGGCGAGAACAGGATGAACGCCCCGGTGAGCGCGAGCGCCGCCGGGTAGGGGAGTCGCTTCGACGTCGCGATGACCACGAGCAGCCACGCGATCCCCATCGCAAGCCGTAGGTAGCGCGCACCCTCGGATAGGCGGTTCTCGGGATCGAGACCCAGGAGCGATCCGATCGGGCGATAGAGGAGATCGTTGAAGTACCAGCTCCCCGCATACTCCCTGAGCCCCGCGGTGGCGCGATCGAGATCGAGCGACGATGCGAACGGCGCCGCGAGCCACGCGATCACGATCCCGGCGACGATCAGCGTGCCGAAGCCGCCCTTTCGAAGAAGCACCAGCCCGAAGCCCAGAGGCAGAATTTTCGCCGCGACCGCACCGCCGAACGCGATCCCCGCCGTCAGTCGCTTCCCCTCGGTCAACAACACGGCGCACCAGAGGAACGGAAGTACTGCGAGAATCTCGGCGTGCGCGTTCCAAGCCACTTCGATCACGGGGAGCGGGTGCCAGAGGTAGAGGAGCACGAGCCGCGGATCGCGGCCGACCCCTTCGAGCCCGCGGATGAGGAGCACCGCGACACAGAGCTCAACGAACAAGAGGAGGAGCTTCCAGAAGAACAAACCGCCCGCCACCCGCGCAATGCTCGCAAAAAGCAGCTCGAGAAGCGGCGGATAGACCGTCGCGATGTCGGGATGGTTCACGCGATGGCGCACCCGCTCGGCGACCGGCCATTCAGCCTCGACGGCATCGAGGGACGGATCGGCGGGGGGCACGCCGTACGGATTGAACCCCGCCTCCTGCACGCGTCCATCCCACAGATAGCGATAGACATCGTCTGAGAAGCCGGGATCGACGGAGAGGAAAGGAACTCGGATCAGAGCGCCGACGGCAAGGATCAAGAGCAGCGTGGGCCCGGTGTAGCGCACGCGGGGAAGGAGCCACGCGGCGACGAGTGCCGGAGCGAGAGTGAGCAGAGAGAGGACCAAAATCGGCGCGACAGGGCCCCTTCCGTCGAAGCCTTCGAGCCCGGCTGCATGGCGAGCGATCAGCGAGAATCCGAGCCAGGTCGACAAGGCGGCGGCGAAGAATCCGACGGTAGGGAGCGGTGACTCGCTCCGCTCGGGGGTCCCCTCGCTCATTCCCGCGTCCTCTTCTCTAGAGCGACCTGGGACGCGCGCCCGGGATCGATCGAGAGCGTTCCGGTCTCGTCGCACTCCGCTCGCGAGCCGGGCGGAAGCCACAAGGTGCTCGTTTGCTCCTCGATGAGCGCGGGTCCTTCCACGGAACTCCCCGGGGCGATCTCCCGACGCGCGATCCGCGCCACGTCGACGGCGCGATCTCCGTGATCGAAGAAGACCGGCACCTGACGCTCGGGGAGCGGTGCCTCCGAGGGACGAGAACCGACCCGCGCTGTTGCCGCGGCGATCGCCGGCGGAGCCAGCTCGAGGCGGACTCTGAGTGCGGTCACTTCGATCGGGCGATCCTCCTCTCTGGTCCCGAACCGGGTGCGATAGGCCTCGAGGAACGACGGGCGCGGATCGCCGGCGGTCGGGCTCCACTCGATGGCGAGCTCGTGGGATTGTCCGACGTGACGCATGGCGAGTTCTCCGCGCACGACCGCACGATCGGCCCCCGAGCCGAGTCGGGCGCTCGCCTCGCTGACGAGTGTGGCGAAGCGACCGGTGAGCCGGGCGGCGAGATTTTCCGACCAAGGGGCAAGGACCGAGCACTCACCGAATTCGATCTCGGGCGCCTCGAGCATGCCGGCCGCGCTCAGGATGCCGGGGTCGGCGGGAACAATCACCGCCTGGAAGCCGAGAGAGCGGGCGAGGGAGACCGCGTGCAGCCCCCCCGCCCCGCCGAAAGAGACCAGCTTGAGTCCGCGCGGATCGACCCCGCGCTCTTGCGTGATCCGGCGGAGCGCGCGCTCCATCTCTGCCTCGACCACGCGCAAGATCCCGCGCGCCAATTCGAGAGCGGAGAGGCCGATCGGGGCACCGAGGGCGGTGAGCGCTTCAGAGACCCCGGTCGCGGAAAGAGGCATCGCGCCGCCGAGACGCACGTCCCTCGGAATCCGCCCGAGGAACAGGTGCGCGTCGGTGACCGTCGGAACGGTCCCGCCGCGCCCGTAACAGATCGGTCCGGGGTGGGCGCCTGCGCTCTCGGGGCCGACCCGGAGCGCGCCGCCACGATCGACCCACGCGAGCGACCCGCCCCCCGCCCCGACGGTGTGCCCGTCGACCACTGGCACTGCGATCGGCCAGCTGCCACGCCCCGCCGCACCGAGGCAGAACGTTCGGGTGGTCGGGATGGTCGCACCCGAAATCAGTGTGACGTCGGTCGACGTGCCTCCCATATCGAAGGCGACCGAGCCTGCTCCCCCGCGTCCCGCCGCGGCAACCACGCCACCGGCGGGGCCTGAAAGCACCGTGCGCACTGCTTGCTCGCGCAGCCGCGCCCACGGCATCGCTCCCCCCGAAGATTCCATCACCGACCAAAGTTCGGGGGACAGCACTCGACCGAGACGTTCGAGATAACGGTCCATCGCCGGCGTCACCGCGGCGCTCGCAAGCACTGTGGCGAAGCGTTCGAACTCGCGCGGTTCGGCGGCGATCGACGACGAGCACACGACGGGAATCCCCTCGGGCCCAAATCGTTCGCGCAAGAGAGCGGCCACGGTCTGTTCGTGAACGGGGTTCTCGGTCGAGTGCAAGAATCCGATCGCGATCGCCTCCGGTTTGAGGGCGGCGATCTGATCAGGGAGGGCCGCGAGCTCATCGGGATCGAGTGGAGTCCACAACTCACCCCCGGGGCCGAGGCGCTCGGTCAACTCGATGCGGCGCTCCCGCGGCACCGGCGGCGGCTCGGGGAGACAAGTCGCGTCGTACAGGCTCGGTCGATCCTGCCGACCGATCTCGACCAGATCGCGAAACCCGCGGGTAGTCACCCAGACGAGCCGCGCGCCTTTTCGCTCGAGAAGCGCATTGGTGGCGACCGTCGAGCCATGGACCATGCGCGTCGGTGGGCGGGAGAGCGTGGCGAGGAGCTCGGCGATGACGCGGGAGGGGTCATCGGGAGTCGATGGGAGTTTGTGCACCGATCGTGATGTCCCATCGACCACCAGGAAGTCGGTGAACGTGCCGCCGGTGTCGATTCCGACCATCAGATCCGGCTCGTTCTCCACGCACTCGGTCCCTTCGCTTGCGATCCCTGAGTCGCTCCCCACAATGCTCTCAGAACATCTGGGCCCCCTGAACTTCTGGGCTCCCTGAACTTCTGGGCTCTCTGAACTTCCGGCCCGCTGAACATCCGATGGGCGCGGAGCATCGCGATGACATTCGACAGCATACTCGATCCGATCGCACCGAATGGGGGGCACAGTGCTGAGAAGACAGATCTTGCGAGGGCTCGAATCCGCCGCTCGCCGAACCACGCCCCGAGGTCCAGCTCTCGCGCTGACCATCGCGGTCGGCATCCTGCCGCTCGTCGGCTGCTTCGGTACGCCCCGCGCGGGGGACGAAGTCGCCGAGGCCCCCGAGGCTGATTCTCTCTGGGAACTTGCCGAGATCGCGCGGGTGAGTGGGCGCCACGACGAAGCCGCGACTCTCTACGCGACCTTCCACCGCTACCACTACCGCGACGATCGTGCCGCCGAGGCGTTGCTCGATGCGGGAACTGAGTTCCGAAACGCCGGTTCCATCGACAAGGCCCGCGACCACCTCGTCACCGCCGCCCAACGAGGTGACGCGCGCATCGCTCCGCACGCTTGGATGCAAATCGGGTATCTCGAGCGCGCCGAGGGAAACTTCGCGGCCGCCGCGATGCGATTCGACGATGCCGCACGGACCGCGCTCGACCCCGAAACTCGGGCGGAGGCGCTTCTCGAGCAGGGGATCTCTCTCCAGCGCGCGGGGGCGTTCTCCGAGGCGCGACGCCCACTCACCGAGTGCGCGAAACTCGAGACGAGCGCGCCACGCCACGCCGCTGAGGCGAGGGTCGCTCTGCGTCAGCCACCGCACTTCACCGTGCAGGTGGGAGTGTTTCAAGACCGCGAACGCGCCCAGGCGCTCGCATTACAGCTCTCCGGCTCAAAAATCGTCACAAGGGTGCTCGAAGAGACCGTCGAGGGGATACTTCTCCATCGAGTCGTCAGCGGTCAATACACCCGTCGGCCCGAAGCCGAAGCCCAGGCTCGAAAGATCAAGTTTCTCGGTCACGAGGCGCTGATCAAGCCGTGATCCGGCGCCAGGAGGCGGTAATTCAGCGGTCGTACGCGGTGATCCCAGAGATGGAGACCTCCATGCAGTCGAGAGAGACAGCCAAGAGTTCGATCGCGGTGATCGGTGCGATCGTCATCGTGGTCCTCGTCGGCGCGGGGGTCTACTACAAGATCGAATCGAGCACCTCGACCGGTGGCATCGAAGAGAGCGGGAAGACCGGCGAGAACGGAACCTCGGGAAATGGGGCGATCGACCCCCCCACAGGGTCCGCGGCTGGCGGAGGTGGCACCGAAGAGATCACGCCCGCCGCCAACACTGGCTCCACGGATATTGGCTCCTCGGATATTGGCACTGACGCCCCCGACCCTGAGCTGCCACCCGCCATCGCGGTCCGCACCTACCACGGCAAAGTCGTGGATCCTCTCGGCGAAGAGCTCACCGGGGTCTCGATCCGCTCCGGACCCTTTACCACCCCTGACGAAGCAACGGCGACCACCGACGCCGAGGGACGCTTCACCATTTCGATCCTCGCCGACCTTCAGCCGCTCGTGCGCATGAGTCACCCCGGGTACTTCCAACAGATCGTCGAGCTCGAGAAGGGTCGTGAACCCTCGATCCCCTATCTCCTCTTCCGCGGGGGATTGATCCGCGGTCGAGTGGAAGGACCGATCGTTGTCGAAGGCGGCGCGATCGAGAACGCTCCTGTCCCCGATGTCGTCCTCGAGTTCGCTGGGATGGAGGGGTGGTTCGACCAAGTGACCACCGACGACGATGGGCGTTACGAAATGACCGCTCCCTTCGGGCCGGTCGTGATTACCGTGCGCACGGTGGCGTATCGCGACGAACAGATCCTCGACGTCGAGTCCTCGCGTGAAAAGGTGGTCGAGCACGATATCTTGCTCGTCCCCGGGATCCGACTCGAGGTCGTTCTGTTCGGGATCGGCGAGGCGGTCGCCGACGCCCATTTGCGCGTCTTCACCGGTCGCGGCCTCGAGGGAGAAGGTCGCTCCAACGCGCTCGGAAAGGCGGCCTTCACCGGCCTGACACCCGGCCGTGGCAAAGTGGTCGTCGTGAGCCCGGGTTACCGCGCCGAGATGCATGCACTCATCCTCGGCGAAAACCGCGCGCTCATCCGCAAGCCGATCTCCCTCGACCCCAGCACCCCCTGGACCCTCGAAGTTGTCGATTCCGATGGGAATGCGCGCCCCGATGCCAATGTGCGGATCAAACTGGATCGCATCGAGTTGGTGAATGCACTCGCAGGTGACTCGAAGGCACTCGACATTCTCGGACGCGAGCGCAACTACGCCATCGACATCACCGCCCCCGACGCACCGCGGACCAGGGTGCGCTTTCGCATTCCGACCGAGGGACCGCCACTGCTCAGAGTCCGGTTGCCGCGGGGAGGCCGCTTCGCGGGTGTAGTGGTCGATACGCTCGATCGCCCGATCGCCGGCGCGGGAGTGCTCATCACTCCGACCGGGGGCACCGACTCCGCGCAGGGCCCGCCGCGTCTGACCAGCACTTCTCTCGATGGCAGCTTCCGCACTGAACTGTTTGCACCGGGACCGTACCGTGTGCAGGTGCAGCACCCCAAGCTCGGACGAAGCTCGGTCGATACTCGCATCGTCGAAGGGGAGGATCGCGACGTGGGGAAGATCAAGATCGAGTAGATCCCTACATGCGCTCCAACCCAGAACGAACAGAACGCGCCCCCCGCACGGACCGTGCGAGGGGCGCGTTCTCTATATTGGAAGACACTCAGGACAAGCAGTACATCAGTTAGTCGACCCACTCCGCGATGAACACGTTCGTCTCACCATCTTGTGCGTTATGGCGGTTCGAGCACCAGACTAAGTTGCGTCCGTCCGGCGAGAACATCGGGAAGCCGTCAAACTCGCCGGTGAACGTGATCTGCTCGATCTCTTTCGTCCCGATGTGAACCGAGAACAGGTCGAATTCGCGCTTGTTGCCCCCTTGGTTCGAGCTGAAGATCACCCGCTTGCCATCGGGGTGGAAGAAGGGGCAGAAGTTCGCGGACTCGTTGTCGGTGAGGCGTACCACGTTCGAACCGTCGGCATTCATCATGTAGATGTCGAGCTTCGTCGGGCGGATGAGTCCGCGATCGAGCAACCGCTTGTAATCCTCGAGCGCGGGTCCATCGGGGTGACTCGCCCGGTAGACGATCTTCTTTCCGTCCGGCGAGTAGAACGGCCCGCCGTCGTATCCAACCGTCTGGGTGAGCCGCACGACATCGCTGCCGTCGGGCTTCATCGTGTAGATGTCGAGGTCTCCATCGCGGGTCGACGTGAAGCAGATTCGGCTGCCGTCAGGCGCCATCGTCGCCTCGGCGTCGTAGCCGGGAGAGGACCCGAGGGTTTGGAGGCCCGACCCATCCGCCTTGGCGCGGTAAATGTCGTAGGTGTCGTAGATCGGCCAAACATACCCGAGCGACATGTCGGGGACCGGCGGGCACTCAGCCATTGCCGCATGCGTCGATGAGAAGACGACCGAGGTGTCGTCGGGGTAGACGAAGTAGGCACAGGTGGTGCGCCCCTTGCCGGTCGAGACCAGTTTCAGGTTGGTTCCGTCGATGTTCATGGTGAAGATCTGATCGCACTGATAAGGCGGGCGCTTCGACTGGAAGATCAGCTTCTTCCCGTCCTTGGAAAAGTACGCCTCCGCATTCTCGCCGCCATCGGTGAGCTGGCGAATGTTGCGAAAGTGCTTCTCGTTTGCGTGCGCCTCCCGGGCGTAGGGAAGCTTGCCCGAATCGGCTAGAGCGCCGGGTTGCGTCGTCGGCGATTGCTGTGGGGCGGCGGGGGTGCTCGCCTCGGGCTTGTCGTAGTCGAGACAGCCAGCGAGGAAGCAGAGGGTGATCGCAGCGAGGAGAGCGCGCATTCCTTCAGGTCCTTTCAGAGGGAGTCCGGGGGACGATAGTGGCTCAGTGCGCTCGAAACCAGCGAACTCAAGGCGCGGAGAGGGTCCAAGCCTTGGCGAGTGGGCTCCAGGAGACGCGATCGCGCCCGGGGGCTCCCGGCTCTCGAGTACGTCGGTCACCGCTCGCGGGTCGATCCTGTTTCACTCCCAGACCACGATTGCTAGTCTCTCGACATGACCATCCACACCGACACGATCGAGATCCGGACCACGGGGAAGGGTCTCTTCGAGATCACCGACCGAGTCGAAGAAGTCGTCCAGCGCTCGGTGATCACCACCGGCCTCTGCTCGGTGTTCATTTTCCACACATCTGCGAGCCTCATCATCACCGAGAACGCCGACCCCTCCGCGCGCTCCGACGTCGAGCGCTGGTTCGAGCGCCTCGCCCCTGAGAACGACCCTCTCTACACCCACACCGCGGAGGGCCCCGACGACATGCCCTCGCACCTGCGCGCGGCGGTCACGAAGACTTCGGAGACGGTTCACGTCGACGGCGGCTCCCTCACCCTCGGCACGTGGCAGGGGCTGTTCCTGTTCGAACATCGAAGCCGCCCACACAATCGACGGATTCGGGTACGCGTGATGGGGGAGACATCGTGAGTGGTGCGAAGAGGGACGGCACCGCACATCCTGACGCCCGCTTCGACCGGATGGCGCTGGTCGCGATGCTCGACTCGGCGCTCCGGCTGGCGGCGTTCAATCGCCTCGCCGAGGATGGGTGGCGGGTCGACGCGGTCGGCGATGCCGAAGGGGTAGAACGTCGCCTCGAGAAAGACGTCTACGACCTCATCGTCACCGACGAGCTCGAGATTCCCCCGGTCCCCCCCCGTACGCGAGTAGTTCGGATCGACCCCGAGACGTTCGCCGATGGCGAGGAGTGGCGGCGACGCGTGGGTGGGGCAGAAGCGTAACCTGCCCAGAGTGCCGAGCCCCGCTGTCCGAGCTCCTTGGACCGGCCGGTTAGAGCCCGCCGCAATCGAGCGCGTCGCTGTTCGTAGGATCTGGGCCCGGGTTCAGGAACGGCGCAGGCGGCTCTGGTCCATCCGAGAACAGGTAGTTGACGAGGTAGATCGCGTCTCCGGTATCGTTATTCCCGTCATCGTTAGGGTCGCAGGCGTCGAGACACTCGGGCGTATCGGCGCCCGCAAAGAGATAAAGGAGAAGGAAGATCGGGTCTGAGAGGTCGATGAGGACGTCACCATTGCAGTCGCCGCGAAGGAACGTCACTGCATCCACCACGGTGATGGAGCCGTGGCTCAAGTTCGGTGTATCGAACAGATTCTCGAGCACGACGCGATTTTGAAGCGGCGGACTCCCCACCTCAGCTGCGAAGAGAACCGGAATGACGGTCCCGACCTCGGCCAGAGGAGAGACGAAGAATCTGATCTCCATGAGGTCGGCATGGTCGCTCGCCGGAATCAGGGTGGTGAGCGGCGGAGTCAGGTCTTGAATCATGCCCACGCCGATCTCTCCCGGGACGGGATTTTCCTGCAGAGCAAAGAAGTCTACATTGGCTCCGGTTCCGCTCGGTACCGCCTCGATGAAGAAGAGCTCGAGCGGGTCGTACTCGCACGCGATCTGAACTCCAGTGAGCCCGATCTGACTGGTCAACTGCAACGGAACCGAGACCTGTGAACCAATTCCGGCGATGACATTCGAGAGCTCGAAGAAACTGTGCGTCTCCACCGTGATGGTCCCCCCCGTCGTCGTCGGGGTAGTGGTATCGTTGGCGACCGTGACCACCGTGTCGACCGGCGGAGCTCCGAGGGTCGAACACACTTCCAGCCCAGAGACCGAGCCACCGGGAGCAAGCGAAGTGTAAGTGATCTCGAGAATCGAATTCCCGATCCCGGGGCCGAGAAACTGACAATTCGAGAAGCAGACAATCGCACCGGTCGTCACTCCCCCCGTCTCCAAGCTGACTTGCGCGTAATCCGGTCCGGCAGTGGAGTTGAGAGCAAGCGCGTCAGAGCCGAGCCCCGCAGCGATGACCTCGAGCTCGGCTTCGTTGTGGCAAACGCCGAACGACCACCCCTGAACCAAGTCCAGCGTGTCCATGGTGACCTCGATCGTCGTCAACTCTCCCATCGCACCCACCCCGCTGCCGACGTTGATCGTGCTTTGGCCGACGAGGTCGGTCGAGAGCCAAGAGACCCACAGAAGCGCAACCAACGAGATCCGACATCGCTTAGAGACTTCACTCATGTTCGAACTCCCACTAAGAACTGAAACTCCGTCACCCACCGTCCGAGGTCGAATGGAGGGACCGGAGATCAATCGCAGAATTGATAAACTGGACCGGCAAGCCACGCCGGCATGTGTAGATATAGGTGCCGAGGTGCCCAAAACTACTCTACAAGGCACCGGTACTCAATGGGCTGTCCTGAGAGGCAGATAAGTCAGATGCCCAGCCTGCGACCCTTCGGAGCAGTTCTGGGAAAAAAAGCTTAGGGCCCGCCGCAATCGAGCGCGTCGCTGTTCGTAGGATCTGGGCCCGGGTTCAGGAA